>NZ_JALKAS010000001.1:1915572-2234834 GCF_023015695.1 Jannaschia sp. S6380
GGGACGCGCTGGGCAGCGAACATGTGACCGACCGGATCGAGGGGTCCTGGGCAACCCCGATCCCGATCGACGCCGACGCCATGTTCGGCGGCGGCGATGCGGACATGATCACGGGCGGCGGCGGGAACGACCTGATCCTGCCGGACACGGGCGACGACCTAGCCGAAGGCGGGGGCGGACGCGACGTGATCTCTGGCGGCGGGGGCGATGACACGCTGCTTGGGGGGCAAGGCGACGACGTTCTGCACGGTGATGACGACGACGATCTGCTGCAGGGGCAGGACGGCGATGATCTGCTGTCAGGCGGCGACGGGGACGACCTGTTGGCCGGCGACGCGGGGAACGACCGTCTCTTCGGCGGCGAAGGACGGGATACGCTCCGGGGCGGCCTCGGCGACGACATCCTGGACGGCACGGTCCTGCAGGACGGCACCGACCGCGACGCGGCCGACGAACTGTATGGCGGGGATGGCGATGACACGCTGGCCGGCGGGAAAGGCGACATCCTCGTGGGTGGCGAGGGGCAGGACCGGTTCATCTTCGACGCGTCGTCGGGTCCGGCGCTGCCCGATGATGCGTCGCAGGCCCCGTTGATCGCCGATTTCGTGCCTGGGGTCGACATGATCGAAATCTTCTACGAGGGCGATACGCAGCCCGATCTGCAGTTCCGGGCCAATGGCGACGCGACGGATCTTGTCGTCGATGACATGGTCGTCGCCAAGGTCTCGGGGACGTCCGACCTGACTGTCCGAGACGTACACCTGATCCGTGCTCCGTAATCGGACGTCTTGTCCGGGATTGACCCATCGGGGCCAACCCGCATCACGGGTCACCGCCCTTGTGTCTCTCGTGTCAGGCGTTTCGCAACCTACCAACCTGACCGGATCCTTCGTCCGACACCCGGCCGTCCGCAATCGTGCGATTTCCGTCAGGGATCATCCGGGGCGCGCAGGCCTATGCGAACGGCACGTATCACCCGCTGTCGGAACGCCTCCGGCGTTCGGCTATTCTTCCAGCTCGAAGAACTCCGCCAGGGCGGCGCCGACCTGATCCGGGGCTTCCTCCATTGCAAAATGACCAGATTCGACGGATCGATCCGTCACGCCATACGCCCAATCCCGCCAAACCGCTGCCGGATCGCCGGTGGAGGCGGGAAAGCCATGACGTGCCCAGACAAAAAGCATGGGCGCCGCAATCCGGCGCGCCGCGGCGCGATCGGCTGCATCGAGTTCCCGATCGCTATGATACCCGGCACGGTAATCCGCGCACATCGCCGTCAGTCGCGCCGGATCGGCCGCCTGCTGCCGATAGCTATCGAGCGCGTCCGTCGCGAATACATCGAGCGACTTTGTTTTCGTCCACGTCCGCAGGGTCCAGTCGATCCAAGCTTGCGCATCCCCGGCGATCAACCGCTCCGGCATCGGCGCCGGCTGGGCGAGGAAGTTCCAGTGATAAGCCGCCTGCGCCAGATCCGCCGTCCAAGCCTCCCAAAAGGAGACGGTCGGGATGACCTCCAGTATTGCCAGTCGACGCAGCCGTTCGGGGTGATCCAGCGCGAACCGATAGGCCACACGGGCCCCTCGATCATGGCCGGCAATGTCCACCCGGTCCAAGTCCAGCGCGTCGAGCACCGCCACGATGTCCCGTGCCATGCGGCGCTTGGAATAGGTCTCGTGCCCGGCATCGTCCGCCGGCGCGTCGCTGTCGCCATAGCCCCGCAGGTCGGGAAGGATGCAGCGATGCCGCGCGGTCAGCATCGGCAGGACCGGTCGCCAGCACCGGTGATTCTGCGGAAATCCGTGCAGCAGCAGGAGCGGCGACCCCTCCCCGGCCTCGTGCACGGCGATCCGCGTGCCGTCATCCGTCGTGACGTCATGCCGCTTCAACTGCATGGCGACGCCCACCGTGCCGGCTGCACGGCATAGCCGATATAGAGAGGATGCTTGGGATGCCCGTCCTTCGACAAGCCCAGCGTATCGAGCGGCCGACCCGTCCCGCGCAGCAGGCGTTCCACCTGGGCACCGCGATCGAGATACGCGCCATGCGTGCCCCAGGCGCAGACGACGCGATCCGCCCAGAGCGCGGCCTCGCGGATCGCAGCATCGTTCGCGGGGCCCCCGACCGGGTCCGAACAGGCGCGCATGTCGCGGGGATCGGTGGCGCGATATGCGAAGATGTTGGTCACGCGGAACGCGCCGAAGCCCAGCGTGCGCGCCCGTCGTTCGCAGCGCTCGACCGTCGGGTCGTTGGCCAGTTCGGTCGCGGTGGACGGGTTCAGCATCACGAAGTTGATCCGGCCGCCATCCGCGTCCCACACCCGCAAGAGGTCGAAACGATAGCGTTCGTCGTCCGAATACACCGCCGTGGAGAGGGTGCCGTCGCGGCTATGTGTCCGGGTGATCATGGTCCGGGTGATGCCAGCCCCGCCCGGGGGCTGGCAAGGTGGCAAATCAGGCCGCTGTCGGCAGATGCACGGGCCGCGGCAGGCGCGCCTCGATCACCGCGGCGGCGACGAGGGCATAGAGGATGTGCCCCCAGAGCGCGACCCAGGTGATGCCGGAGAACGCCAGGAACGGCGGGTTGCCCGCCACGAGCGAAGCCATGACGTAGAGAGCGAATATCCAGAGGACGACGCCATAGGTCGTGGCGACCACGCTCCAATGCAGCGCGGGCAGCACCCGATCCGCGATCGGACGGGCCACCAGAAGGTAGCCCAACGGGTAGGCCAACAGACCGGTCAGGGCATGCAGCGTGTGCGCGGCGCCGTTCGGGACAGTGCCGAAGACCTTGGACAGCGTCTGCTGCGCGAGGCCCACAGGGGCGAGCTTGGCGAAACCCGCAAGAGGCGAGAGCCCCTGACCGAAGAGGTCGAAGGCGACCGTGGCCAGAGCACCGGCGACGAGCACGGTCCAGGCGGTCGACGGATTGAGAAGGCGAGACATGCGATTTTCCTTTCGGCTTGCGGGGCAAGGCCGCCGCGTTTGCGTTGCCGAAAGGCCTATCCCGAAGGGTGGGCCCCATGGCACCCGCCCTCACGTCATGGTCACCGGACGCGACGGTGGGGATATGATTTTCGTGATCGACCGTAACAATCGGGGTCATGAGGACGGTACGGGCGCGCCTGTTGTTTCAGCCCGCGAACACCCGGCTGGGTTGCAGCAGGCCCGCGCGGTAGGTGCCAACCGCAACCGCACGGCCATCCAGAATTGCGGCGCAGATCTGCCCCTCTTCGGCGCCGAGTTGCACCGCGGCCGGGTTGCCATGCCGCAGGCGGACGGCCGCGACCGCGTCCACGGGCAGTGCCGGCAAATCATGGAGGCCGAGTTCGAGCGGTTGCAGCAGCGACAGCAGTTCGGGCGTCCGCGCCAGGTCTTCGATCCGGTCGGGGGCGACGGCCTCCTCGACACGGAACGGCCCCGACCACAGGCGGCGCAGGCAGACGACATGACCCAGGCAGCCCAGCGCCCGCCCCAGGTCGCGCGCGATCGACCGGACATAGCCGCCCTTGCCGCAGACCATTTCGAACGCGGCGCCGTCGTCTTCCGCCTCGGTCAGGTCGAACCGTTCGACGCGGAGCGGCCGCGCGGCCAGGTCCATGGCCACGCCGTCCCGCGCCAGGTCGTAGGCCCGCGCGCCGTCGACCTTGACGGCCGAGACCTGGGGCGGAACCTGCGTGATGTCCCCGCGAAAGGCTTGCAGGGCCGCCTCGATCGCGCCGCGATCGGGTCGCGCATCGGCGCGCCGCACGACGTCGCCGGCGGCGTCGTCGGTCGTCGTCTCGGCGCCCCAGGCCACGCGGAACCGATAGCATTTCATGGCATCCGTGACATAGGGCACGGTCTTCGTCGCCTCGCCCAGCGCCACGGCGAGCACGCCGGTCGCGTCCGGGTCCAGCGTTCCGGCATGTCCGGCCTTCTGCGCATTCAGCGCCCAGCGGACCTTGCCCACCAGCGCGGTGGAGGTGACGCCCGCAGGCTTGTCGACGATCATCCAACCATCGACGGGATTGCCCCGCTTGCGCCGTGCCATCAGCCGCGCCCCGTCACATAGAGGATCGGCCCCATCGCGCGGCCCGGATCGGACCGCCCCTGCGCCGGCGCATGCAGGCGCGAGACCGTGCCGTCGAGGAACAGCGCATCGCGGACGTCCAGCACGTCGCGGAACAGGGTCGCCATCTCGTGAAAGGTCACCGCCCCTTCGGAGATCACGAAATGCACGGTCCGCCCGTCCGGCGTGGCTCCCACGGCGTTGCGCCGTTTGAACGACATGCTGTCGGGCAGGAAGCGCGGGTGCAGCCGGCCGTCGATTACCAGCATCGGGCCGGACTGCGTCGCATGGCGGCAAGCGGGCGGTTCGTCCGCGAAGGCACGGCTTTCGATGACGTCCGCGCGGTCGTCACGGATGCAGAACACGCCGTTCGGCAACAGGCCGAAATTGCCCGGACCTTCCCGTATGACGATCCGTTTGGATTGCTTGCCGTCCTCGACATAGAGACCGACGGGCCGGCGGTCCTGATGGTACATTCCGCCGTTCATGGCGAAGTGGATGGGTGCGTCGACCTTTGCCTGGAGCGCGTCGAACTCACCGAGCGGCAGGCCATCGACGCCGTTCAGCCGCAGCCCGATTTCCTGCCTTGCCAGATCGGCGGTGCAGACGGTGAACGTGCGCCCGCGGTGGTCGACGGACTCGCAGGCGTCGGCCAGGCCGGTCAGTGCCAGCAGGCAGGCGAGCGCCCGCAGGATCATTGCCCGCCATCCCCGCGCCCGTCATCGGCGTCGGACCCTCCGTCGGCGCGGATGTCGCGCTGCACCTTCGCGTCCGCGAACATCCGGCGCGTGTCATCCATCCGGTCGAAGGTCTCGTCGATGCGGAACCGAAGGTCGGGCGCGAATTTCAGCGTCATCTCCTTCGAGATCGCGCGCCGTAATTCGCCCTTGTTGCGCTTGAGCGCCGCGATCGCCGCCTCGCGGTCCTTGCCGCCCAGCGGCAGGACCCAGGCCGTGGCGATCTTCAGGTCGGGGCTGGCGGTGACCTCGCCGACCGTGATCGACATGCGCTGAAGTTCCGGGTCGTGGATGTCGCCCCGCGCCAGCACGTCCGAGAGGGTGCGCCGGATCAGCTCTCCGACGCGCAGCTGGCGCTGCGACGGGCCGCGGTCGTGGTCATTGCGGGATCGTGCCATTGCTCGTCTCCTGTCGGGAAAGGGGCAGATATTCGCGACGGCGCGCGCCCGCAACCGTTGCATGGACCGCCCCCTTGGACCAAGAGGGGGCCGGTCATGGAGGGCAAGATGCAGACACCGGGTATCGTCGTGATGGGCGGGTCGGGCCGCATGGGCCGGATGCTGTGCGATCTGATCCAGTCGTCGGAGGCCGCGCACCTCGTCGGCGTGACCGAGGCGCCGGGCCATGACTGGGTCGGGCAGGATCTGGGCACGGTGCGCGGCGGGGCGCCCGACGGCGTGCCGGTCACCGACGACCCGATCGAGGTCGTGGCGAAGGCACAGGCGGTCATCGACTTCACCACGCCCGCGGCGACCGTCGGCATGTCGGAGCTCTGCGCGCAGGCCCGCGCCGTTCACGTGGTCGGCACCACCGGACTTGCCGCGGACGACATCGCCGCGCTGGACCGCGCCGCGCGGCATGCGACCGTCGTGCGCGCGGGCAATATGTCGCTGGGGGTGAACCTCCTGACGCAGCTGGTGCGGCAGGTCGCCGGTGCCCTGGACGCCGACTACGATATCGAGATCGTCGAGACGCATCACCGGCACAAGGTCGACGCCCCTTCGGGCACCGCGCTGATGCTGGGCGAGGCCGCGGCCGAGGGACGGGGCATGCCCCTCGACCAGGTGGCGGATCGCGGGCGCGACGGCATGACCGGACGGCGCGCCCGGGGCGCCATCGGGTTCCACGCCGTCCGGGGCGGCGACGTGGTGGGCGATCACGATGTCATTTTCGCCGGCGAGGGCGAGCGCATCGTCCTGCGGCACGCGGCAACCGACCGCAGCGTCTTTGCCCGCGGGGCCCTCAAGGCGGCGCTCTGGGGCCAGGGCAAGGGACCGGGCGCCTTCGACATGCTGGATGTGTTGGGTTTGCGTTAGGAAAATCGCGCTATGTTCTTCCCGATAACGTCGAGGGTTTCATGCGCGCGCTTCTCTTCCTTCTCGTCTTCCCCTACCCCGCCGCGGCGTTCGAGGCCGTGACCTCGCGCGACGCCTTCGTCGCGCTCACCGCAGGCAAGCGGCTGATGGGGGATGGCGTTTCGCTGCAGGTCCTGCCCGACGGCCGCATCACGGGTCGCGGCTTCGGATTGCGCGTGTCGGGGACCTGGGCATGGCGGGACGGGCTGTTCTGTCGAACGCTGGATACGGCGCTGCGCGACTTCCCCCTGAACTGCCAGACCGTCGCGATCCAGGGTGACGTGCTGCGATTCCGTGCCGACCGGGGCACGGGCGACGTGGCCGACCTGCGCCTGCGCTAGAAGTCGATCGCCAAGCCCTTCAATTCCCAGTCGCCATAGCGGACCGGCTCCGGTCCGTCGCGACCGCCCAGTTCGGGCGGCAGGTCGGGGTCGGTTCTGGCGCGGGCTTCCGCTTCCTCCAGCGCGCGGCGGGCAACGTCAGACAGGGCCGCGCGACGGGCGATTTCCGCCTCGGGCGACAGCGGCGTCAGATCGACCCCGCGTCCACGCGGAGTCGTCGGGCAGGCCGGCGCGTCCTCGGCGGCCGGCGGCAGGGCGGACGGGTCGACGGTCATGCGATCGGCCATGGCAGGCTCCTTGCCGGGGGATGGCTTTGGATATACGTCGCGGCAGTTCCAGCGCAAGGATCGCCCACCCATGACGGCACATCCCGACAGCCTCTCCGCACGTATCGGCGCGCTCCGCCTGCTGGCGCATGTCCTGCGCGACGGCCGGATGCTGACCGATGGCGAAAGCGGTCAGACCGGGGCCGATGCGGCGCGCGCGTTGCGTCTGGCCGGGCTCGTCCTGCGGCACATGGGCCGGGCCGATGCCCTCCTGAAGACGCGGATGCAGCGGCAGCCCGCCGCGCGTATACGGGACATCCTGCGCCTGGCACTGGTGGAGCTGTTCGTGGAAGGCGCCGCGCCGCATGGGGTGGTCAACGACGCCGTCGCACTGGCACGCATGTCGCCCCGCACCGCCAAACAGGCCGGGCTGGTGAACGCGGTCCTTCGCGGCCTGGCTGGGGCCGGCCCCGAATGGGCGGCCCTGCCCCCGCCCGCCCTGCCCGCCTGGCTGCGCAAGCCGTTGGCCAAGGCCTGGGGGCGGGACCGACTGGAGGCGATCGAGGCCGCGCATCTGAACCCGGCGCCGCTGGACCTGACGCCCAAGTCCGGGGTGTCGGGCGAGGCGTTGGGGGAGCTGGGCGCGACGCGCCTGCCCACCGGATCCCTGCGACTCGAGGGGGGGCAGGTTTCCGCGCTGCCCGGCTACGCGTCCGGCGACTGGTGGGTGCAGGATGCCGCCGCGGCGGTTCCGGCCCGCCTTTTGGGCGACTTGGCGGGCGCGGACGTGCTTGACCTCTGCGCCGCGCCGGGCGGCAAGACGATGCAGCTTGCCGCGGCCGGCGCCCGCGTCACCGCACTGGACCTTTCAGCCAAACGCCTGAAACGGCTGCATGCGAACCTCGAACGGACGGGGTTGGAGGCGACCGTCGTCGAAGCGGACGCGCTGGATTGGCAGCCCGGGGCGCCGTTCGACGCGGTCCTGCTGGACGCACCCTGCACCGCCACCGGCACGATCCGCCGCCACCCGGACCTGCCGCACCTGCGCGCGGCCCGCGATGTTGAGGCGCTGACAACGCTGCAGTACCGCCTGCTCGACCGCGCGCTGGGCTTCCTGCGGCCGGGCGGGCGGCTGGTCTTCTGCACCTGCTCGCTCCTGCCGGTCGAAGGGGAGCATCAGGTCGGTGCCGCCCTGAAGCGCCATCCCGGGCTGACGGCGGAGGCGCTGGACCCCGCCGCCTATGGCCTGCCGCCCGAGGCGACCGGGGCGCATGGCCTGCGCCTGTTGCCCGATCTCTGGCCCGAGCGGGGCGGCATGGACGGGTTCTACATGGCGGCCCTGCGGAAGCCCGGGTGACAGGGCCGTCCGTGGCGCATATCCTTCCGGCGGTATGGGCCGGGACAGGTCCACCGGGGGCAGTGGAATGACGGCACACACCTTCAGCGAGAGATTGCGCACACGCCTGGCCGTGCTGCGCGCACGTCCCCGCCGCGGACCGCGCAGCCTGGTCTGGCAGCCCGAGCCGCGCGGCACCGGATCGACCGGGCGCGGCCGCCAGATCGCCGCCGGGATCTGGCATTTCGCCGGTGAGGTGGTCGAGGCGCCGGGCACCATCCCGTGGGACATCGACACCCCGTCCACCCCGTTCGAGATGCAGCTGCACGGGCAAGGCTGGCTCGACGATCTGCTGGCACTGGGCACGGCCGATGCACGCAAGGTCGCGCAGGTCTGGATCCTTGACTGGGCCCGCAGGTACGGGCGCGGCAGCGGTCCGGGCTGGGATGCGGCGCTGACGGGGCGACGCCTGCTGCGCCAGATCAGCCATGCCCCGGTCCTGCTGCGCGGGATGGAGGCGTCGGACCAGGCGCGGTTCTTCGACCTGCTCTATACCCAGGCGGGCTTTCTGCGCCGCCGGTGGCCCGCGACCGCCGCAGGCCTGCCGCGGATGGAGGCGCTGACCGGCCTTCTCTATGCCGGGCTGACGCTGGAGGGCACCGCGCAGCTGGCAAGCGAGACGGCGCATGCCCTATCGGACGCGGCGGAGCAGGACGTGGGCGAGGATGGCGGCATCGCCTCGCGCAACCCCGAGGCGCTCCTCGAGGTGGGCATGCTGCTCGGCTGGTCGATCGACGCACTGCGTCCGATGGGTGACGTCCCCCCGGGCCTGCTCGCCGCGCAGTCCAGGCTGGTGCCGACGCTGCGCAGCCTGCGTCACGCCGATGGCGGGCTCGCGCGGTTCCACGGCGGTGGGCGGGGCAGGATCGGACGCGTGGACCGGGTGCTGGCGGATTCGGGCATACGCGCGCGCAACGACAGCGGACTGGCGATGGGGTTCGCGCCGATGGCGCATGGCCGCACGTCGGTCATCGTCGACGCCACACGTCCGCCGCGCGGCGTGGTCTCGGGTTCGGCCCATGCCTCCACCCTGGCGTTCGAGATGACGAGCGGGGCCTGTCCCGTCATCGTCAATTGCGGGCCGGGCGGTGCCTTCGGGCCGGACTGGCACCTGGCGGGCCGGGCGACGGCATCGCATTCGACGCTGGCGATCGAGGGCTTCTCTTCCTCGCGGGTGGGGCCGGTGCTGGTGCATTCGGGTCGCCGGGTCGCGCCGCTGATCCAGACGCCGCGCAAGGTGCAATGGCAGCGCAGCGCCTCGCGACGCGCCTCGACCCTGATCGCGAGCCATGACGGCTATGGCCCGAGCCATGGGCTGACCCATCTGCGCCGGCTGGTCCTGTCCACCGACGGCCGCGTGCTGGAGGGCGAGGACAGCCTGCGCGCGGTCACCGGGGCCGACAAGGAGCGGTTCGAGGACGCGCAGACGCGGGCGCAGCTTCAGGGCATAGGCTTCGACATCCGCTTTCACCTTCACCCCGATTCCCAGGCCGAGATCGACATGGGCGGTCGCGCGGTGTCGATCACCCTGTCTTCCGGCGAGGTCTGGGTGTTCCGTCCGCGCAGCGGCACCGAGATCGCGCTCGCGCCCTCGGTCCACCTGGAGCCGGGCCGGTTGAAGCCACGGCCGTCGCAGCAGGTGGTTTTATCCGACCGCATCGTGTCCTATGCCGCGACCATCGACTGGACCCTCACCCGCGCGCAGGAGGCGACGGAACTGCCGCCGCCGTCGCCCGACACGATCTGACCGACCAAGGATGCCCCGATGACGACCGTCCCGCTGAAACGCGCCCTCCTCTCCGTGTCGGAGAAGCAAGGACTGGTCGACCTCGGCCGCGCCCTGGCCCGCCGGGGGGTGGAGCTGCTGTCGACGGGCGGCTCGGCCAGGGCCCTGCGCGAGGCCGGGCTCGACGTGCGCGACGTGTCCGACGCGACCGGTTTTCCCGAGATGATGGACGGCCGGGTCAAGACGCTGCATCCGGCGATCCACGGGGG
Source organism: Jannaschia sp. S6380 (assembly GCF_023015695.1). Lineage (NCBI taxonomy): Bacteria > Pseudomonadati > Pseudomonadota > Alphaproteobacteria > Rhodobacterales > Roseobacteraceae > Jannaschia > Jannaschia sp. S6380. The sequence continues at coordinate 1,925,710 of NZ_JALKAS010000001.1, forward strand.
GCTGCTGGCGCTGCGCGACGACCCCGCCCATCGCGAGGCGATGGAGGCGCATGGCATCGGCGCCATCGACCTGCTGGTGGTGAACCTCTACCCGTTCGAGGCGACGGTGGCCTCCGGCGCGGATCCCGCGGCCTGCATCGAGAATATCGACATCGGCGGGCCGGCCATGATCCGGGCCGGTGCGAAGAACCCCGCCTGGACCTGCGTGGTGACCGACCCCGAGGATTACGACGACCTGCTGGCCGAACTGGACGTCAATGACGGCGGAACCACCCTTTCCTTCCGGCAGCGGCAGGCGGCGCGCGCCTTCGGGCGCACGGCGGCCTATGACGCCGCCGTCGCCACCTGGATGGCCCGCTTCGAGGAAACGCCGCGCCGCGTCGCCGCCGCGGGCCGCCTGGTTCAGCCGCTGCGCTACGGCGAAAATCCGCATCAGGGCGCCGCGTTCTACTCCGACGGCAGCGACCGGCCCGGCGTGGCCACCGCCGCGCAACTTCAGGGCAAGGCGCTGAGCTACAACAATATCAACGATACCGACGCTGCCGTCGAACTGGTGGCCGAGTTCGATGCCCCGGCCGTCGTCATCGTCAAGCACGCCAATCCCTGCGGCGTGGCGACGGGCGACAGCCTTGCGCAGGCCTATGCCCGCGCCTTCGACTGCGACCGGACGTCGGCGTTCGGCGGGATCGTGGCGCTGAACGGAACGCTGGACGAAGAGACGGCCCGTGCCATCGCCGGCGTCTTCACCGAGGTCGTCATCGCGCCCGACGCCACCGACGGCGCGCGGGAGGTCTTCGCCGCCAGGAAGAACCTGCGTCTGTTGACAACGGGCCGCCTGCCCGACCCGACGGCCCCGCGCCGCGCGATGAAACAGGTGGCCGGCGGCTGGCTGGTGCAGGATCACGATAACGGCCGGCTGAGCCCCGACGACCTGCGCGTGGTCACGAAGCGCAGCCCCTCGGATGATCAGATGCGCGACCTGCTGTTCGCATGGAAGGTCGCCAAGCATGTGAAGTCGAACGCCATCGTCTATGCCAGGGACGGCGCGACCGTGGGCATCGGCGCGGGACAGATGAGCCGGGTCGACAGCTCGCGCATCGCCGCGCGCAAGGCGCTCGACATGGCCGAGGCGCTGGATCTGGCGCAATCGCCCGCACGCGACGCGGTGCTGGCCTCGGAAGCGTTCTTTCCGTTTCCCGACGGCCTGCTCGCCGCGGCGGAGGCGGGCGCCAGGGCGGTGATCCAGCCCGGTGGGTCCATGCGCGACGACGAGGTGATCGCCGCCGCCGACGGCGCGGGGCTGGCGATGGTGTTCACCGCCATGCGGCACTTCCGTCACTGATGCGCGCGCTCTGGCTTTCCGCACTGGCGGCCTTCGCCGTCGATCAGGCGTCGAAGATCGTGGTGGTGCATCTCCTCGACCTCAAGTCGCGGCTGTTCCTGCCGGTGGCGCCCCCCTATCTGACCTTCCGCATGGGCTGGAACGAGGGGATCAATTTCGGCGTCCTGTCGGGCGTGGGCGCGCGATGGCTGCTGGTGGCGCTGGCGGTGGGCGTTTCCATCGCCCTCGTTCGCTGGGCGCGCGGGTTCACCCGGCCGATGGCCCGCGTGTCGGTCGGGCTGGTGATCGGGGGCGCGCTGGCCAACGCGCTCGACCGGGTGCTGTACGGGGCGGTGGCAGATTTCCTGAACATGTCCTGCTGCGGGATCGACAACCCCTATGCGTTCAACCTGGCCGATGTGTTCATCTTCGCCGGGGTGTTCGGCCTGTTCATCTGGCCCGAGGATCGCAAGCCCAAGACCCCGTGACGCCGCAACGGGGTTGCGCTAGAAGCGGGGCGAACCGGCGGAGGGAAGGGCTGCATATGATCGGACGTTTGGGCATCGCATGCGCCCTGATTGTGTCGCTGACCGCCTGCGCGCGCGAGAACCCGACGCTGTTTAACGTCCGCAAGGCCGATCGCACGCCCGATGAATTCTCGATCCTGCCGACGCGGCCGCTGCAGACGCCGCCCGATCTGGCCGCCCTTCCGACGCCCACGCCCGGCGGCGCGAACCTGGTCGATCCGGCGCCCAAGGCGCAGGCGATCGCCGCGCTGGGCGGACGCGCGGATGGCGGCGGGGGCGCGGATGGCCCGCTGGTGGCCAGTGTGTCGCGCTATGGCGTGCAGGAAGACATCCGCGGTGTGCTTGCGGCCGAGGACCTGGCCTTCCGCCGCGCCAATGACGGACGCCTGCTGGAGCGGGTGTTCAACGTGAACGTCTACTACCGCGCCTATCGGCCGCAGTCGCTGGATCAATATGCCGAGCTTTACCGCCTGCGCCGTGCGGGCGTGCGGACCGTGGCGGCGCCGCCGGATCCGGCCGCGGCTGAGTGAGGGTGACGTAACGTCGGGTCACGACCTCGTCATCCGATACGGCGCCGTGAACCTTTGAAATGCCCGGCCGTGCCCCGTATCTGGGATGCGACCGCTCTCGCAGATCGGAGATATCCTTTGCGACACCTGTTCTTCGCCGCCCTTCTGGCCGCGTCCCCGCTGGCCGCGCAGACCGAAGCCGTCGCCACCGGCCCCGAAGCGACGGCGGCCATCGACGAGACCGTGACGACCTTCACGCTCGACAACGGGCTCGACGCGATCGTGATCGAGGACCACCGCGCCCCGGTCGTCGTCCACATGGTCTGGTACGATGTCGGTGCCGCCGACGAGCCCCCGCGCAAGTCCGGCATCGCGCATTTCCTGGAACACCTGATGTTCAAGGGCACCGACGAGTTGGAGCCGGGCGAGTTCAGCCGGACCGTCGAGGCGCAGGGCGGATCGGACAACGCCTTCACCAGCAGCGACTATACCGGCTATTTCCAGCGGGTCGCCTCGGACCGCCTGGAGTTGATGATGCGGATGGAGGCGGACCGGATGCGCGATCTCGTCCTCGACGACGAGGACATGCTGACCGAGCGTGACGTGGTTCTGGAAGAGCGCGCCCAGCGGACCGACTCCAACCCCGGCGCGCTTTTCGCCGAGATGCGCGACGCGGTTCAGTACCTCAACCATCCCTACGGCATTCCCGTCATCGGCTGGAAGCACGAGATCGAGACGCTGACGCTTGAGGACGCGCTGGACTTCTACCGGACCTATTACGCGCCCAACAACGCCACGCTGATCGTCGCGGGCGATGTCGACCCCGAGGAGGTTCGCCGACTGGCCGAAACTCATTACGGCCCGCTGGCGCCGACGCCCGAATTGGGCCCGCGCGTCCGCCCCGGGGAGCCGCCGCAGATCGCGCCCCGCCGCCTGGCCTTCGAGGACGAGCGCGTCTCGAACCCCTACGTCATCCGCACCTACCTCGCGCCGGAGCGCGACCCCGGCGACCAGGAGGCGGCCGCCGCGCTGACGATCCTGGCCGAGATCCTGGGCGGGTCGTCGCAGACCTCGATCATGGGCCTCATCCTGGAGCAGGAGGAGAAGAGCGCGCTTTATACGTCGGCCTTCTACTCGGGGCTCAACTATGACGACACGACCTTCGGCCTCGTCGTGATGCCGATTCCGGGACGCACGCTCCAGGAGGCCGAGGCGGACATGGACCGCATGATCGAGATCCTTCTCGCCGACGGCATCGACGCCGCGCAGTTGGAACGCATCAAGGCGCAGGTCCGCGCCTCCGAAATCTATGGTCGCGACAGCCTGCAGGGCCGCGCGCGTGAATACGGCGTGGCCGTCACCAGCGGACTGACGGTGCAGGACGTGGCCGATTGGCCGCGCCTGCTGGAGGCCGTGACCGAAGAGGACGTGCTGGCCGCCGCGCGGCGCGTCTTCGACCTCGACAAGTCAGTGACGGGCTATCTTCAGAAGCCCGCGCCGACCCCCGAGCCCGCCCCCGAGCCCGCCCCCGAGGAGGAGACCGAATGATCCGCGTCATCTGCACGCTTGCCGCGCTTCTGCTGCCGATCAAGGCCTTCGCGATCGAGATCAAGGAGGTCACGTCGCCCGGCGGCATCACCGCATGGCTGGTGGAGGAACATTCGATCCCCTTCGTCGCAATGGACATCCGATTCGAGGGCGGCGCCAACGAGGACGCGCCCGACAAGCGTGGCGCGACCCATTTGATGATGGGACTACTGGAGGAAGGCGCCGCGGACATGACCGCGCGCGAGTTCGCCGAGGCCGCCGAGGCGCTTGCCGCGCGGATGTCGTTCGACGCCTACAGCGATACCGTGTCGGTCGAGATCCAGTTCCTGACCGAGAACCGGGATGCCAGCGTCGACCTGCTGCGCGATGCGCTCCTCGCGCCCCATTTCGACGCCGACGCGGTCGAGCGGATCCGCGAGCAGGCGCTGGCAGGTCTGGCCGCCGACGCGCGCGACCCGCAGGAGATCGCTTCCAAGACCTTGGCTGCACTCAGCTTTTCCGAACATCCCTACGGCACGCCGCTGGAAGGGACGCCCGAGACGATCGCCGCACTGAACATCGAGGACCTGCGCGCCGCGCATGGCCGCGCGCTGACGCGTGACCGGGTCCATGTCGGCGTGACCGGCGACATCACGGCCGAGGAGCTGGCCCCCCTGCTCGACCGCCTGCTGGGCGACCTGCCGGAAAGTTCGGGCACGACGGTCGGGACGGCCGATCACCGGCTTGAAGGCGGCGTCACGGTGGTCGAGTTCCCGTCGCCGCAATCGGCAGTTCTGTTCGGGCAGGAGGGCATCGCCTTCGAGGATCCCGACTATTTTTCGGCCTTCGTTCTCAACCACATCCTCGGCGGCTCCGGCTTCGCGTCGCGGCTGATGCGCGAGGTCCGCGAGGAACGCGGCTTGACCTATGGCATCGGCACCTACCTGGCGCCGCGCGATTTCGCCGCGCAGATCCTGGGCCAGTTCTCCTCCTCCAACGACAAGGCGGCCGAGGCGATCGAGATCGTCCGCGCGGAATGGGCCCGGATGGCCTCGGAGGGTGTCAGCGAGACCGAGCTGGAGACCGCTAAGACGTTCCTGACGGGCGCTTATCCGCTGCGCTTCGACGGCAATGCAAACATCGCCTCGATCCTGGCCGGGATGCAGGTCACGGGGCTTCCCATCGACTACATCGACAGCCGCAACGACCGCATCGAGGCCGTGAGCCTGGACGATATCCGACGTGTGGCCGCCCGCCTTCTGCGCCCGGATGCGCTGCATTTTGTGGTCGTCGGCCAGCCCGAGGGAATCGTCAGCGGCAACCTTTGACCTGGGTGGCAGAATCGGCGGCGCGCATGCTACCCCTTGGGTCATGGGCGTCGCCGACCGCAATATGATCCTTCCCCGTATCCGTCAGCTGGACGAAGGGGCCGTGAACCGCATCGCCGCCGGCGAGGTGGTCGAACGTCCGGCCAGCGCAGTGAAGGAGTTGGTCGAGAACGCCCTGGACGCCCGCGCCACGCGCATCACGATCGACATCGCCGATGGCGGCCGGACCCTGATCCGCGTCACCGATGACGGCCACGGGATCGAGGCGACGGATCTGCCCCTGGCCCTGTCGCGGCATGCGACCAGCAAGATCGACGGCAGCAACCTTCTAAACATCCATTCCTTCGGCTTCCGGGGCGAGGCGCTGCCCTCGCTGGGGGCCGTCGGGCGACTGACGATCACGTCGCGCGCGGCGGGCGCGGACGGGGCCGCGACCATCCATGTCTCCGGCGGGCGGATCGACCCGGTACGTCCGGCCGCGCTGCGCAGCGGCACCGTGGTGGAACTGCGCGACCTGTTCCACGCCACGCCGGCGCGCCTGAAGTTCCTTAAATCCGAACGGTCGGAGGCGATGGCCATCGCGGATGTCGTCCGGCGCCTGGCCATGGCCGAACCGGGCGTCGCCTTCACCTTGCGCGACCTGTCCGACGGCAGCGAGCGGCAGGTGTTCCGCGCCGACGCCGCCGCCGAACGGGCCGCGCGGCTGGCCGTCATCCTCGGGCGCGATTTCGCCCGGAACGCGTTGGCCGTCGATGCGACGCGCGACGGAATCCGCCTGACCGGCCATGCCGGGCTGCCGACGTTCTCGCGCGGCAACGCGGTGCATCAGTACCTGTTCGTGAACGGCCGCCCGGTCCGCGACCGGATGCTGACCGGCGCGCTGCGGGGGGCCTATGCCGACGTGCTGGCCAAGGACCGGCACGCCGTTGCGGCACTGTTCGTGACCTGCGATCCGGTGCTTGTCGACTGCAACGTCCACCCCGCCAAGACCGAGGTACGGTTCCGCGACGCGGGAATCGTGCGCGGGCTGATCGTCTCGGGCCTGCGGCACGCCTTGGCGGAAGCCGGGCACCGCGCCTCGACGACCGTGGCGGACGCGACGCTGGGCGCGATGCGGCCCGAACGGCCGGCCATGCCGATCTATCAGATGGACCGCCCCGGGCCGGCGGCGCGGGCGGCCGGATATGCCGCGCAGATGCCCGGATTTTCCGAAGCCCCTTCCGCCCGGGTCGAGCCGCCCAGTCCCGGCACACCGGCCGAAGATGGCCCGTTGGGCGCGGCCCGCGCACAGCTGCACGAGAACTGGATCGTCGCGCAGACCGCGTCGGGCATCGTCATCGTCGACCAGCATGCGGCGCACGAACGACTTGTCTATGAACGCCTCAAGGCGCAGATGCGCGACCGGGGCGTGGCTGCGCAGGCCCTGTTGATCCCCGAGATCGTGGAGGTCGGCGCGGAGGCCGCCGAACGGCTCACGGCGCTGGATCTGGCCCGGCTCGGCCTTGCGGTGGAGCCGTTCGGCCCCGGCACCGTCGCCATCCGCGAAACGCCCGCGATCCTTGGCCCGGTCTCGGCCGAGGCGCTTGTCCGCGACATCCTGGAGGAGATCGAGGCCGAGGAAGAGGGCGACCCGCTGACGCTGCAATCCCGCCTCGACGCGATCCTCAGCCGGATGGCCTGCCATGGTTCGGTCCGGTCGGGCCGGCGCATGACCGGGCCCGAGATGAACGCCCTCCTGCGCGAGATGGAGGCAACGCCCAGCTCGGGGCAGTGCAACCACGGGCGGCCGACCTATGTCGAACTCCGGCTTGCGGATATCGAGCGGCTGTTCGGGCGGACATGACGCTCGATCTCGCCGATCCGTTGCCGCTCGGGCTTCTGGCCGGCGGCCTGTGCGTCCTGGGCTTGGTGGCGCTGCTCCTGTCGCTGACCTCGCGGCTGCGCGACATGACGCAGGCGCAGGCCCGGCTGACCGGCGGGCTCGCAGCCCTGACCGAAGCCCAACGCCGCTCGGAGGCCCAGGTCGGCACGGCGCTGGGCGACAGCGCGACGCGGACCGCCCGTGCCCTCGGCGAATTGCAGGAGCGGCTGGCCACCATCGACCGCGCGCAAGCCAAGATCGAGGCGCTATCGGGCGACGTGCTCGGGCTGCAGGACATCCTGTCGAACAAGCAGACCCGCGGCGCCTTTGGCGAGATCCAGTTGCGCGACATCGTGGCGAAGGCCCTGCCGCCCGATGCGTTCGCCTGGCAGGCCCAGCTGTCGAACGGGCGGCGCGCGGATTGCCTGATCCACATGCCGGATCCGCCCGGGCCGCTGGTGATCGACGCCAAGTTCCCGCTGGAAAGCTACGAGGCGCTGGTGGCCGATCCGCGCGACGCGCGCGCGCAGACCGCGTTCCGGGCCGCCGTGCGCACGCATCTGCGGGCCATCGCGGACCGCTACATCCTGCCGGGCGAGACGGCGGACGGGGCCTGCATGTTCCTGCCCTCCGAAGCGATCTATGCCGAACTGCACGCGAATTTCCCCGAGATCGTGCGCGAGGGATTCGCCCTTCGCGTCTGGATCGTATCGCCCACCACCTGCATGGCGACGCTGAACACGCTGCGTGCCATCCTCAAGGATCACCGGATGCGGGCCCAGGCCGGTGAGATCCGCAAGTCGCTGGCCGCCCTGGGTCGCGACGTCGCGCTGATCGCCGAGCGGGCGGCCAAGCTGGAGACGCATTTCGACCAGGCCCGGCGTGATGTCGAAGGAATTGCAACCGCCGCCGGTCGCGCGGCGAAGCGCGCCGATCGACTGGACGATTTCGACTTCGAGACCGAGGCGGCAGCCATCGAAGCGCCACGGCTGGCCCCCGTCATCCGCCGTGGATAAGACCCCGCCCCCGTGCTAGCTGCCCCCGCATGAGCAGCCTTCCCACCAAGGCGGACATCCTGCAGTGGATCTCCGACAACCCCGCACTGACGTCGAAGCGCGACATCGCAAAGGCGTTCGGCCTCAAGGGCGCCGCGCGCGTCGACCTCAAGCGCCTGCTGAAGGAGCTGGAAGGCGAAGGCCATCTGACCAGGCGCAAACGATCCCACGACGACCCGAACCGCCTGCCGCCGGTATCTGTCCTGCGGGTCCTCGGGCCCGATCGTGATGGCGATCTGTTCCTGGCACCGCAGGACTGGCAGGGCGACGGGCCGGAACCCCGAATCCTGTTCCTGCCGGCCAAGGACGACCCCGCCCTGGCCGAGGGCGACCGCGTGCTGGCACGGCTGACCCAGGTCGACGCGCCGGACCATGGCTTCGAGGCGCGGCTGATCCGCCGTCTTTCGACCGGACCGCGACGCGTTCTGGGCGTGTTCCGCACCGGCAGCGAGGGCGGCCGGATCCTGCCGGTGGACAAGGGCAGCGACCGCGAATGGCTGGTCCCGTCCGGCCTCGCCGAAGGCGCCCGCGACGGCGAACTGGTCGAGGCGGAGCAGACCGGGCCGAAGGGCCGCATGGGCCTGCCCCGGGCGCGGATCGTGACTCGGCTGGGCGATCCCGGGGCCGCGAAGGCGGTCAGCCTGATCGCCATCCATCAGCACGGGCTGCGCGACGATTTTCCCGATGCGGCCATCGCCGAGGCCGAGGCGGCCCGTCCCCCCGAACTGGGCGATCGGACCGACCTGCGGGATCTGCCGCTGATCACCATCGACCCGTCGGATGCGCGCGACCATGACGACGCCTGCTGCGCGGCCCCCGACGACGATCCGAAGAATCCCGGGGGCCATGTCATCTGGGTCGCCATCGCCGACGTGGCGGCCTATGTCCGCCCGGGCAGCGCGCTCGACCGGGAGGCACGGGAACGCGGCAACTCCACCTATTTTCCCGACCGGGTCGTCCCGATGCTGCCCGACGCGCTCTCGGGGGACCTGTGTTCCCTGCATGAGGGCGTGAACCGGGCCTGCATCGCGGTCCGCATGCAGATCACGGCCGAGGGCGAAAAGGTCGGCCACCGCTTCGTGCGCGGCCTGATGCGATCGCCGGCCAGCCTGCACTACGAAGAGGTGCAGCAGGCGATTGACGGCAGCCCGACCTCGCGGACCATGCCCTATCTGGAGGACGTCCTGCGCCCGCTCTACGCCGCGTATCGGGCATTGGGTCGCGCCCGCGCCCGTCGTCAGCCCCTGGACCTGGACCTGCCGGAACGCCGGATCGTCCTGTCCGATGCGGGCGAAGTGACCTCGGTCGCCTTCCGCGACCGGCTGGACGCGCACCGCCTGATCGAGGAGTTCATGATCCTCGCCAATGTCGCCGCCGCCGAGACGCTGGCCGCAAAGCGCACGCCGCTTCTCTACCGCGTCCATGAGGAGCCGGGCCCCGAGAAGATCGAAAGCCTGCGCGAGACCGCGCGGGCTTCGGGGTTCAGCCTGCCGAAGGGGCAGGTCCTGCAGACCGCGACGCTCAACCGCCTGCTGCACGACGCGGCCGACACCGAGTTGAGCGAGCTGATCTCCATGTCGACGTTGCGGGCGATGACGCAGGCCTATTACAGCCCCGACAATCTGGGACATTTCGGACTGGCCCTTGGCCGATACGCGCATTTCACGTCGCCCATCCGCCGCTATGCCGACCTGATCGTGCATCGCGCATTGATCACGGCGCATGGATGGGGACCGGATCCGGCCGCGGACGGCCTTTCCGAGTGGGATGTCGAGCATCTGGAGGCCACGGCCAAGCAGATCAGCGAATCCGAGCGGCGCTCGATGATGGCCGAGCGCGACACCAACGACCGCTACCTGGCCGCGTTCCTGGCCGACAAGATCGGCGCGGAGTTCGAGGGTCGCATCTCGGGCGTCCAGGCCTTCGGCGTCTTCGTGCGCCTCGATGAAACCGGGGCCGACGGCCTGATCCCGGTGCAGTCGCTGGGGCGGGAGTACTTCCGCTACGACCGCGATTCGCAGGTCCTCACGGGCACCGACACCGGCACCGAGATCGGCCTGGGCCAGCGTGTCACCGTCCGCCTGGCCGAGGCCGTGCCGGTCACCGGGGGCCTCGTGCTGGAGCTTCGGTCGATCGAGGGCGAGGCCCGCAAGGTCGAACCCCGCGGCCGCGGCAAACCGGCAAAGGGCCGCGGCAAGCGCAAGCCGCGCAAGGCGCCCGGACGACGGAGGTAGGGACGACATGACGACGCGGGCTAGACGCGCAATCGGCGGGCCGCTCGCCCTGTTGCTTCTCGCGGCGGACCCGCACTGGGCCGGCGCGCAGACCGGCGGGACCGTTCGACCCCAGGCGCGGCCGGATCGTGTTTCCACGGCGGACCTGACGACGTGGGTCGGCGAATTTCGCATGCGCGCGCTGGCCGCCGGGATCGACGCCGCGACCTTCGAGCGGGCCTTGTCCGACGTGCGACGGCTTCCCGACGTGATCCGCCGCGACCGCAGCCAGACCGAGTTCACCAAGACCATCTGGGACTATCTGGACGCGGCCGTCAGCGAGTTGCGGGTGTCGAACGGCCGTCGCGCGATCGAACGGCACCGGGACGCGCTGATCGCAATCGAGGATCGATATGGCGTCCCCAAGGAGATCGTGGCCGCCATCTGGGGGCTGGAGAGCAGCTATGGCGCATTCCGCGGCGACATCCCCACGCTGTCGGCCTTGGCGACGCTGGCCGCGGATTCCCGCAGGGGGGCGTTCTTCGAGGAACAGCTGCTGGCGGCGCTGCGGATCCTGCAGGACGGCGAGACCACGCCTGCGGCGATGCGCGGCAGTTGGGCAGGCGCCATGGGCCACACCCAGTTCATGCCGGCCTCCTATCTGGAACACGCGGTCGATTTCGACGGCGACGGCCGGCGCGACATCTGGGGCGACGCACCGCTGGACGCGCTCGCCTCGGCCGCCGCATACTTGGCCGCGAATGGCTGGACCAAGGGGCAGCCCTGGGGCGTGGAGGTGATCCTGCCCGACGGGTTCGACTATCGCCTGACGGGAGAGCGGGTCGAGAAAGTGCCGTCCGACTGGGCGGCCCTGGGCGTCCGATCGGCGACCGGCGGTGCGCTACCCGAGGGCGGCCCCGCGTCGATCCGCGTGCCTGCGGGGCACGAGGGCGCGGCCTTCCTGACCTTCGCGAATTTCCGCGTGCTCGAGGCCTATAACACCGCCGACGCCTATGTGATCGGTGTGGGGCATCTGGCCGACCGCCTTGCGGGGGCGCCGCCGCTTGCGTCGGGCTGGCCACGTGGCGACCGGGCGCTGACCCATGGCGAGCGCATCGAGCTGCAGGAGCGGCTGCGGGCGGCCGGCTTTGACCCGCTGAAGATCGATGCGCGTATCGGGCCCGACACGCTGGACGCGATCCAGCGGTGGCAGCAGGCGGAGGGTCTGGTCCCCGACGGCTATGTCGACCCCGATCTTCTGGACCGTCTTCGGAGCCGCTAGCCCGCGCCACCCTCGCGCGCCGTGCCGGTGTCTTCGTTCACGCGCTGACGCATCCGGGTCAACAGGTCCGAGGATTGGCGGGCGAGGTCGCGCACCTCCTCGGCGATGACCCGGAACGCGCGACCGGAGGGGCCGCCGGCCCGCGCCGCCTCAACCGACGCATTGATGGAGATCATGCCGATCATGCGACCGATCCGGCCCATATCCGTCAGCATCGCATCGAGAAGCGCGGCCCGTTCCGACACGCGCGCCAAATTGCGGGCCGCGTCGCCGCGGGCACGCTGCTGAAGGGCGCCCATCACGTCGTTCATCGCCGGCACGATCCGTACCCGTGTATCGGTCGCGAACTGCGCGGCGTCGGATCGCCGCATGGCCCGGGGCGGATCACCGAACCCCCGGATCCGTCGCGCAAAATCGACCACGATCCGTCGCGCCGCCGGGGCGTGAGCTTCCAGCGCCGGATCCGCGCCGTGGTCGATCACCGGCCGAACCGCGGCGAGATAGGATTCGCGAAGTTCCACGAGGTCCACCAGATGCTGCGTCCGCTCCGCCTCCGTCTCCGCGGTGGCGGCCTGCAGGGCGAGCAGCCCGATGCCATAGGCCAGCCCGCGCGTCCGTCCGATCGCGGCGATCGTCTCGGTGGCATAGAGCGATGGTGCCCGGTCATCGAAGGGCCCGGGCGGCGGAGGATTGTCGTTCGATATGCGTTTCGGCGCGGGGATGCCGCGACCGTTAGCGGGACCGTGCTGCCAAGACCTTAACCGGCGTGTCGCGCCGGCGCGCGAAGGGCCCCAAAGCCGTAGTGCTTCAGCCACCGCAGATCGCTGTCGAAGAAGGCCCGAAGGTCAGGAATGCCATATTTCAGCATGGCGATGCGGTCGATGCCCAGACCGAAGGCGAACCCCTGCCATTCGTCCGGGTCGACGCCACCCGCCGCCAGCACCTTGGGATGCACCATTCCGCTTCCCAGGATCTCCAGCCAATCGTCGCCCTCGCCCAGCTTCAGCGTCCCGCCTTCCCAGGAGCAGCGGATGTCGACCTCGGCGGAAGGTTCGGTGAACGGGAAATGCGACGCGCGGAACCGCAGGGCGATCTCGTCGACCTCGAAGAAGGCGCGGCAAAACTCCTCGAGGCACCATTTCAGGTTCGCCATCGAGATGTCGCGGTCGATTGCGATCCCCTCCACCTGGTGGAACATGGGGGTGTGCGTCTGGTCGTAATCCGCACGATAGACACGCCCCGGACAGATGGCGCGCAGCGGTGCGCCCTGCGCCTCCATCGTCTTGATCTGGACCGGCGACGTATGCGTGCGCAGCACATGCGGCGGCCGATCGTCGCCTGGCTGCCGCGCCATGTAGAACGTGTCCATCTCGGCCCGCGCGGGATGGTGGCCGGGCATGTTCAGCGCGTCGAAATTGTACCAGTCCGTCTCGATCTGCGGCCCTTCGGCGACGCTGAACCCCATATCGGCGAAGATGGCCGTCACCTCCTCGGTGACCTGGCTGATGGGGTGTATCGTGCCGCGGCGCCGGGTGCGCGCGGGAAGCGTGACGTCCAGCCATTCGGTGCGCAGGCGCGCGTCCAGCGCCGCATCCTCCAGCCCGGCCTTGCGCGCGGCGATGGCCGAGGTGATCTCGTCCTTCAGGGCGTTCAGGCGCGGGCCGGCATCCTTGCGCTCCTCGGGGGTCATCTTGCCGAGTTCACGCATCTTCAACGCGACCTCGCCCTTCTTGCCGATCGCCGCGAGGCGGACGTCTTCCAGCGCGCCCTCGTCTTCGGCGGCCTTGATCCGATCCAGATACTTTTCGCGCAGGTCTTCCATCATCCAGCCCTCAGAGAACCGGGGCTAGCTAGCCTGCGTGGTCTTGCCTTGCAACCGGCGGTTCCGGCGGCGGGCCAACAGGTTCAGGCTCTCCACCAGGGCCGCGAAGGCCATGGCCGAATAGATGTAGCCCTTGGGCACGTGGCGCCCGAACCCGTCCGCGATCAGGACCATCCCAATCATCAGCAGGAAGGCGAGGGCCAGCATGATGACACTCGGGTTATCGGCGACGAAGCGCATGACCGGGCCGGACGCGGCGAACATGACGCCGACGGCCACCACGACCGCGGCCACCATGATCGGCAGTTCATCCGTCATGCCGACGGCGGTCAGGATCGAGTCGACGGAGAACACGAGATCCAGCAGGATGATCTGGATCAGAACGGTGCCGAAGGCCGCACTGGCGCCGCGGGGCTTACCGGTCGCGGTCTCTCCGGGGTTCAGCTTCTCGCGGATTTCGCTGGTGGCCTTCCATGTCAGGAACAGCCCGCCGGCGATCAGGATCAGATCGCGCCAGCTGAACGCGGTCTCGAAGCTGGGCTCGCCGTGCAGGCCGGGCGTGCCTTCGATGCCGAGGTCGATCACCGGGGCGGTCAGCCCGACAATCCACGCAATGCCCGCCAGAAGGACGAGGCGCAGCACGAGGGCCAAGGCGATTCCGATCTTGCGGGCCTTGTCGCGCGACCCTTCCGGCAGCTTGCCGGCGACAATTGAGATGAAGATCAGGTTGTCGATCCCAAGGACGATTTCCAGGGTCACGAGCGCGGCAAAGGCGGCCCAGGCTTCGGGGCTGGCGAGGAGGTCGAGCATGGGGGCGAACGCGGGCCGCGCGGTGCGGTTCCGCGGGCGTCAGCCTCCGGCCTCGACGGCGCGTATGGCGCGGGCCAGCGCCGTGCCGATCAGCGCGGACCCGCGCGGGCTGGGGTGAACGAGGTCGGGCGCGTAGAGGCCGGTGTCGCGCGGGTCGATCACATCGCCCGCGTCGAGGAACAGGAAACCCGGATCGCGCGCGGCAAGACGCGCCAGGCGCGCGTTCATCCTGTCGAAGGCCGGCTGGCAGGGGGTGAAGCCCGTCGGTTCCGCCGCCGCCCCGTCGTAGTATCCCACGAACGCGGCATTGGCCCCGGTGGCCCGGATGCGGGCGATCAGGTCCGGCAGGTCGCCGTCCAGGTCGGGCGAGATGATGGTGTCCAGCACCTGCGCCTCGGCCGGTGTGCGGCAAGCGTCACGGATGTCGTTGCCACCGCCGGTTATCACCACCCAGTCCCAGCCGTCGCCGCGGAACTGCTCCGAGATGTCGAAGCCGGCCAGACCCGCGAGGTCGTTCGGATTGGTGAGTTGCGCCAGCGATTGCGACGCGTCGGTCACCGGACGGTCGATCGCGGCTTCCAGCGCCTCGGGGATGCCGCGCGCACCGTTCCAGGCCATCACGCTGTCGCCGATGGCGAGGATCGCGTCGTCGGATCTGGGGCCGGCCGCGGCGCAGGCGGTCAGGATCAGCGGCAGAAGGATGAAAGGGCGCATGACGCCTCCGGGCGGCTGGGGTCTTTCAGGAACGATGCCGGGCACGCCATGGTTTCAGCCGAAGGCCGGAGCGAAGCGGACGGGCCCGGTCGGCTGGACCGCACCGAAGGCCAGACCCTGGACATGCCGCGCCGGCAGATCGGCATATGTCAGCCCCAGATCGCTGCAAAACCCGAAGCGCCCGTAATAGTCGGGATCACCGAGGAGGACGCACCCGGCCGCGCCGCCGGTGCGCAGCTGCGCCAGCCCGGTCTCGATCAGGGCGGTGCCGATTCCGCGCCGCTGCCGGTCGGGGTGTACGGAGATAGGTCCGAGCGCAAGCCACATGCCCGGCACCTGCAGCCGTGCGGGCGAAAAGGCGACATGCCCCGCAAGCGCGCCATCCACGGCGACGAGCGACAGCGCCAGGTCGCCATCGGCACGCAGGCGGTCGACGATCTCCGGCTCGTCCCCGTCCGCATGCGGCGCGACCGCGAAGGCCGCGCGGGTCATCGCATGTATGCCGGCATGGTCGTCGGGGGCTTCGGGTCGGATCAGCATGAGGACAGCCTATCCCCCCGGACACGAAAAAGGGCCCCCGAAAGGGCCCTGATCCGTCAATTCCGATCCGAAACCGGTTACGCGGCGGCCTTGGCCTGATCGACGATCGCAGCGAACGCATCGGGCTCGTGCACGGCGAGGTCGGCCAGGACCTTGCGGTCGACCTCGATCCCGGCCTTCGACAGCGCGTTGATGAAGCGCGAATACGTCATCTCGGCATCGTGGGCGCGGACGGCGGCGTTGATCCGCTGGATCCACAGGGCGCGGAAGTTGCGCTTGCGGTTCTTACGGTCGCGCGTGGCGTACTGGTTCGCCTTGTCGACGGCCTGGGCGGCGACCTTGAAGGTAGTCGAGCGACGGCCGTAATAGCCCTTCGCAGCGGTCAGGACCTTCTTGTGGCGGGCGTGGGTGACCTTACCGGAGGTTACGCGGCTCATGTCATCTCCTCCTTAGCGATCGTAGGGCATGAAGCCCTTGACGATCTTCGCGTCAGGGGCGGACAGGGTGGTCAGGCCGCGCGCATCGCGGATGAACTTCTTGTGGCGCTTGATCATGCCGTGGCGCTTACCGGCCTGGCCGGCGAGGACCTTGCCCGTCGCCGTCACCTTGAAGCGCTTCTTCGCGCTCGACTTGGTCTTCATCTTGGGCATTTCGTGTCTCCTTATCCAACGCGGACCTCGGCATCCCAATCGCCGGGCCCGCGGGCATTCGAGCGCGCCGTGTAGCGGGGTCGGCGGGGCTTGGCAAGGGCCGCTCCGGGCCGGGGAACGTGCCTGCGCCGGGTCGCCGGTCGAGGCACCGCTGGCCGATCCGGGGGAAAGTGGCGGCCGGGGCATTCGCTTGCATGAGAAGCGATGCGAATGGCCAGCCCGGAAGCAAAAACGTACCTCGGCCCAGATCCCGGATTCGAAAGCGGCCGCACGGAACCGGACTACGGCAATCGCGAAGCCGAAATCCGACCAAGCCTTCAGACAAGCTCCAGCAACTCGATTCGATTGCCATGCGGATCGTCGACATAGACGCGGCGCAGGCCCGGCAGGTCGATGTCGCGGCGCCAGGACACGCCCTGCGCGTCCAAGTGGCATGTGGCGGCATCCAGGTCGTCGACGCGGAGTCCGGGATGCGCCTTCGTCGCGGGCCGAAACGGATGGTCGACGCCCAGATGAAGTTGCAGGCCCGGCCCCTCGAACCAAAGCCCGCCGCGACCGCGCAGCGCCGCGGGCTTGGGCACCTCGGTCAGGCCCAGCACGCCGGCGTAGAAGCCGCGCGCCGCATCCTCCCCGCCCTCGGGGATCGCCAGTTGCAGGTGGTGGAGCCCCGCGATCACCGGATCACCCGCGCCAACAGTTCCACGAACGCCATCGGCACCGTCAGCCAGCCGAACCCCTCGCGGTCGCTTTCCCAGACCCAGGCCATCAATGCCGCCGCGAGCCCCGTGGCGAAGAGGCTGGCATAGCTGCGTCGTCCGTCGATCCGTGCCGAGAGGAGCGCTGTCAGACCCATCGCCGCCAGCACGACGGAAACCACGACCATGACGTCCGGGTCGCCGGGCGGCGGCAGGCCGAGATTGGGAAGGGCCGGGAATTTCGCCCACCAGACGCCGGGCGCGCCCGTCGGCGTGTCCATGTCAGTCGGCCTCGGCCCCGAAAATCTGGCGTTCGTCGCAGGGTGCGACGCGCAGGATGTTGGTGGACCCCGGGACGTTGAACGGGATGCCGGCCATCACGACGACCTGATCCGTCCCCTCGGCGAAGCCCGCGGCCTTGGTCGCGCGCACGGCCGAGACGACGGCGAACTTGAAGCGTTCGACCGTCTGCGTCAGCACGCAGTGACACCCCCAGGACAGAACCATCCGCCGCGCCGTTTCCGTAATCGGGGTCAGCGCGATGATCGGGACGCGCGGACGCTCGCGGCTGATCTTGAGCGCGGTCGAGCCGGAATGCGAGAAGCAGCAGATCGCCTTGATGTCGGTCGTCTCGGCGATCTCGCGCGCGGCGGCGACGATGCCGTCGGCCGTCGAAGTCAGCACGGAGGACCGGCTCGCCTCGATGATCTCGCGATAGGTGCCGTCGCCCTCCACCTGTTCGGCGACGGCGTTCATCGTGCGGACCGCCTCGATCGGGTAGGACCCGGCGGCGGATTCGGCGGAGAGCATGATCGCGTCCGTCCCCTCGTAGATGGCGGTCGCGACATCCGACACCTCCGCCCGGGTGGGCATCGGGCTGTCGATCATCGATTCCAGCATCTGGGTGGCCACGATGACCGGCTTGGCAGCCGCGCGGCACTGGCGGATCAGACGTTTCTGGATCGGGGGGACGGCCTGCACGGGACACTCCACGCCTAGGTCGCCGCGCGCCACCATGATGCCGTCGGACACGTCCAGGATTTCCTGGAAGGCCTCGACCGCGGCGGGTTTCTCGATCTTCGACAGGATCGCGGCGCGGCCCTGGGCGAGTTCGCGCGCCTCCTCCACGTCGGCGGCGCGTTGCACGAAGGACAATGCCAGCCAATCGACGCCCAGTCCGCAGACGAACTCCAGATCCTTGCGATCCTTCTCGGACAGGGCCGCCAGCGGCAGGACGACGTCGGGCACGTTCACGCCCTTGCGGTTCGATATCGTGCCGCCGGTCACGACGGTGCAATCGGCGAAGTCGTCGCCGCATTCCTCGACCCTGAGGCGCAGCTTGCCGTCGTTGACCAGAAGCGTCGACCCCGGCGTGAGCGCCTCGAAGATTTCCTTGTGTGGCAATTGCACGCGCGTCGAATCCCCCGGCGCGTCATCCAGGTCGAAGCGGAAGGACTGGCCCTCCTCGATCTCCGCCGAATCCCCCTCGAAGGCGCCGCAGCGCAGCTTGGGCCCCTGCAGGTCGGCCAGGATGCAGATCGGCCGGCCCGTATCCCGCTCGATATCGCGGATGATGTTGTGGCGCGACCGGATATCCTCGTGATCCCCGTGGCTCATGTTCAGCCGGAACACGTCCGCGCCGGCCTCGAACAGCGCGCGGATGGTGTCGTAGTCGCTGGAGGCGGGGCCGAGGGTTGCGACGATCTTGACGTTGCGATGGCGTCTCATGGGGCGCATTCCTTCGGATCGGGGCGTTAGCGCTCGCACCTCTGCCCTGATGGCGGACGGGGTGCAACATCCACGTGTGGGTTCGCGCGAACCCTAGACCGGGGATTCGGCCGGCGCAAAGGGCTGGCCCACCCCGGTTCGCGGCCTTAAGGGTGCGGACATGCCCGTCCCGCCCGTCCAGATCGTGAACCCCGATGCCACCGGCCGCTGGGTCGTCACCTGCGACCACGCGACCAACCGCGTCCCCCCCGAGGTGGCCGGTGGCGACTTGGGCATCGCGCCCGCCGACATGGCGCGTCACATCGCGTGGGATGTCGGCGCCGCCGGCGTCACCCGGCATCTGGCCGCACGACTGGGGGGAACCGCCGTCCTGTCGGATTTCTCGCGCCTCGTGATCGACCCGAACCGGGGCGAGGACGACCCGACCCTTCTGATGCGGCTTTATGACGGCACGATCATTCCGGCCAACCGCCATTCTGACGCGACCGAGCGGGAGCGGCGGCTGGAACTGTTCCACCGCCCCTATCACCACGCCCTGGCCGAGGTTCTGGCCGCCCGGGACGATCCGGTCATCTGTTCGATCCACAGCTTCACGCCGCAGTTGCGGAACCGTCCGCCGCGTCCCTGGCAGGTCGGCGTGCTGTTCGCCGGCGACCGCCGCCTGTCGGACCCGCTCATCGCGCGGCTCGAGGCCGATGGCAGCCTCTGCGTGGGGATAAACGAGCCCTATGGCGGTCATCTGCCGGGCGATGCGATGGACCGGCACGCACTGTCCACCGGACGGCTGCATGTCTTGATCGAGCTGCGCAACGACCTCATCTCGGATGATGGAGGGCAGCGTCACTGGGCCGAGCGCCTCGCCCCGTTCCTGGAAGCCGCATTGGAGGATGTTCGCGATGACCCAGATGGATGATGCCACCCGGATCGAGGTCGAGGCCGCCGCCTTCCGGCGCCTCCGCCAACACCTAATCGAGGACCGGCCCGACGCGCAGAACATCGACCTGATGAACCTGGCCGGGTTCTGTCGGAATTGCCTGTCGCGATGGTACGGCGAGGCCGCGGCCGAGCGTGGACATGATATGTCCAAGGACGAGGCGCGGGAGGCATTCTACGGCATGTCGATGTCCGAATGGAAATCGCGTCACCAGACCGAGGCGGACCCGGCATCGCAAGCCGCGTTTCAGGAGAGCTTCGCCCGCAACGTCGGACAGGAGTGATCCGTTCACGGATCGCTGACTTTGGAACCGGGCGCCCGCGCGCTAGACTGCCCTCGGAAGGAGCGCATATGACACGCACCCTGATCATCGCCGCGCTGGTCTGCGCCGGTCCGCTCGCCGTGCCCGCCGTGGCCCAAGGCGTGTTCATCGACCCGCCGCCCACGGTCGTGCAGCCGATGCCGCTGACCGGCAAACGCGCCCATGTCGCCCGCGAATTGCGCCATTTCGGCTTCGGCGCGGTCGACATGTCGCGGCTTTCCAACCGGAAGGTGGTCTTGCTCGACAATGCGATCCACTCGAACCGCTCCCAAGGCGAAAAGGCGAACCGTATCGCCTCCATCCTGCGAGGTGGGGGTCTGCTCCAGGGGATCGTCGACGGCTTCGGTCGGCGGAACTGACCCGCGCTACGCCGTCTCGACCGTCGCGCTTCTCTCCTTCGCTGGCCCCGTCCGGGCGCACGCGACCGGGACGGCACCCCCCCTCGACCCAGGTTAGATGGCCGCCTTCCGGCTCTCCTCCATATAGATCTCGCGCAGCCGCGCCGCCACCGGGCCGGGGGTGCCATCCCCGACCGCGGTCCCATCGATCCGCACCACGGGCGTCACGAAGCTGGAGGCCGAGGTGATGAAGGCCTCGTCCGCCGCGCGGGCCTCCTCTACCGTGAACGGGCGTTCCTCGACGCGCATCTGTGCCTCGCGGGCGAACCCCAGGACCGCCCTGCGGGTGATGCCATGCAGGATCTCTTCGCCCAACTGCCGTGTGACGATGGTGCCGTCCTTGACGATATAGGCGTTGTTCGAGGTCCCTTCGGTCACGTGCCCGTCCTCGACCATCCAAGCGTCGTCCGCCCCCTCGGCCCGGGCCATCATCTTGCCCATGCTGGGATAGAGGAGCTGGACCGTCTTGATGTCGCGACGACCCCAACGGCGGTCGGGGATCGTGATCACGGACATGCCCGTCCGGGCCAAAGGGTTGTCCGCCAGACCGGGCTTCGCCTGCGTGAACAGAACGAGGGTCGGCGGCGTGTCATCGGGCGGATAGAGGAAATCCCGGTCGGCCGCGCCACGCGTGACCTGCAGATAGACCAGGCCGTCCTCGATGCCGTTGCGCGCGATCAGATCGCGGTGGATTGCCAGAAGATCCTCCTCGGGTACGGGGCTGCGCATGTCGAGCGCATCCAGCGACCGCGTCAGGCGCGCGGCATGACCCGGAAAATCGACGAGCTTGCCACCGAGGACGCTCGTCACCTCATAGACGCCGTCGGCGAATAGGAACCCGCGATCGAAGATGCTGATGCGGGCCTGATCCTCGGGCAGGAACTCTCCGTTCACGTAGACGGTGCGCATGGGGTCCTCCGCTGGTGTCGGCACCCTCTTGCGGGTGGCACCCCTGGCGGTCAAGCCTGCGGATGCCGCGCGAGCGACGCGCGCCCCTGGCGCAGACGCCATTCCAAACCCCGGCGCTCGGAAAGCCGGCGCTGGAACTAACCCGCGGTCAGCAGGCCCACCGGGTCCGTTCCCGACCTGACATAATCGAGCGGTGCGGCATCGCGTGCGGCCGTCGCACGCTTGAAGACGTAACGCATCGTCGTGTCGGTCGGCGCGGCGGCCACGATCAGGACCGACCGCAGAAGCTGCGCCCCCTCGTGGATCTCGACCAGGCCGCGAAGCTTGGGCGCCACGTCGAGGGCGACCTCGAACCCCTCGTCGTCGTAGGCCGCGATCGGATACCAGTCTTCGCCGACATGCACGCGCATCCGGCCGCCGGTCGCGCGCCGGTCGCGATCACGGGCGCGCGCCAAGCCGTCGCGCACCTCCTTGGGCAGATAGTTCAGTGTGGAATCGTCCATTTTCGGTCCCCCAACCGGGTCTCCGACCGGAGACTGGAAGACAAACGTGAAAAGCACGTGACAGGTTCCCGAAACTTCGCCGGCGCAGGCGTCAGGCGCGGGGACGCGGGCGGAGCACATGCGGCATCGAAGGGTCGTAGAGCGCCGAGTCGCGGAACGCCTCGACCTCGCCCAGGGCGGGACCTACCAGGATCAGCGCGGTCCGCGTGATCTTGGCGGCCCGGACCCGGCCGTGAATGTCGGCCAACGTCCCCTGCAGGAACGCCTCGTCCGGCCAGCCGACCCGGTAGGCCACGACCACCGGACAGTCGCCGCCGTAATGCGGGCGCAGCACGCGTTCGATCTCGCGCAGGTTTCGAATGCCCAGATGGATCGCGAGCGTCGCGCCGGTGCGGGCGAAATTCTCCAGCGTCTCTCGCGGCGGCATCGAGGTGGATTTCATGCTGACCCGCGTCAGGACGATGGATTGCGCCACTTCCGGCACCGTCAGCTCGCGCCCGAGTGCCGCGGCCGCGGCCGCGTAGGCCGGCACCCCCGGCGTGATGTCGTAGGGGATGCCGTCGCGGCGCAGAAGGCGGATCTGCTCGGCGATCGCACCGTAGAGCGACGGATCGCCCGAATGAACCCGCGCCACATCCTGGCCCGCGGCATGGGCGGCCGCGATCTCGGCATGGGTCTCGTCCAGCGTCATCACCGCCGTATCCAGCACGCGCGCGCCCTCCGGGGCCTCGGCCACCACCGCCTCGGGCACCAGCGATCCGGCATAGAGGCAGACCGGACAGGACCGGATCAGCCGCTGCGCCTTGAGCGTCAGAAGTTCCGGATCACCCGGACCGGCACCGATAAAATGAACCGTCATGTGCTAGGCTCCCCGTCATGATCGTGCATCCCGAAGATTTCGTTCCCGCCTTCGTCGCCGCCTGGATGGCCCGGGACGGGACCGCACTGGCCGACCTCTTCGTCGCCGATGCGGATTTCGTGAACGTCGTCGGGATCTGGTGGGAGGACGGTGACGCCATTGCCAAGGCCCACAGCTATGCGCTCGAGAGCTTCTTCGCGCGGTCGCGTCTGGTGTCCGGGCGGGTGAAGATCCGCGTGATGGGCGACGTGGCGCTGATCCACGCGCGAATGCGCTTGTCGGGTCAGCTCGCGCCCGACGGGACCGAGGCGCAGGCGCGCACGACGATCCTGTCCTTCGTCCTGCACCGCGACGCGGAATGCTGGCATGCCGTCGCCGCCCAGAACACCGACGTCGTTCCCGGCGCCGAAACCCATCTTTCGACGGACGGAAAACTGTCGCCACGCGACTACCGTGCGTGATCCTTCCTCTGGCCCGAAATACCTCGGGGGACGGCCGCAGGCCGGGGGGCGGCGCCCCCGTTCGCCCCTCATGCCAGATCTCCGCCGGTCATCTTGCGGGCATAGCCGCGCGGCGTGAACATCCGCTTGCCGTCGCCGGTGCGCACGAGCCGTGTGTTGGACGATCCGACCAGGACGACGGTCATCATGTCGATCTCGTCCACGTCCACCGCGTCGAGGCTGCGATAGCGCAGATGCTCCTCGGGCCGTCCCAGCGAGGTGGCCAGCAGGACGGGCGTGTCGTGGGGGCGGTGCTCCAGCAGGATGTCGCGGGCCATCGGCAGCAGGTCGCGGCGGCGCTTCGACACCGGGTTGTAGAAGGCGATGACGAAATCGCCCTCGGCCGCGGCGCGCAGGCGCCGGACGATATCCTCGCGCGGCGTCAGCAGGTCCGACAGCGAGATGGCGCAGAAATCATGGCCCAGCGGGGCGCCCGCGCGGGCCGCTGCGGCCTGCAGGGCGCTGACGCCGGGGGTGCAGACGATCTCCACGCGCCGTGCCGCGTCCGTCACCGCGCTGTCATCGGTCCGCGCCATCAGTTCGAACACCAGCGCACCCATGGCGTAGATCCCCGCATCGCCCGAACAGATCAGCGCGACGTTCTGTCCCTCGCCCGCCCGCTCCAGCGCGTGACGACAGCGCGCCTCCTCGCCCCCCAGCGGAAAGTCGGCACGCGGCTTGCCGGCCGCCAGCGGGCCCAGCAGGTCGATGTATAGGCCATAGCCGACAAGTTCCTCGGCCTCGGCGATCAGCCGCGAGGCTTCGGGCGTGCGCCAGCCGGACTGGCCCGGGCCGATGCCGACGATGCTGACCCGCCCGCGCGGGCGGCCCTTATGGCTGGTGACCGGGTCGGCGGCACAGGCGAGCGCGGCGGTGGTGTTCGCGGTCTTGCGCTTGGCCACGACGATCTCGCCTCCGCCCGCGGCCAGCGCGGCGGCCTCGGCGACCGAAGGCGTGCCGACCTCCGCCCGGACCACGTCGGACGGGTTCGGCACCTCGATCCGCGCCAGTTCGTCGGCCGCGAAGGCGCGGAGGGGGCGATCCAGTCGGGCGGCGAGCGCGTTCATCGCCGGCTCGTCCAGCTTCAGGTCCAGCGTGTTGACGCTGGACACGGCACCGGGCGCGATGCCCGCTTCGGCCAGGACGGCCTGCACGTTCTCCCACAACTCCGCCGGGTCGGCATCGCGGGCGCAGCCGACGCCGAGCGTATGGCGCAGCGGATGGTAGACCAGCCTGGCGGAACCGCCCGGCTCGGCGGTTTCGGTCACGGCGATCTCGACCGCGTCGCCCCGCGGCAGGTCGAACAGGGCCTCGCCCGTCATCCGCGCGCCGCCGCCGGAGAGGAGCGCCGCCATCACGGGCTTGGCGTCCTCCGGGTTGGCGAGCACGTAGCCCGCCGGCGGCTCGTCCAGTGCCACGCCAAGGGCCACGTCGCCCGCGGTTGTGACGGCGGCGACCCCGCCCAAGGCGTCGGCCACGGTCCGCGCCAGCCGGTTGGCGCCCCGATGCCCACCGAGAAGGGGGACCACGACGCGACCGTCATCGGCGACCGAGATGACCGGCGGCTCCGTGGTCTTGTCGACCAGCATGGGGGCCACCGCACGGATCAGGATACCGCTGGCGCAGATGCCGATGATCGGGTGCCCTGCGGCGAAGAGGTCGCGGATATGGATCAGTGCATCGGGGAACGTGACATCGGCCCCGGTCCGGTCCGCGCGGCCGTGAAGGGGGCAATCGAGGGCTTCGGCAACGCGGCGGGCCGTGTCCTCGCCCGCGGAGTTGAGACACAGGACGATGGGGGTCAGAGCCATGGATCGGCGCCTTTCGTGACGAGGATCATGGAGAAATAGGGCGCGTCGTCCGGCGCTTCGGCCAAGGGCAGGATGCGTTCCGCACCCAGCGTCGCACGTTCGACATAGGTGCCGTCCAGCCCTTCGGCGGCGAGCAGCGCGCGCAGGCGCGGCAGGTGGCGTCCGACCTTCATCAGTACGAGCGTGTCGGCGGCACGCAGATGGCTGCGCAGGGCGTCGTCGGGCAACGGGCCGGGCAGGATCGACATGACCTCGTTCCGCGCCGTCAGGGGCAGCGCGGCGCGCGCGGCGCAGGCCGTGAGCGAGGTGACGCCCGGCACGATCTCGACCGGAAAGCGATCCTTCAGACGGGAGAAGAGATACATGAAGCTGCCGTAGAAGAACGGATCACCTTCGCAGAGGCAGACGACGTCCCGACCGTGTTCCAGGGCCTGCGCGATCCGCGCGGCGCCGTCGTCATAGGCGGCCTGCGCAGGCGCACGGTCGCGGGTCATCGGCACGTCGATGCGGATCTCGGTCGCACCCTCGGGGATCAGGTCGGCGGCGATGCCACGGGCGAGGCTGTCGCCGCCCGCGAGGGCCGGATAACAGACCGTTGTCGCCGTCTCGATCAGATGCGCGGCGCGGCGGGTGATCAGATCCGGATCGCCGGGGCCGAGGCCGACGCCGTAGAGGACACCGCTCATCGCTTGACCAGCGACCATTGCGTGACGCCCATCGACGGGCGCCAGCCGCGGAAGCGCCCGACCGGTTCGGCGCGTTCGACGCCGATCCGCACAAGCTCGCCGCCATGCTTCTCGTGGAGCGCGATCAGGACCTGCTCCGATTCAAGGGTCACCGCGTTGGCGACCAGCCGGCCCAGCGGTTTCAGCGCGGCATGGGCGGCGTCGAAGACCCTCTCCGACAGGCCGCCGCCGATGAAGACGGCATCGGGCGCGGGCAGGTCTGCGATGGCTTCGGGGACCTTTCCGTCGCGCAGGTCGAGGCGGGGGGCGCCCAGGGCCAGCGCGTTCTCGGCCGCCATGGCGCGGCGGTCGGCACGGGGTTCGATGCCGATGGCGCGGGCGGACCGGGCGGCGCGCATCCATTCGATCGCGACCGAGCCGGAGCCGGTTCCGATGTCCCACAGGAGCGCGCCGCGCATCGGCATCAGCTTGGCCAGCGTGGCGGCGCGGACCTCGCGCTTGGTCATGGTGCCGTCGCTGCGGAAGAGGTCGTCCGCGAGGCCCGGGACCCGCGGCAGCAATGCCGCATCGGGGGCGGCGATGCAGTCGACGGCGAGCGTGTTGAAGGCGGGGACCTCGTGATCCCAAGTCTCGGCAATGCCGTCGAAGCGCGACTCGGACGGGCCGCCCATGTTGGCGAGGACGGTCATGCGGGACTGGCCGAAGCCGCGCTCGGCCAGGAATTTCGCGATCTGGCCAGGGGTCTCCGCGCCGGTCGTCAGGATCAGGAGACGCGCGTCGGGCTGGATAAAGGCGATCATCTGATGGACCGGGCGGCCATGGACGGTGAGCGTCTCCAGATCGGCCATGGACCAGCCCATGCGGGCCGCGGCGAGTTGGAAGGCCGAGAGCTGCGGGTGATAGGCGATCTGGCCCGCGGGGATGGCGCGGCCGATGCGGGCGCCGACGCTGAACCACAACGGATCGCCGGTGGCGAGGACGACGACCCGCTGGCCGCGAAAGGCTTCCAGCGTGCCGATGAGCGCGTCGAACGGACTGGGCCAGGCGACGCGGCGCGCGGTCACGCGGTCGGACAAGGTGTGGTGGCGGTCGCCGCCGACGATGATCTCGGCGGCCTCCACCACGGCGCGGGTGGCGGGGGTCAAGCCGTCGAGGCCGTCCTCGCCGATGCCGACGATGTGGAGCCACGGGGCGTCAGCCATGGGATGCGGTCTCGGGTGAATGGCGGGGGATCCACGGGTGATCCGACTCCGACGCGCGAAACGCGGGGCTGGCGCACGGATCGGCGCGGTGGAGGGGGCGCGGCCCCCGGCCTGCGGCCCCCCCAAGGTATCTGTTGCCAGAGGAAGACCGGATCACTGCATGCCCCCGCCGGCGAGAATGCCGATGGCGTTGACCGCCGCACTCGCCATGGCGCTGCCGCCGCGGCGGCCGCGCAGGGTGAGGTAGGGGGTGGCGCGAGGGTTGAGGCCGAGTTCGGCCTTGCTCTCGGCGGCGCCGACGAAGCCCACGGGAAAAGCGAGGATCGCGGCCGGTTTCGGCGCGCCCTCGTCGAGGCGTTCGAGGAGGCGGAACAGCGCCGTGGGCGCGTTGCCGATGGCAACGATGGCGCCGCCCGTGTCCCACAGGTCGACGGCGGCGGCGGAACGGGTGGTGCCGAGGTCGCGGGCGAGGTCGGGCACGCGCGGATCGTTCAGCGTGCAGCGGATGTCGGTGCCGGGCAGCAGGCGGCGCGTGACGCCGGCGGCGACCATTTCGCAATCGGCATAGACGGGGGCGCCCCGGCGCAGGGCGGCGATGGCGGAGACGGCGACGTCGTCGCTGTGATCCAGCCGGTCGGCGATCTCGACCATGCCGCAGGCGTGGATGACGCGGACCGCGATCTCGGCCATGTCCCGGGGGAAGCGGGAGAGGGACGCCTCCTTGCGGACGGTGGCGAAGCTGGCGGCGTAGATGGCGGCAGAGTCGCGTTCATAGGGACGCATGGATGTCGTCCTTGTGGGGCGGCTGGATACGGGACGTTTCACGAAGCGAACGCCGGGGACCCGCATGGCGAGGCTGCGCGGCGCGGGCAGAGCGGGGCCTGGTGGGGATGACAGCCATATGCCAGGAGGGCGCCGGCCGGATCGTCGCGGCCCTTCGGTCAGGATCGACCGACCCTTGCCACGCCCCCTGCCCCTGCAATAGCGCCCGTCCCCCGGGGGCGGTCCGTCGCGATCTACCAGCCGATCTCATGCCCGCGTCTTCCGGGCCGATTCCGGGCCATGCGGGTGGTCGGCATGAGGATAGGCGGCGTGGTGGTGATCGTGGCCATGCGCGTGATCGTGGCCGTGATCGTGCGAATGGCCGTGATCTTGGTGATGCCCCTTCTGCGCCTCTAGGCGGCAGAGGCCGGTGCAGAACGTATCGCAGAGCGTGCAATCGGCGACGTTGGAACCGGGGGCGGAGGCGCCCTGCCCTTCGACGTGATGGTGGTGGCTTTCCTGGATGGCGCCGACCTCGCCCTCGAAGCCCAGGACCTGGGCGCGGTACTTGCAGGTCACGCACACCGCGGGCGGCACGGCGCCGAATGCGGGATGGTCGCGTGCCCCGGGCGGGATGTGGACGTGGCGCCCGTCGTCGAAGGCGAGCACCTGTTCGCGGTAGGCGCAGGCGGCGCAGTTCGGGGGCGGCACGGGGGCGTCCTGTTCGAGGATGCGTTCGGCGAAGGTCTCGAGGACCCTCGGGTGGTCGCCGAGATAGCCGGCCTTGACGAACTCGATCCCCGGATGGGCGGCAGCGACGCGGTCGGTGAAGCCGTAGATGCGATCAATCAGGATACCGGAGAAGAGGAAGTACGGAAAGACGACGATACGTCGATAGCCCAGCCGCGCGGCGTGTTCGAGGCAGGGCTCGACCAGGGGGAAGGTGACGCCGGAATACCCGACCTCCAGCCAGCCGAAGCCCAGCCCCTCGTGCAGCATGCGCGCGATCTTGGCGACGTTGCCGTTGGCATCGGGGTCGGAGGCGCCACGACCGATGACCACGAGGCAGGTGTCGTGCCGGGGGACGTCGTCGTCGAGCGCCGCCTCGATCCGGGCGGCGGCGGCGGCGATCATCTTGGGGTCGACGCCGAGTTCGCGCCCGTAGCTGATCGCGATGCCGTGTTTGGCGGCGTAGGTGTTCAACACCGTGGGGATGTCGTTCTTGGCGTGCATCGCGGCGAACAGCATGCCCGGCACGGCGAGGATCCGGTCACAGCCGGCCATGCGCAGGCGGTCGAGGCCGTCGCGGATCACCGGGTTGGCGAATTCGAGATAGCCGTAATCGGTCAGCCAGTCATCCGGCAGGTGGGCGGGCAGCTTCTGTGCCAGGGTGGCGAATTCGTCGACCGCCGATTGCGACCGCGAGCCGTGGCCGCAGATCATGACGCCGGTTTTCGGGCCTTTCCTCACGCGGGCTGCTCCGCCTCTTCTTCCGGCTCGGCCTCCGGCTCGGGGCTCTCCTTGTCGCCCTTGAGCCAACCGATCACGGCGGCGCCCGCGATGACGCCGAGGCCCACGCCCAGCACCCAGTGGTCGTGGCCCGCAAGTTCGCCGATATGACCGGTATGGGCGGCGGCGGGCCCCGCGGCCAGAATCGCGGGCGTCAGCAGGATCGGGAAGCGCATGGTCGGGCCTTTCACGAGCGTGAGGGCCCCGATCGGATCGCCGGCGCGGTGACGATGCCGCGTTCCGCCCCCGGTCGGGGTCGGCGGTCTGCGGCCACCTGTCCGGCCCCGTGCGGGGCGTCGTCATGCGCCAAGGGCTAGCCGGGGCGGAACGTCGACGCAACGCGATTTCCGACACGGGCGGGGCGGCGCGCGACGCGTCAGGCCAGCAGCATCCAGACCGCGACCCCGGCCAGCAACGCGCCGAAGGTCAGGTTCAGCCCCCGCGCACCCCGTTCAGAGCGGAACCGCGCCGCGAGCCGGTCCCCCAGGAGCGACCAGAGCGCGAAGGCCACGAGATTGTTGAGCGTGAAGATCGTGGTGACGAGAACCACGGTCGCGGTCGGGTCGAGCGGGAAGCGCGACAGGAACTGGCTGAACATCAGGGCGATGATGACATAGGCCTTCGGATTCAGGATCAGCAGGACCGCGCCCGAGATCCAGCCCGCGCGCGCCGCGTCGCCGGTCTCGTCCAGCGGGCCGGCGGAGGCGATCCGCCAGGCGAGCCAGAGGACATAGGCCGCCCCCGCCACGCGCATCGCGCGCATCCCCTCGGGGTGGTCGCGGAGCGCGGCGGCGAGGCCCAGACCGATGGCCAGCGTCACGATCCAGGTCGCGACGTGATATCCGGCCAGCGCAGGCCAGGTGGCCGCGAAGCCGAACCGCGCGCCGGTCGCGGCGAAGAACAGGTTGCCGGGACCGGGGCTGTAGGCCAGCGGCGCGAGGAACAGCAGAAGGGCGAGCGTGGTCTGGATCATGTGCCCATACTGCCCGCCGGGCGGGTGGCGACACGACCCGGAACCTGCGGCTTCAGCTTCCGACGCGGCCGATGCCGGGCAGCTTGAGCGCCGGTCGCGCGAAGTCGAGGCCGAAGGCCTGGCCCATGAGGTTTACCTCGATGCCGGACCGTGGCCCGAGCGACAGACCGGCGTAGCCCCAGGCCGACAGGTGCAGGTCGCCGCCGGCATCGCGCAGGGCACGCGGACCGTGACCCAGCCAGTCCTTGCCGACGGCATGGGGCGGCAGGGTCACGCCGATCTTCGGCACCTCGCGCAGAACATGGGCCACGAACGTGTTGGAGTTCGGACCGGGCCAGATGCGATAGGTCCCGGTGTCGTTCCAGGGATACGTGTCGATGGCCGCCTCGATCCGTCCGATCAGGGTCGACGCATCCGCGCCGGTCACCGTCCCAACGATGTAAGGTGCGTTGGAATACCAGCGCGCGTCCGGGGCATAGGCGTCGATGCGGACGGGCCGGCCCCAGCCGACGACCTCGGCCCGGGTCCAGCGGGTGTCCGCCCGTTTCCAGACCAGCCAGGAATGGACCGAGGCGGCCCCCTTCATCCCGCCGGTGCGCGCAGCCATGACGTGGATCGCCGCGCCGGGAACATCGGCGGCGGCCGGCAGGACGCCCGAGGCGGACCAGTCGGCCGCGCGCCAGCTGTCGGGGCGGTCCTGCGCCGTCCACCAGATCGCCGAAGCCGCCAGCGGCAGCAGGAAGCACAGCGCGAAGGCGCGCAGGAGACGCCGCAGCATGCGCGCGATCACGCCTCCGGCCGCGCCAGCATCCGCCCGAGCGGCCGCCCGCCGATCAGATGAAGGTGGAAATGCGGCACTTCCTGTACGCCATGGGCGCCGGCATTGGTGATGGCGCGGAAACCGTTTTCGGTCAGCCCCCTGTCGGCGCAGATTGCGGCGCAGGTGCGGTGGAAATCCGCGATCTCGGCCTCCGGCGCGCGGGCGTGGAAATCGGCGTAGTCGACATAGGCGCCCTTCGGGATCGCCAGCACGTGGACCGGCGCCTGCGGCGTGATGTCGTTGAAGGCGAGCGTGTGGTCCGTCTCGGCCACGGTGTCGTTCGGAATCTCGCCGCGCAGGATACGGGCGAAGATGTTCTGGTCATCATAGGTGGGCATGCGGGGCGCTCCGGTCCTTGGGTCAAGGCAGTTTGGCGCGGGCGGGGCGGCAAGGGCAATGGGGGTCGGACGGATGACCCATGTTGATCCATCGCATCAACAACCTTCGTTTCTCTTGCGCTCCGTCGCCCCCTATCTCGGCCCTGCGCGACATTCGATGAAACATGCGACGGAGGCTTGCGATGAACATGATCACAATTGCCAGACATACGCCGACCACGTCCCCCCGCCCGCCAAGGTTCAAGGGCATCTCCTGGCTCGTTCCGGCGCTCGCGCTGGCGTTCGCGGCGACCCATGGGCTGCACATCCTCTATGGACCCCTGCCGCCGGAACGGGTGGTGCAGGAAGATATAGGACCAACCCCGACCGAAGACTGGCACGGCAACGTGCGGGTGATGCACGCCACGCGCTAGGCCATCGGACGGGTCTGAGGGCTCCATCCCGGTCCGTCCCGACAGCTTCGCCGGCGAACGGGCGCGGTGCCCGCATATCGCCACGCCACGGCCCCGGATGGGCGGGCGTGACAATCTCGGCAGCCTTCAGTCGTCGAACAGATACGGCGTCTCGGCCAGAGCGCGGGCGGTGTCGGTATCGAGGTCGAGGGCCAGTTCCAGAACATGGGCGTTGGCCTCGACCGGCGCGCTCTGGGCGATGCGGTGCAGGTCGGGCAGGTCGGACTCGCGGATGCGCATTGTCTCGGAGGCGAAGTCCTGCGCGACCGTCGGCATCAGGCGTTCGATCGTCGTGCGCGGCGTCTGCGCGCCGATCAGGCCGATGCGCGCCGCGTGCCCTTCGAGATAGACCTCGTTGTAGTCGCAGTCGATCAGAAGCGTCCGGATCGTCGCACGGTCGGAATGAAGGTCCAGCAACAGGTCGTAATTGACCGGGTCGAGGCAGATCGCCAACCGGTCCGAGCCGGTACGGCGGAACAGCATCCGCAACAATGCGCGGCGGTGCCGGTGGCGCTTGGGCAGGGTCGATTCGATGCCGCCGAGGTCGGGCATCCAGGTGTCCTCCTCGTCGAAGAGGTAGTCGATGGCCGGCATGACCTGATGGTCGCGGATTGCCTGTGCCAGACGCTTGGCGACGTGGTATTTCTTGCAGATCAGCACCACCAGTTCGCGGTCGCGCCCCAGCGTGGCCGAACGCTCCCAGAAGCGCGGGGCAAAACGCCGGCCCTCGCGGCCGCGCTGCGTCAGGTAGGTGAACAGACGGCGTCCATCGCCGGCCACGGGAAACTCGGTGCGCCCGGAGGTCCACAGATCGGCCAGCCGTTCCTTCAGGTCCGCCGCCTCGGGCGAGATCTTGCGCGCGAAGAGAAAATCCTGACTGAGCAGCAGGTCGAAATGGTCGTCGTAGAAGGTCGCCGGCATCCCGTAATCGGTGAACATCAGGAAGGTCAGCGTGCGCGGGTCGATCTCGCCACGCGGAACGAGGTGGCGCACGAGGGTCTGGAAGAACGTCTCGTCGGGGATCCAGGTGGTCGCGAAGAAGCGCATCACGTCGCGGCGGTCGCGGGCGAAGGCCAGGATCTTCTCGATCGTGCCGCGGCGCAGACACCACCACTGCGATCCGATCATGACGTCGATGTCGGCGGGGATCGCGCGTTCCAGCCCCAGGCGGCGCTGCAGCTCCAGCAGGGCGTAGAAAATGCGCTTGTGGGTTCGTTCGTTGCAGAGGTGGCGATAGATCAGCCGGTCCTCCTTCATCCCGGTCTTGATCCAGTCGGACGTGAAGAAGTCGAAGCTCTCGATGTAGTCGACATCGCGCGCGTCGAGGAAGGCGTGCGCGTGATCCGACGACTTGATCGAGCGGCAGTCGCCCGACAGCATGTAGAAATGCGTCGCCCGGGGGAACGCCTCCACCGCCGCTTCGAGCGCGTTGAGCGTGGCGCGGACCAGCGACCACTCCCCCCAGCCGCAGCGCACCCGGCGGCGGACCATGACGACATTCGGATTGTCGCGCAGCCCCGCCTCGATCGCGGCGAAGGCGGATGCCGGGGCGCGGGCGTCGAAGTGGATCGCCACGCAGTCGCCCGTCGCCGTCAGACCCTCGGCCTGGCGGATGATCGCGTCCGGATCGCGATGGCACAGAAGGATGAAGGCGATCTTGGCCATGCCTTAACGTTTTACGAACCCGATTTCGGCCACACTCGCCCCGCATAGCGTGCGCGGGACGTTGAAGAAACCGGGCATTGCGGGTTTGATGCCCGGCGGCACGGTTTGGAGAGAACGGCGATGGGATTTCCCGGCACCTGGATGACCGAGAGCGAGAGCGTCGTGTATCGCGTCGTCCCGAAATGCGCCTGCTCGTCGATCGGACAGATCCTGTTCTATTCCGACCATGGCCGGTTCTTCGACGGCGACATCCATGACAGCACTGCGGGCCTGCACAAATGGGCTCAGCCCGACAGCCAGCCCCTGATCGAGGCGAACGCCAAGGGTCACAAATCCTATGCGTTCACCTGCGTGCGCAATCCCTATACCCGGATCCTGTCGTCTTTCTTCGACAAGATCGCGGGCATCCAGCGCAATGGCAAGCGGTATCGCGGCAACCTCGTCCCGATGCTGGTGCAGAAATACGGCATCGACGTCGGCAGCCCCGAAAACGGGTTCGCGTTCGACCAGATCGCGTCGTTCCGCCGGTTCCTGCTGTTCGCGCGCGACACGATCCGGTTCCGGCGGCCGATGGACCCCGACATCCACTGGTCGGCGATGGCGGGACATGTGGGAACCTATGTCGCCAATGGCGGTACCTACGACCACGTCGTGTTCACCGAGGCGTTCGACGACGGAATGCAGGTCGTGCTGGACCATATCGAGACGCCGGTTCCGGTCGACCTGGCGCAGGTGCCCCGCTTCAACGAAAGCGAGGGGCATGGGCCCAAGCGGCAGCATCCCGTGGAAGACTATTTCGACGATCTGGCGATGCATCTGATGTGGGAGATGTACCACCGCGACTTCAAGCTGTTCGGCTATGATTTCGAGAACC
The DNA here is from genome assembly GCF_023015695.1 of Jannaschia sp. S6380. Lineage (NCBI taxonomy): Bacteria > Pseudomonadati > Pseudomonadota > Alphaproteobacteria > Rhodobacterales > Roseobacteraceae > Jannaschia > Jannaschia sp. S6380. Next base: position 1,959,809 of record NZ_JALKAS010000001.1, read on the forward strand.
CCGCGAACAAGATGCCCAAGGGGGCCGTCGACATGCAGGCGTTGCATGCGCGGCTGTCCGACTAGCCGACGCTGGCGATCCTCCCGCGATAGCGGACAAGCGGGCCGACGAAGGGCATGCTGAGCGCGACATCGAACGTGGCGGCTTGGCCCTCGGCCGCTTCCAGCGTGTCGCTGCGCGGCAGGAGGGCGCGCGGAATCGGGATCGGGCCCAGGCGCCCGGCTTCGACCGGGTAGGCAAGGCCCTCGGCCGTGGGGGTCAATCGGATGCGGAAGGTCAGCGCGCCAAAACGCTCCGTAACGCAGCCCGGGCGCGTGTCGGCGCGCAGGTGGGAGCGGAAGCGGCGACCACCGAAATCGCGGGTCCAGTTTTCGGTATCGCCGTGGCGGTGCTTGTCGACGGTGACGGGCACGCGGCCCGCGGCGGGCGGAAAGCGCATGATTGCGCAGATCAGGCGCGCGACAAGGCCGGTGCCGCGTTCGACCGAGGCGGTGCCGGACCAGCGGCGGCGATGCAGGACGTCATGCAGGTCGCGGACCGAAGGCGGAAGTTCGGCATGGGCGGGGCCCAGGGCCCGGGCGAAGACGGGGGTAATGGAGGCCTCGTCGGTCGCGAAGGTCAGGGCGAGGTCGGCGGACTTGTCCCGCGCTTCGGCCAGGGTGAACTCGCCGAGACAGGCGCGCGCGCCGGGCGCGACCTGACCGGCGAGGAGCTTGGCGACCATGATGCGGCCGGGCAAGGCGGGGATATGCGGTCCGTCCCCCGCCTCGGCCAGAAGGGTCCAGTCGCGGCGGACGGCGCCCTTCGGACCGCGACCGATCACGCGGACGCGCATGCCGCCGCGATCGGTCCCGAACGGTTCGAACAGGTCGGCGACCCGGCGCATCGGACGGGCGGCAGGCTCCAGCGAGCGGATCAGGCCCGTGCGGACCGGAAGGGACAGCGCCCAGAGGCCGAGATGGAGGAGCGACATCTCCAGCCCCGCCCGGAAAGTGACGGTTCGGGCGCCGTAGCGGTCGGGAAAGAGTGCGAGGTCGGGTGCGCCGATCACGCTGGTCCAACGCGGGCCGAGGCCCGGCAACCGGATGCGGCGCAGGTCGCCCCAGCCCGCGACGTCCTGCGGTCGCCCGGCCCGCCAGATCGTCACGGGGCGTCCGGCCTGCGCCAGGATCGCGCGCATCACCGATAGGCCGCGCGGGGCCCGGTTGCCGGGCAGGATGACGCTCTCGATCAGGTGGATGTCGGTCAGGTCGGCCCGCAGGGCCTCGACCGCCGCGGAACTGAGCGCAGGAACGGAAGAAACGCCGGAGATGGCGGCCACGCCCGCAGCCCGCGCCGCCGGATCGAGCGTGGCGATCCCGGCGGTGAAGGCGGCATCGTCGCTGAGGTCGAGGTAATGGGCGCCCGCATCGATGGCCGCGCGGGCGACGGCATAGGGATCGGCGCCGTAGGTCTGGAACGGCCCGGCGGCGTCGATGACGATATCGGGGGTCTGCGCCGCGATGCGGGTCGCGAGATCGGGCGCGGCGCGGTCAAGCCTGACATCGTTGGCCGGCCCGCGTCCGGCGGCGACGACCGTCAGGCCGGGCATCTTGCGCAGGCCTGTGGCCAGGCGCGAACCGAAGACACCCGTGCCGCCGATCAGCAGGATGCGGACGTCGCGACTGGCGGTCAAAGCATCGCGGGCACGACAAGATCCGGCGGGCGGTGGCCATCGGCGAAGGTCTGGATGTTGATCAGGACCTTCTCACCCATCTCGACCCGTGCCTCGCGCGTGGCGGACCCCATATGCGGCAACAGGACGACATTGGGCAGTTCGCGCAGGCGCGGGTTCACCCCCTGTCCCCGCTCGTAGACGTCGAGGCCGGCCCCCGCCAGTTCGCCCGCGCGCAGCATCCGCGTCAGCGCGTTCTCGTCGATCACCTCGCCGCGGGACGTGTTCACGATGACGGCCGTGGGCTTCATCAGCTTCAGGCGCCGCGCGTTCAGCAGGTGAAAGGTCGAGGGCGTGTGCGGGCAGTTGACGGAGATCACATCGGCCAGCGTCACCATCGCGTCGAGGCGGTCGTGATAGGTCGCCTCCAGCGGCTCCTCCAGCCCAGCATGCAGGCGGCGTCGGTTGTGGTAATGCACCTCCATCCCGAAGGCACGGGCGCGGCGGGCGACGGCCTGTCCGATGCGGCCCATCCCAAGGATGCCCAGGCGCTTGCCGGCCAGCCGCGTGCCCAGCAGGGCATCGGGGGCCCAGCCCTCCCATACGCCATCCTGCATCTTGGCCATGCCCTCGGTCATCCGGCGCAGCACGGCCAGCATCAGTGCGATGCCCATGTCGGCCGTATCCTCGGTCAGCACGTCGGGCGTGTTCGAGACCAGGATGCCCCGCTGGCGCGCGGTGGCCACGTCGATATGGTCGACCCCCGCCCCGTAATTCGCGATCAGCTTGAGCCGGTCGCCGGCCCCCGCCAGCAGGGCCGCATCGATCCGATCGGTGAGCGTCGGCACGAGGATGTCGGCCGATTGCATCGCATCGGCCAGGACGTCGCGATCCATCGGGCCGTCATCGGGCGCGAGGCGAACGTCGAACAGGTCCTTCATCCGCGCCTCGACCTGTTCCGGCAGGCGTCGCGTCACGACAACACATAGGCGATCTCTGGCCATCTGCCGCTTGTCCCCCCTTTTGCAGGCCCGTCCCATGATGGCATCCTCGGGGCGACACGCAAGGGGCGACAGACCCCGCGTTCCCCGAGGGCAGGATAGCAGTCCATGCGAACCAGAATGATCGTCGCGGCGCTTTCGGCCCTGATGGCGTTTCCGGCCGTGGCCGAGGAGGTCGGGCCGGTCACGGGCTTGCCGCTGCCACGCTACGTCTCGATGAAGGCGTCCGAGGGGTTCGCCCGGCGCGGGCCGTCGTCGACCCACCGGATCGACTGGGTGTTCAAACACAGGCACATGCCGCTTCGCGTGGTCGACGAATACGGCCACTGGCGCCGCGTGCAGGACCGGGAGGGCGCGGGCGGCTGGATGCATTACTCGCTGCTGTCGGGAAACCGGACCGTGATCGTCGAGGCCGACGCGCTGGACCTGCACCGCCGCCCGAACCCCGATGCGCCCATCGCCGCGCGGCTGGAAGCGGGCGTGGTGGCGTGGCTGGGCGCGTGCGACCGCGGCTGGTGCGCGGTCGAGGTGGGCGACGCCGACGGCTGGGCCCGGACCGAAGCACTCTGGGGCGTGACGCCCGGGGAAGTGCGCGACTAGGTTTCGACATTGCGCGCGCCCGGGCCGTCCGCCCCCTTCGCGTCGTCCGGGTTGTAGAGGGCGCATTGCGTCATCGACAGGCAGCCGCAGCCGATGCAGCCGTCGAGGTTGTCGCGAAGGCGGGTCATGGTCTCGATACGTTCGGTCAACTCGTCGCGCAGATCGGCGGCGATGGCGGCCCATTCCTTCGGCGTCGGTGGGCGCTCGGACGGGGGGCCCAGGGCCGCCCGGATGCGGGCGAGCGACAGGCCGAGGCGCTGCGCGATGCGGATGAAGGCGAGGCGGCGCAGCTCCGCCCGTGGAAAGCGCCGCTGCCCGCCCCGGTTCCGCGGCGGCGAGATCAGGCCGCGTGCCTCGTAGAAGCGGATCTGACTGACGCTGAGACCGGTCCGGGCGGCGACCTGGCCGATACCGAGTTCCTTGGGAAGCATGGTGTTTTTCCTGTTGACCTGAACCATGGTTGAGGTCCGACAAGGCACGGGTCAAGCGAAACCAGGAGAGATGCGATGACCCGGCTGGAACATATCAACATGACCGTCCGCGACCCAGATGGCGTGGCCGCCGCCCTGTGCGACGTGCTGGGCTGGCGGGTCCGGTGGTCCGGCGCGGCCCTGGGCGACGGGCGCAGCGTGCATGTGGGCGACGACGCGTCCTATGTGGCGCTGTACCGGCCACCCGGTGCGATCACCGATCCGGCCAGCACCTATGGCACGCATGGGGCGATGAACCATCTGGGCGTCGTGGTCGACGATCTGGACGCCGCCGAACGCGCCGTGGTCGCCAAGGGCTACGCCCCGCGCAGCCATGCCGACTACGAACCGGGACGGCGGTTCTATTTCGACGGCCCCGAGGGGATCGAGGTGGAGGTGGTCAGCTACACCTGATCCAGGGCCGCGTTGAACGTCGCGGCAAGCTGGTGCCACAGCATTTCGGTCCGTGCGTTCAGAAGGCGGCCCTCGGTCATGGTTGGGCGGTATTCCGTGCCGTCCAGCAAACGCGACATGCCGCCCGCCTCCTGCAGGATGAGGACGCCGGCGGCATGGTCCCAGACGTTGAGCATGCCGTTCAGGCAGAAATCCGACCCGCCCAAGGCCAGCTGCCGGTACTCGTGCAGGCTGGCCCCCATCGAATTGGCACGGCGGAACATCGGGGTCAGCGCCGCGAGCGCGGGCTGATGCGCCTTGGGATAAAGGTAACCGCCCAGATTGCCGCGCTGGTGGTCGAACGGCACATCCGCCGTGTCGACCGACAGGCGGCGTGATCGGCCGGCCCGGTGGAACCAGGCGCCCTGCCCCCGATGCGCGACGATCCAGTCGTCGAAGCTGGGGTCATAGAGCAGGCCCCAGACGGTCACACCATCCTCGACCACGGCGACGATCACGCCATAGTTCGCGATGCCATGCGCGAAGTTCCAGGTGCCGTCGATCGGGTCGATGATGGTGACGCGGCCCTGCCCCACGCGATCGAGCAGGGCGCGGTCTTCGGCCACGGCCTCTTCGCCCACCACGGTGTCGCCGGGCAGGATGGCGTGGATGCGGGCGGTCAGCGCGTCTTCGGCGGCGCGGTCGGCCACGGTCACCAGATCGTCGAACGCGGCCTTGGCGTCGATGTCTTCGCCCGACAGGTTACGGAAGCGCGGCAGGATCTCGGCCGCCGCGACCGCGCGGACGGCTTCGACGATGCCCGCGGATTGCGCGTCGCTGATCGGCATCAGGCCGCGTCGTCCAGGCCGCGCCCCTTGAGCAATGCCTCGACCCCCGGCAGGCGCCCCCGGAACCGGGTGTAGAGGTCGGCTGCATCCGCCGACCCGCCGACCGACAGGATGTTCGCCTCCAGCTTCTTCGCCAGATCGGGGTCGAACGGATCGCCCGCCTCCTCGAACGCGGCGAAGGCGTCGGCATCCATCACCTCCGACCACATGTAGGAGTAGTAGCCCGACGAATAGCCGTCGCCCGAGAAGACATGCGCGAAATGCGGCGTCGCGTGGCGCATGCGGATGGCGCGAGGCATGCCGATATTCTCCAGCACCTCGGCCTGCTTCTGCATCGGATCGGCGGGGGCCGGGCCGTCGTGGAAGGCGAGATCGACGAGGGCGGAGGCGACGTATTCGACGGTCTGGAAGCCCATGTCGTAGGTCGCGGCGCGCAGCAGGCGATCGCGCAGGGCGTCCGGCATCGCCGCGCCGGTTTCGGCATGTGTGGCGAATTCGGTCAGCACCTCGGGCACGTCGAGCCAGTGTTCATAAAGCTGGCTGGGCAGTTCGACGAAATCGCGCGCGACCGACGTGCCGCTGACCGACTGATAGGTCACGTCCGACAGCATCTGGTGCAGGGCGTGACCGAATTCGTGGAACAGCGTGCGCGCGTCGTCGTAGCTGAGCAGCGCGGGGTCGGCATGGGCGAAGTTGCACACGTTGACCACGATCGGGCGCACCTCGCCGTCGAGTTTCGATTGCGAGCGCATGGCACTGCACCAGGCGCCCGACCGCTTGGACGGGCGCGCGAAATAATCGCCGAGGAAGACCGCGACATGTTCGCCGTCGCGGGTCACGTTCCAGGCGCGGACATCCGGGTGATAGGCGTCGATGTCGAGGGGCGCGAATTCCAACCCGAACAGGCGGTTGGCCACCGCGAACTGCGCCTCGATCATGCGGTCGAGCTGGAAGAAAGGCTTCAGCTCCGCCTCGTCCAGGTCGTGCAGTTCCAGACGCCGCTTTTCGGCATAGTAGCGCCAGTCCCACGGCTCCAGCGGGCCGGTGATGCCGTCGGCATGCGCCATGCGGGCCAGATGCTCCATGTCCGACAGCGCGGCGGTGCGGGCCGGGTGCCAGACCTGCATCAGCAGGTCGCGGACGGCATCGGAAGTGCCCGCCATCTCCGTCTCGAGCTTGTAGGCGGCGAAATTGTCGTAGCCCAGCAACTCCGCCCGCTCCTCCCGCAGTTTCAGGATCTCGGCGGCGATCGCGCGGTTGTCGGTCTCGCCGCCATTGGCGCCGCGCGCCGTCCACGCCTCGTAGGCCTTCTCGCGCAGGTCGCGGCGGGGCGAGAATTGCAGGAACGGCACGATCAGCGAGCGGTTCAGCGTGACGACCGGACCGGGGCGATCACGCTCCTTCCCGGCGGCGCGGGCGGCCTCCTTTACGAAGTCGGGCAGGCCGGTCAGGTCCTCTTCGGACAGGTCCATGAACCAGTCGCGCTCGTCTGCCAGAAGGTTCTGACTGAACCGGGTGCCGAGCGTGGCGAGGCGGGATTTCACCTCGGTCAGGCGATCCGCGGCGGCGCCTTCCAGCGCGGCGCCCGAACGGACGAAGCCGCGGCGGGTCAGCATCAGGACCCGCGCCTGTTCGTCGGTCAGGTCGAGGTTGTCGCGACGGGACCAGAGATCCTCGATCCGGGCGAAGAGTGCCTTGTTGTTGGTGATCTCGGATGAATACGCCGAGAGCTTCGGCGCCATCTCGCGCTGCAGCGCCTCACGCGCCGGCGTGCTGTCGGCGCCGGCGAGGTTGTAGAACACGCCCGCCACGCGGTCGAGCGTCGCATCCGCGCGTTCCAGCGCGTCGATCGTGTTTGCGAAGGTCGGCGCATCCGCGCTTTCGGCGATCGCGGCGATGTTGGCGCGCCCCTCCTCCATCCCCCGCTCCAGCGCGGGGCCGAAATGGTCGTCGGAAATCTCGGCGAAGGGCGGCAGGGCGAATTGTCCGGTCCAGTCTTTCAGCAGAGGGTTGGTCATCGGGCGTCTCCTTTGGCGTGCAAGCTAGGCCCCTGCCCCGCCGGTTGCTAGGGTCGCCCCGAAGAGGAGGGGAACGACATGACCTGGTCCATCCACCACGTGAACCTGCAGGCCCGCGACGTCCGTCGGACGGCCGCGTTCTATACCGACGTCCTGGGCCTGCAGGAGCGGCCCTGGACCTTCCCGGAAACGCGCGGCTACCTGCCCGGCGACCCGGACAAGCTGGCCCTTCTGGGCGACGGACGGGACGGACATTCCGGCCTGCACCTGATCGCGCCGGACCCGGATTTCGCCGCGCGCAACGACCTGGACTTCAACCCGTCGGTCGGGGGCCATGTCGCGTTTCGGGTCGGGAACCTCGACGCGGTGATCGAACGTCTTCGCGCTGCGGGAATCCGCCATTCGGTGACCGGCGAGTTCGCCATCCCGGGCCTGCGACATGTCTATACCGAAGATCCGGAAGGCAATCTGATCGAGATCAACGGCCCCATCCGCCCCTAGCGCACTCGTCCCGGGTCGCGCCGGATCATACGGTGCACGACGCCGTCGCGCTTCGTCAGATGCCGGAATGCGCCCGCGACATGCAGGACGGGCATCGCGATCAGCACCGCGTGGAAAGCACCGTGAACCGTCGGATCATCGGGCCAAGAACCGTCAGGCTAATGCCGCCATGCACGATGGCGACCCCCCGACAGGACGCGGCGCACCCCTGATCCCGGCGGCGAACGCCGCTTCTATTCCGCCGCCTGACAGGAACTGGAGCACGGCCGGCAAGGCGACCAGCCAATGCGCGAGCATTCGGCGAATGGACGGGGCTGGTATCGGCCATCGCAGCCTCCTGCAATCGAAGGCCGAACACCGTACGGGGGCGGCGATCCCGCCCCCGGCGGTGCGATCAATCGTCCAGTCGGACGTGGGCGGTCTTGTCCTGAAAATCCTCCTTCGGATCACTGCCCATCAGCATCTTGATCCCGGCCACGAGGCTCGACCCGTCCTCCCACAACTCCGCCTCCTTCGCGTCGAAGCGGATCAGGCGCATCTTCGGATCATCCTTGCCCTCGAACCATGCGGCGACGAACGGATTCCACAGCCGGTCGATCACCTCGGGGTCATTGTCCAAGGTCATCGTCCCGCTGGCCGAGGCCCACATGTCATGCCCCTTGCTGACGAAGGTCATGGTGCCCGGGCGGTTCGATCCGGAGAGGATCCGGCCCAGATCGGTCTCGACCGAGGTGAAGAACCAGAGCGGGCCGGTATTCTCGTCGCCGTCGACCTGCGCGGTCATCGGGCGGGGATAGGCGCCGTCGCAGCCCAGGAATACGGTCATGTCGGACCGAAGGGCCTTCCAGAACTTGGCTTCGATCTTGTCGGGGGCGGTCATGTGCATCTCCTGTCGGTGGGTCTGCGGGGAAACGTGCGGGGCGGCGCCCTGTTCCGCCGGGAACACGCGATGCGCCGCCCGCGTTGACGCGCCACCCATGCGAAGAACGGAGTGACCGACATGAAACCCTTCCTACTGCTGACCGCGTTGCTGACCACCCTCGCCGCCTGCGAGACGATCGAGGGCGCCGGCCAGGACATCGAGGATGGTGGCCAGGCGATCCAGAACGCTGCGAATTGAGCGATTGCCGGTCCGCTTCGAACGGACCGGCCGAACCGACGCACATAACCGAAAACGCCCCCGCCCGGATGGTCGGGGGCGTCCTCGTTTCAACGGTTCGGATTGAACGCGAGGCGGGGCGTCCGTGGCGAAACGCGCTGTTTCTGCGGAATTGGGTAATGGTGATGGGCTTGGTGACCCGCCGATCGTAGCCCATTTGATGCAAAATGCAGTGGGGCAAGGTCCGGGCGTTAAGGCTCTGGCAATGTCTGCGCGACCATGACGGCGTCGTTCAGAAGCCAAGGAACCAAAGATGAAGATCACGTCCATTGCCTCAATTGTGTTCGTCGCCGCTATCGTTTCGGGTTGTGCCAAACAACCCGAGGCAATTCAGGCAAGCTATGTCTCTCCCACCGTTTTCGCAGACCGAAATTGCGCGTCGATCGTGACCGAGCGCAATCGGGTCGTTCAGGAGGTCAACACCGTCAGCGCGGCCCAGAAAAAGAAGGCAAATTCCGATGCGGTTGCGACCGGCGTGGGCACGATCCTGTTTTGGCCGGCCCTGTTCATGCTGGCGACAGGTGGCGACAACGAAGCGCAGCTCGCCACCTTGAAGGGCAACTATGACGCGCTGACGGAGGCCGGGACGGCGAAAGGCTGCTTCTAGTTCCGCGCTAAATGCCAGGAATTTTCGCAGGGCGTGTGACCGACACACGTCCTGCGGACCTTACCAGAGACAGGATCAGTCAGAAGGCCGGCTCTCGCGATCAGTCATGGTGTGGGACGGCAAATTCCACGGCTTCGGATATGGTTCGTCGCATCGAAAGTCGATCATCTATACGGCCCGACCCTACGATCCCTTTTGCAATGAACCCTACTGCGGAACGCCAATCCGGTTTGAGGCGCTACCCATCCATCTTCAATGCCGAAATAAACGCGCTCTGCGGGATCTCCACTTTCCCGAACTGGCGCATCTTCTTCTTGCCCGCCTTCTGCTTCTCCAGCAGCTTCTTCTTCCGTGTCGCGTCGCCGCCGTAGCATTTCGCGGTCACGTCCTTGCGCATGGCCGACAGGGTTTCGCGGGCGATGACCTTTCCGCCGATGGCCGCCTGGATCGGGATCTTGAACATGTGGCGGGGGATCAGGTCCTTCAGCTTCTCGACCATGGCGCGGCCACGTTGTTCGGCACGGTCGCGGTGGACCATGGTGGACAGGGCGTCCACGGGCTCGTCATTGACCAGGATCGACATCTTGACCAGCGCATCCTCGCGGTAGCCGATCATCTGGTAGTCGAAGCTGGCATATCCCTTCGTCACCGATTTCAGACGGTCGTAGAAGTCGAACACCACCTCGTTGAGCGGCAGGTCGTAGACCACCATCGCGCGCGGACCGGCATAGGTCAGGTCGAGCTGGACGCCGCGACGATCCTGGCAGAGTTTCAGCACATCGCCCAGATAGTCGTCGGGCACCAGGATCGTGGCCTTGATCCGCGGCTCCTCCAGGTGGTCGACATGGGTCAGGTCGGGCATGTCGGCGGGGTTGTGCAACTCCGTCATCGTGCCGTCCTTCATGTGGATGTGATAGACGACGCTGGGCGCGGTGGTGATCAGGTCGATGCCGTATTCGCGCTCCAGCCGGTCGCGGATCACCTCCAGATGCAGCAGGCCCAGGAAGCCGCAGCGGAAGCCGAAACCCAGCGCAGCCGAGGTCTCGACCTCCGACGAGAAGGACGCATCGTTGAGCGAAAGCTTCTCGATCGCGTCGCGCAGATCCTCGAACTCGGCGGCATCGACCGGGAACAGGCCGCAGAAGACCACGGGGACCGAGGGCTTGAACCCCGGCAGGGCGCGGGTCGTGCCGCGCTTCTCATGCGTGATCGTATCGCCGACGCGGGTGTCGCGGACCTGCTTGATCGACGCCGTCAGAAACCCGATCTCGCCCGGACCCAGCACGTCGATCTCGGTCATGGGCGGGCGGAAGACGCCGATGCGGTCGACATGATGGGTGGTGCCGTTCGACATGAACTTGATGCGGTCGCCTTTTCGCAGATGTCCGTCGATGATGCGCACCAGGACGATCACGCCCAGATAGGCGTCGTACCAGCTGTCGACCAGCATCGCCTTGAGCGGCGCGTCGGCGTCGCCCTTCGGGGCGGGCAGCTTGTCGACGATGGCCTGCAACGTCGCGGTGATGCCCTCGCCGGTCTTGGCCGACACCAGCAGCGCTTCGGAGGCGTCGATGCCGATGACGTCTTCGATCTGCTCGCGAACGCGGTCGGGCTCGGAAGCGGGCAGGTCGATCTTGTTGAGGACGGGGACGATTTCATGGTCCGCGTCGATGGCCTGATAGACGTTGGCCAGCGTCTGCGCCTCGACGCCCTGGGTCGAGTCGACCACCAGCAGGGAGCCTTCGACAGCGCGCATGGAGCGGCTGACCTCATAGGCAAAGTCCACGTGGCCGGGCGTGTCGATGAGGTTCAGGACATAGTCCTGGCCGTCGGCCGCGGTCCAGTCGATGCGGACGGTGTTGGCCTTGATGGTGATGCCGCGCTCGCGCTCGATATCCATGGCGTCGAGCATCTGTTCCTTCATGTCGCGCAGGGCGACGGTGTTCGTCTCCTGGATCAGGCGGTCGGCGAGGGTCGACTTGCCGTGGTCGATATGGGCGACGATGGAGAAGTTGCGGATGCGGGAGAGGTCGGTCATGTGGCGCGGCCCTTTGGCAGGTTTCACGCCGGATACACCGGAGGCCCCGAGGGTGGAAGAGGGGCGGTCGTCGCGGGGGGTGCCAGGTGCACACCAACCGTCCGCCCCACGTGCAGACGTTCGAACGCGTGGGGCGGCCGGCCAGGGGATCGGCTCCGGCATGGCCGGCCCGATCCCCTTCCCCACAGGGTTCAGCGGGCGCGGCGGCAGACGCCGGCGTCGTCGCAGAACACGCCGGCCAGGCCGCCGATGATCGCGCCGCGATCGCCGTTGCCGTTCACGGCCTTGGCCGCGCCATAGCCGACCGCGGCGCCGACGAGGCCGCGCTCCATGTCGCTGTCGATGGCGGCGCCGGGTCCGCAGGCGGTGAGCAGGGCGGTCGCGGCGATGATGGCCAGAATGGGTTTCATGTCGTCTCTCCAATAAGGTCCCGGTCGTTCGCCGGGTTCGGTCGTGGCGCGTCTCATGGCGCCGAAGGACCGGATGGCGGCCGGAACGCGCGAGGCATTCCGACCGGCCCGATCCGGCATGGGTGGCTGCTAGCGGATTCCGTGCCGGTTATCCGATGACGGGCGGCGATGGCGAGGGGTACGGGCGGATTTCCGCAGGGCATTTGGATGACGTGCGTTGCCGGGGGCCGATCGTTCGTTTCGGACCTGACCCGTCGTTTCCCTGCCTGGACCCGCCGATCCGGAACCACTGCAAGGCGGGGCGCAAGCTTCCGGCAACCCCTTGCGGCGGCCTGCGGCATCCCGTCCTCGCCCGGTGCGCCAATCGCGTTATGTTCCCTGCCAACCCCGGCGGCGGGCCTGGCCCGACTGCCGCGCGAACAGAACCGAATGCCAGTCTTTGGGAGACGCACAGATGACGAGATACCCCCTGAAAGTCACGCTTGCCGCCGCTGCCATCACGGCCGGGGGCGCCGCGCAGGCACAGACGCCCTGCGACGACGTCGCCATCACCGAAATGGACTGGGCGTCATCCGCGATCGTCACCCATGTGGCGACCTTCCTGATGGAGCAGGGATATGGCTGCGACGTGCTGATGGTCCCGTCCTCCACCACGCCGGCGATGGCATCGGTGGCAGAAACGGGCCGGCCCGATATCGTCACGGAGGTCTGGCCCAACGGCAATCCGGCCTATGACGGCTTGGTGGAGGCGGGCAAGATCGCGACGATTGCGAACGTCTTGTCCGACAGCAGCGTACAGGGCTGGTACGTTCCGACCTACCTTGTGGAAGACCACCCCGAACTGGCCACCCTGCAGGGTATTCTCGACAATCCGGACCTGGTGGGCGGGCGCCTGCATTCCTGCCCCGACGGATGGCAATGCAAGGACACCACCGAGTCGATCGCCCGCGCCGTCGATCTCGAGGGAGCGGGCATCGAACTCTTCCAGCACGGATCGGGCGAGACCCTGGCCACATCGATGGCCGCCGCCGTCGAGAACCGCGAGCCTTGGCTCGGCTACTATTGGGAGCCGACGAGCCTGATCGGGAAATACGAGATGACACGCGTCGACCTGGGGCCGTTCGATGCCGAGGTCTGGGCCTGTACCGTCGATCCGGATTGCGAGGAGGATGGGCTGACCGCATATGCGTCTACGCCCGTCGTGACGGTCGTGACCACGACCTTCGCCGACGATCAGCCCGAACTGGCAGCGTTGATGTCGAATGTCGCGTTCACCAACGCCCAGATGGGCGACGTCCTTGCGTGGCAGGAGGACAACAGCGCCTCCGCCGAGGAGGCAGCCGTCTATTTCCTGACGACCTATGACGACGTCTGGCCGGCCTGGCTGAACGACGAGGCCCGCGCCAACCTCTCGGCGCTGATCGAATAGGCGACATTTCAAGAACACCCGGCCCGGTCACATCGGGCCGGCTGTCGCGGCGCGCCGATCGGGACCGGCCCGCCGCGGTCCCTGCGACGACGCCCCCTACTCCGCCAGTCGCTGTTCAAGCCTGAGGCCCTTGGCCGAGCGGTCCGGGAAACCGGTCCAGTAGGTGTGATCGGCGGCGGGGTCGCCGGACTCCGTCATCGACCAGACGCCATCCTCGGCATTCTCGACCAGGTCGAAGTAATCGGCGGCGTCCGAAAAACCCTTCAGGTGAATGGCGAAGAAGGCCGTGGTGAAGTGCTGAAGGATGTTGTTCATCCGCACGTTGTCCCAGATGGCGTCGGCATAGTGGTCGAAGGGCGCACGGCCCAGGCTTTCGGAGACCTCCCATGCTTCCCGCGGCGCGGGGATGGGGGCGGCGGCGTTGTGGTTCGCGCCTTCCAGCGTGAGCAGGTAGCGGTTGGTCCCAGACGTCTCCTCGAAGATTTCGCGGATGGCGGGGTATTCGGACACGTCGTCCTCTCCGCCGGCGACCAGAAGAAGGGGCGTTTCGAGCCGGGCCAGCCCGTCCGCATCCCAGAAGTCGCGGTTCCGGCCCCAGGGGCCGATCGCCACGATGGCCTTCAGGCGCGGATCGATTAGGTCGGCATGGGCCGCGCTGCCGGCCGCGTTGCGGGCCAGCAGATCGCCGGGGGCGTTGTAATGCGCAGGTTCCCGCCGCTCGACCGCGGATTGCGACAGGCCGGCCCCGCCGAAGATCAGCGCGCCGTAGCCGCCCATGGAATAACCGACGACCCCGGTCCGGTCGGCATCGGTGATCGCACCGATCTCGTCGTCGAGCCCGGCCATCGCGTCAAGCAGGAAGGCCTGATCGACGGGCCGGTTCACCAGCGTCGACGGGAAGGGGCCCATATCGGAATAGATGCTGTCGGGGTGATCGGCCGACACGACGACATAGCCCTTGGAGGCAAGGTTCTCGCCCAGATGTGACATAAGGAACCGGTTTCCCGGATAACCATGCGAGAGGAGGACGAGTGGGAAGCGTTCGCCTTGGGCCGGGTCGGCGTCGCGGGCGGCGCTTCCGGTCAGCGTCACTTCGGTCGTGCCGTCGCGCAGCAGTGCGGTATAGCTCCCGCCGGGCGCGGTGCCGTCGGCGGCCGGATACCAGATCTCGACCGTGATTTCGCGGTCGGCGGTCGGGGCCGCGTCCTCGGTCGCGGCGACGATGTCGAGCCGGTCCGGGTCGGTGAAGCTCATGGTCCGCACGCCCACCACGTAGTCGCCCAGCGCAGCCCGCTCGGGCGCGTCCGGGCGGATAAGATCGATACGGTTCTCGGCCGCCAGGGGCGCCGATTGCACCGCGACGAACAGGGCAAGTATCAGATGTCTCATGGCGATCTCCTCCCGCGGGTATCGGGTCGATGGTGCCCCGGCTGGCGGTGGACCTCAACCGGCGGCGGGGCGGGCGGCATGATCCGGCCCGTCCCCCCGCGCGGAATTCTTTTTCGGAACAGACACGCCACCGTCACGTTTCTCTTCACGAAACCGTGTAACCAAAGGAGCAAAGATGCTACGCACTTCCACCCGTTTCGCCGCCCTGACGGGCACCGTCCTGCTGATCGCGGCCTGTGGCCGCAGCGAGCCCGAGGCGGTGGTGTTCACGCCGGCTCCGACGCCGATCTACACCAAGGATGGTCGCGTGATCGACCAGCCGCAGGTCGTGAACCAGAACACGCAGTGCGCCAACGGCATGACGCGCGAGGAAGACCTGCAGGACGGCGACATCGACTGCTCCAGCTGATCGGCCTCTCAGGCACGATGCATCCGGGGGGCGGGGCCTGCGTGGCGCCGCCCCCTTCTTCTTTACGCCGCCCCGCATCCGCGCACCGGTTGACACGCGGCGGTGTCTGCCCCACATGACCTCGACCCCGCCCCTCGGGCCGCGTGAGCCGGTCGTCCGTTTCGGGACGCCACCACGACGGGCGGGTCTGCTTCCCCAAGGATCACGCCAGGGCAGCGCGAAGCGATACGGCTTCGTGACCCTCACCCGTGCGTCCCCGTGGGACGCGACCAAGGATTTTACATGGATTTCGACATGCTGGGGCTGAAGCCCCGCCTGATTGCCGCCCTGGACGAGATGGGCATCAAGGACCCCACCCCGATCCAGAAGCAGGCGATTCCGCCCGCGCTGGACGGCCGCGATGTCATGGGCCTGGCCCAGACCGGCACCGGCAAGACCGCGGCGTTCGGCCTGCCGCTGGTACAGCATCTGCTGGCCGAAGACGTCCGCCCCGCCGCCCGCACGGCGCGCGCGCTGATCCTGGCGCCGACGCGCGAGCTGGTGAACCAGATCGTCGAGAACCTGAACGGCTACATCAAGGGCAGCCATCTGAAGGTTGCGCGCGTGATGGGCGGCGTCGGCATCAACCCGCAGATCAAGCGTTTGGAACGTGGTGTCGACCTGCTGGTGGCCACGCCCGGACGGCTGATCGACCTGATGGACCGGGGCGCCGTGAACCTCGGCGAAAGCCGGTTCCTGGTGCTGGACGAGGCAGACCAGATGCTGGACATGGGGTTCATCCACGCACTGCGCCAGATCGAGCCGAAGCTGCCGAAGGACCGGCAGACGCTGCTGTTCTCGGCCACGATGCCCAAGGACATGGAGACGCTGGCGGCGACCTATCTGGACCGTCCCGTGCGGGTGCAGGTGGCGACGAGCGGCCAGACGGCCGACAAGATCGAACAGTCGATCCACTTCATTGCCAAGGCCGAGAAGCCGGGCCTTCTGCTGGATCTTCTGCGCGCGCATGACGGCGAGGCGGCCCTGGTCTTCGCGCGCACCAAGCACGGCTCCGACCGGCTGGCCAAGCAGTTGACCAATGCGGGCGTCAACGCCGTGGCGATCCACGGCAACCGCAGCCAGGGCCAGCGGACCCGCGCGCTGGAGGCGTTCACCGACGGGTCCGCCCCGGTGATGGTGGCGACGGACGTGGCGGCGCGGGGATTGGACATTCCGGTGGTCAAGCACGTCTACAACTACGAACTGCCGAACGTGCCGGAGACCTATGTCCACCGCATCGGCCGCACCGCGCGCGCCGGGCGCGAGGGGGCGGCGATCACGCTGTGCGCACCTGACGAGATGGGCGAGCTGAAGGATATCGAGAAGGTCATCAAGGGCGAGATCCCGGTGGCCTCCGGCCGGCGCTGGTCGCCCAGCCAGGAGGAGGCGAAGCCGAAGCAGAACCGCGGTGGCGGCGGCCGCCGGCGCAGCGGCGGCGGCGGTCCGCGCCAAGGCGGCGGCCCGGCCAAGGCGGCGGCCAAGCCCGGCGGCGCCAACCGTCGGCGTCGACCGCGCCGCAGCGCCTGAGGGGCAACGGGGCGGCCCCGTGTCGCCCCGTATCCGGCGCGGGGATTCTTGTCAGTTCCCGGACGCTCTGGCATCCTTCGGCAAAAGAAAAACCCCGGAGGCAGAGCAGACATGACCTCGACCAGACTGGCGGCCGCGATGGCCGCGCTCCTTCTTTTGTCGGCTTGCGGCGGGGGCGGTGCCGTGGGGGGCGGGCGGCTCGACGCGCCGGTGCGCAGCTTCGCCAAGGGCCCGCTCCATTCCGCTTGCCTCAGGGCCGACCGCAGCGCCGCGTCCAACAGCCTGTGCGGCTGCATCCAGGCTTCGGCCAACACCGTCCTTAATCGCAGCGAGCAATCCCGCGCGGTCGCCTTTTTCCGCGACCCGCATCTGGCGCAGGTCACGCGCCAGTCGGACCGGCGCGGCGACGAACGGTTCTGGAAGCGATACAAGCAGTTCGTGGCCATCGCCGAGCGGACCTGCGCGTGACGCGGCGCCCGCCCGGCTGAGGCGCGGGGTTTGGATCGCATCGTCATCCTTTCGGGCGCGGGCCTCAGCGCGGAATCGGGCCTGGGCACGTTCCGCGACGTGGGCGGCCTCTGGTCGCAATACGACCTGGCCGACGTCGCCACGCCCGAAGGCTTCGCCCGCGACCCGGCGCTCGTACACGCTTTCTACAACGCCCGCCGCACGAACATGGCCGACGCACCGACCAACGCGGCGCATGCGGCACTGGCCCGGCTGTCGACGTATCCCGGCGTGACGCTGGTGACGCAGAACATCGACGACCTGCTGGAACGCGCCGGCGCCTCGGATGTGATCCACATGCACGGGGAACTGTCCCGCGCGCTCTGTCACGTCTGCGACACCCGATGGGACGCGCCGCGCGAGATGTCGCCCGACGATCCCTGCCCCGCCTGCGGCGCCGCGGCCACGCGCCCCGACGTCGTCTGGTTCGGCGAGATGCCCTATCACATGGATCGGATCGATGCGGCGCTGGCCTGCACCGATCTTTTCGTCAGCATCGGGACTTCGGGCACGGTCTATCCGGCCGCCGGTTTCGTCGACCGCGCCCGCTCGGCCGGGGCACGGACGCTCGAGCTGAACCTGGAGGCATCGGGCGGCTCCTTCGACGAGGTGCGCGAGGGTCCCGCGACCGAGCTTGTGCCCCGGTGGGTGGCGGAAACCCTCGACGGCCCCTGACGCCGACGTGCTTACCAGTCGATCCGGCGCTCCCAGGCGTGACGCTGCCGCTCGGCCTCGGCCTTGCGCCGCAGATGTTCCAGATACATCGATTCATGCGTCGGCATCGGGCGCGGCTTCCGCGCGGTACGCGCCGCGCGCTCCTGCGGGCGGAACGGGTTGTGTAGCGAAAGTTTCATGTCGGCCTCCGTCGGCTCTGGGTTTGATACCCGATCATTGCGCGATAACCGCAAATCGGGCAAAGCAATACGGCGACCGTAATGATAGCTCAGGTATCAACTTATGGATTGGTCACGCCTGCCGCCCCTTGCCGCCCTGCGCGCGTTCGAGGCCGCCGCGCGGCATCGCGGCTTCTCGGCCGCCGCGCGGGAGTTGAACGTCACCCCGGCCGCCGTGGCTCAACATGTCCGCAAGCTGGAGACGGCGCTCGGCACCGGGTTGGCCTTCCGCGAGGGTCGAGGCATCGCCCTGACCGCCGCCGGACAGGAGCTTGCCCAGGCGCTGACCGACGGGTTCGGCGGCATCGCTGACGCTGTGGCCCGCCTGAACCTCGATACCGGGGCGCGTCCGCTGACCCTTTCGGTGACGCCCGCCTTCGCCGCGCATTGGCTGATGCCGCGGATCGGCGATTTCTGGGCTCGCCATCCCGATCTCCCGCTGAACATCCAGCCCAGCGTCGATCTGGCCGACCTGCGGCGCGACGGGGTCGACATGGCGATCCGCTACGGCGGTGGCACATGGCCCGGATTGCAGTCGGAACTGCTGACCGACGGGGATTTCTGGGCCGTGGTCCATCCCGACCTCGTCGAGGGACGAAAGGTCGATTGCCTGGCCGATGTGGCCGACCTTCCCTGGCTGCTGGAGCATTACACGATGGAGCGCCGCGCGATGATCGAGCGCGAGGGGATCGACCTGAACGCCGTGCGGATGCAGCTCATGCAGACCAACTGGATGGTGCTGACCGCCGCGCAGGCCGGGCACGGGGTGACCGTGCAGCCCCGAACCCTGGTCGAGGGCGAGGTGGCCGCCGGGACGCTGGTGAAGATCTGCGAGCTGCGGGACGGTGCGCTGGGCTATTACCTGGTCACGGTGCCGGGGGCCGCGTCGTCGCGATTGCGGACGCTGCGCCGCTGGCTGTTCGCGCAGGTCAAGACGTCCGACGACGCGAAAGGGGCGCCCGAAGGCGCCCCGTGATCCGGTTGACCGGCTTCGCTGATGACCATCAGGCCTCCAGCGCGGCGGCCGTGTCCGACGACTTGGCGATGTCGCGCTTGATCTTCAGGGCGCGGGCCGACAGGTCGGCATCCTTCGCCTTGGCGAGGAAGGCATCCAGCCCGCCGCGATGATCGACCGTGCGCAGCGCCGCCGCCGAGATGCGCAGCTTGAAGCCGCGGCCCAGCGTCTCGGACTGAAGCGTGACGTCGTTGAGGTTGGGCAGGAAACGGCGCCGGGTCTTGTTGTTGGCATGGCTGACGTTGTTGCCGACCATCGGGCCTTTTCCGCTGAGTTCGCAAACGCGCGACATGGCACCTACTCCGGGGTTCAGGGGTTCAAATAGGGGTGCAGGGCCGAAAACGGCCCCGCGGTCGCGGCTGGATAGTCGTGCCGACCGGGGACGTCAAGCGCCGCGCAGCGATTCCAGCATCTCGGCGGCGGCGGCCTTTGCGTCACGCTCGCCCGACGCGACCTGCGCCGCCAGCCGGGCCATGCGATCGCGCGCGGTGCCGTCCTCGCTGAGCCGCGCAAGAAGGCCCGCGCGCACCTCCTCGGCAAACCAATGCGCCGCCTGCTCGGACCGGCGGGCCTGCCAATGCCCGGCGTCGCGCCGCCAGTCGGCCAGGTCGCGCATCGCCTGCCACGCCCGGTCCAGCCCCGCCGATTCGAGGGCCGAGACCGGCAGCGCCACCGGAAACCCGTCCGGGTCCTGCGGCCGCTTGCGCAAGAGCCGCAGCGCGCCCGCGTAGTCGGCAACGGTGCGCGTGGCGGCGGCCTTCAGGTCGCCATCGGCCTTGTTGACCAGGATCACATCCGCGATCTCCATGATGCCGCGCTTGACGCCCTGCAACTCGTCGCCCCCGGCCGGCGCCAACAGCAACACGAAGATGTCCGATATCTGCGCCACCATCGTCTCGGACTGGCCGACGCCCACCGTCTCGATCAGGATCACATCGAACCCCGCCGCCTCGCACAGCGCCACCGCCTCGCGCGAGCGGCGAGCCACGCCGCCCAGATGGCTGGCCGCCGGCGACGGACGGATGAACGCGTTCGGATCGCGGGCCAACCGGTCCATCCGCGTCTTGTCACCCAGGATCGACCCGCCGGTCCGCGCGCTGCTCGGGTCGACGGCCAGGACGGCCACGTGCTGGCCCTGCCCCGTCAACATCGTGCCGAACGCCTCGATGAAGGTGGACTTGCCGACGCCGGGGGTGCCCGACAGGCCGATGCGCAAGGCCTCCCGCCCCGCCTCGCGCAGCCCGTCCAGAAGCGCAGCGGCCCGGTCGCGGTGATCGGAGCGCGTGCTTTCGACCAGGGTGATGGCGCGGGCCAGGGCACGCCGATCGCCGGCCAATACAGGGTCGAGAAGGGGGTCGCGCGCGGTCATCCCCGCCGGGATGCCCGCCCATCGACGTCAATGCAAGTCAGGCCGGGTGACGCGGACGGCCGCGTGCCCTAGACCTGCCCCGACATGCCACGGAGGACGCATATGCACGTCATCGGATCGCTCGCCCTCTTGCTGCTGACCTGTCTGCCCGCAGCGGCGGCCACGACGCTGGACGCGCGGTTCGACCTGTCGCTGCGCGGCGTGACCGGCGGGCAGATCGCGATCCGCGCGGAGGAGACGGGCGGGACCTATGCCGTCACGGCCCGCGCCTCGGCCACCGGGCTGGTCGGCCGCCTGGTACGCTACGGCTACGAGGGGCAGGCCGAGGGGCGCGTCGGTCGAACCCATCGCCCCACCCGCTATTCCGAGGTGGAGATGGATGACGGCGAACGGACGGTCGCCACGACCCGTTTCCAAGGCAATCGCCCGATCGACGTGACGTTCGACCCGCCGCGCACGGCCCGGGATCACGACATCGACCCGACCGCCCAGTCGGGGGTCATCGACCCGCTCTCGGCCCTTTACCTGATCATGCGGCCCACCCTGCCCACGGGGGCCTGCGGCCAGCGCCACAGCCTGTTCGACGGCCGTCACGTCTCGCGCCTGTCGCTCGGTCCGGCGCGGACCGATGCGGACGGGACGATCCGGTGCGACGGCGAATACCGCCGATTGCGCGGCTACGCCCCCGAAAAGATGGCCGAGCGCCCGGTCGTGCCCCTGCAGTTCGCCTACGCGCCGACAGGTGCGGGCCTGGTTGAGATCGTCGAGATCCGCTCTCCCACGCGCCTGGGGGATGCGGTGCTGCGCCGCCGATGACGCCCCTGCCCATCGACGACGCGCTGCCCGACCTGCTGGCGGCGCTCGCGGCGGGGGGCGTGGCCGTGCTGCAGGCACCGCCCGGCGCCGGCAAGACGACGCGGGTGCCCCTGGCCCTGCTGCCCGACATCACCGGGCGGATCGTGATGCTGGAGCCGCGCCGCCTGGCCGCGCGCACCGCCGCACAGCGGATGGCAGACACGCTGGGACAGCCCGTCGGCGCGACGGTCGGATACCGGATGCGCGGCGCGACCGAAGTTTCCCCCGAAACCCGGATCGAAGTCGTGACCGAGGGCATCCTGACCCGGATGCTGCAATCCGACGCCGAGCTGCCGGGCGTCGGCTGCGTCATCTTCGACGAATTCCACGAACGCTCGCTGAACGCGGATCTGGGCCTCGCGCTTTGTTGGGAGGCGCGGCAGGTGCTGCGCCCCGACCTGAAGGTGGTGGTGATGTCGGCCACGCTGGACGCGCAGCCGGTGGCCGATCTGCTGGGCGCGCCCGTCGTCACCTCGGACGGACGGTCGCATCCCGTCGAGCGCCGCTGGCGCGACCGGCCGCCCCCGGCGGGGCAGCGGTTCGAGGCGCAGGTGGCGCAGCTCATCCATGCGGCGCTGACCGACAACGAGGGCGACGTGCTGGCCTTCCTGCCGGGCGAGCGCGAGATCCGGCGCTGTGCTGCATTGCTGGACGGGGTCGGGGCCGAGATCAGGCCGCTCTACGGCGCGCTGCCCTTTGCCGCCCAGCAGGCCGCCATACGTCCCGGCAAGGGGCGCAAGGTGGTCCTGGCCACCGCCATCGCAGAAACGTCGCTGACGATCGAGGGGATCCGCGCCGTGGTCGATGGCGGCCTGGCCCGCCGCGCGCGGTTCGATCCGGCGAGCGGGATGTCGCGACTGGTGACGGAACGGGTGACGCGGGCCGAGGCCGCGCAGCGCGCCGGTCGTGCCGGCCGCCTATCGGCCGGTGTGGCCTATGCGAACTGGACCCGTGGCGAGGAAGGGGGCCTGCGCGCCTATCCGGACCCCGAGATCACGAATGCCGATCTGGCGGGGCTGGCCCTGGAACTTGCCGCCTGGGGGACGGATGACCTGCCCTTCCTGACCCCGCCGCCCGCCGGTGCACTGACCGAGGCCCGAACGCTTCTGACGGATCTGGGCGCGCTGGACGCGGGGCGGCTGACGGCGCATGGCGCGGACCTGGCCCGGCTGCCGCTGCATCCGCGGCTGGGGCATATGCTGCTGCGGGGTGGCAAGGGCGCGGCGACGCTTGCCGGACTGCTGTCCACGCGGCTGCCGCCCGGATCGGTCGACCTGTCCGAGTTGCTGCGCCGCCCCCCGCCGGACGCGAAGGCCGAGGCGCGACGCCTGCGACGATACGAGAACGGCCCAGACCTTTCGGATGCGCAGCGCCTGGCGCTGGCCTATCCCGACCGTGTCGGCCTTCGAAGGCCGGGTGAGGCGCCGCGCTGGCTGCTGTCGGGCGGCAAGGGCGCGCGTATGGAAAAGGGCGACGCCTTGGCGGCCGCGCGCCTGATCGTCGCCTGCGACCTGGACGGCCACCCTACCGAGGCACGGGTGCGACGGGCCCTGCCGCTGACCGAGGGGGCCCTGCGCGCGGTGCTGGACGACCGCATCGGCTGGCACGAACTTTGCCGATGGTCGCCCCGCACGCGCCGGGTCGAGGCACGCCGGCAGGAACGGCTGGGCTCCATCGTGCTGGACGACCGGCCCTGGACGGACGCGCCGCCCGATGCGATCGCGGCGGCCGCACTTGATGGGCTGCGTGCGCTGGGCCTCGGGAGATTGAACTGGACACGCCGGGCAAGGCTCCTGCGCGCGCGGATCGCGGCCACCGGCCTCTCGGACGTGTCCGACGCGGCGCTGGAGGCGGACTTGGAGAGGTGGCTTCTGCCGTTCCTCGACGGCGCGCGCGATGCCGACGCGCTCGGCCGGCTCGATCCGTTCGACGCGTTGCAGGCCAGGATCGGCTGGGACGCCGCCCGGCGTCTGGACGAGCTGGCGCCCGCGCATTACCGCACCCCGCTGGGTCGCAACGTGCCCATCGACTACGACCCGGAGATCCCGACCGTCTCCCTGCGCCTGCAGGAGGTTCTGGGCGAGACGCGGCATCCGACGGTCGGCGGCGCGCCCCTGCGCATGGAACTGCTGTCGCCCGCGCAGCGACCGGTCGCGATCACCCAGGATCTGCCGGGGTTCTGGGCGGGGGCCTATGCCGATGTGCGCCGCGACATGCGCGGCCAGTATCCCAAGCACCCCTGGCCCGAGGACCCGACGCAGGCCGCGCCCACCACGCGCGCCAAGCCGCGCGGAAACTAGGACCCCGGCGCGCCCAGCAGATCGCCCAGAATGGGCGAGACCGGATCGGTCAGCTGCTCGATGACATCGAAATGATGGCGGCCCTCCGCCTCGTAAAGCGGCACGTTCCAGGCGGTGGCCAACACGCGGGCCTGCCAGAGGAAGGCGGGGCGCTCGTCGGCGCCGACATGAACGGCAACGCACGCATCCGTCCGGGGCTGGCCCAGCGCCGGGCTCTCGGCCCGCGCTTCGGCCGCGTCGAGGCGAAGATCGGCGTTCATCGTCTGTCCGACCAGGGGCCGCAGATCGGCCACCGGACTGATCGGCACGCAGGCGGCGATCCGGTCGGCACTGGCGGGCGCGGCATCGGCCATCAGCATCCGCGCGACCAGATGTCCGCCGGCGCTGTGCCCCGTCAGGCGGATCGGCCCCGGGACGCATGCCGCGGCGAAATCGACGGCCTGCGCAATGCGGCGGGTGATGGTCGCGATCCGGACGCGCGGGGCCAGCGGGTATCCGGGGATCGCGACCGCGTGGCCCCGTGCCAGCGCGCCGGCCGCCAGATGCGACCAGTCGGACTTGCCGAAACGATGCCAGTATCCGCCATGGACGAACACGACGAGCCCCCGCGCGGCGCCGGGCGGGAGGAACAGGTCGAGCGCCGCGTCGCGGGCGTAGGCGAGGTCGAGCTGGCAACGGGTTTCTGCCCGAAACGCCCGGGCGCGCGCCTGCCAGCTGGCCGGATAGTCATCCGCCCCCGGAATGTAGGCGGCGTTGGCATAGGCATCGTCCAGTGCCGCCCTGTCCATGCCCTCCCAGCCCTTCATCCGGGATCGCCCCCTGATCGCAGGGCCGGATGCGAAACGGGCGCCCCACCGGGACGCCCGCCTGTCAGATGAAGCTGAGAACGCCCCGTCAATGCAGCTTGGTCGCGACCGTGTCGATGGACCGGTCGATCAGCTTGTTCGCCTCGGCCGAGGACATCTGCGCGGCGATCACCTGGCCCGCGGCGGCCGTCGCAACCTGGACGGCGGTGTCGCGCACCTCGCGGACAGCGGCCTGCTGGGCGCTCTCGATCTGGTCTTCGGCGGCGGCGAGACGCCGGGCGACCGAGGTCTCCAGATCCTTCTTGGCCTGATCGGCGGCGGCGGACGCCTCGGCCTTGGCCGTGGCCACGATCTCGTCGGCCTGGGCCTGCGCCTCGCGGGTCTTCCGCTCGTAGGAGGCGAGGAGCGCCTGTGCTTCCTCGCGCAGTGCCTTGGCCTCGTCCAGATCGCCGCGGATGCCCTTGGCGCGGTCGTCCAGCATTCCCATCAGGCGGCTGGGCACCTTGAAGTAGACGAGGATGCCGATGAAGACCAGGAAGCCCAGCAGCACGACGAAATCGGTGTTGTGCAGGCTGAAGAACGGACCGGACGCCGCCATGGCGGGCGTGGCCGTGAACAGGGCCGGGATCAGGACATGGCGCATCGTTCAGTTCCCTTTCAGGCGGGCGTCGACGGCAGCGTCGATCGCCGCCTGATCCGGGTTTCCGCCCAACGCGCGCACGATTTCAGAGGCGACGTCGCGGGCCACTTCTGACACGCTGGCGGTCGCACCGGCGCGGATCTCGGCGATCCGGCCCTCGCTCTCGGCGGACTTGGCGGCGATCTGCTCGTCGGCGCGCGCGATGGCGGCGTCGAGATCTTCCTTGATGCTCGCCCGGGCCTCGCCGGAAATGCGTTGCGCCTCGGCCCGGGCATCGGCCAGGGCCTTGTCATAGGCCGCCTCGGCCTCGGTCGCCTGGCGCTTCAGGTCCTCGGCCGCGGCAAGATCGTTCGAAATGGTTCCCGACCGTTCGGCCAACACCGCGCCGACGCGCGGCAGGGCGATCCGGGTCAGGATCAGGTAGATCGCTACGAGGGCGACCACCAGCCAGAAGATCTGGTTGGCGAACCAGGCATCGCAGAGCTGCGGCATGCCGATGGCGTTGCCCAGGCTGTTGACGCAGGTGCCCGCAATCTCGAGGTCGATCGGTTCGGTGGCCATTGGATGGGTCCCGTCAGCTCGGTTTGGTCCTGCGGCGGGGGACGCGCCCCCGCCGAGCGTAAGGAAGTATCCGCGTCCTCAGACGGCGAACATCAGCAGCAGCGCGACCAGGAATGCGAAGATGCCCAGCGCTTCGGCGAAGGCGATGCCGATGAACAGGGTCGCGGTCTGCGCGTTGGCGGCCGAGGGGTTGCGCAGCGCGCCGGCCAGGAAGTTGCCGGCCACGTTGCCCACACCGATGGCGGCGGCGCCGGAACCGATGGCGGCCAGACCGGCGCCGATGTATTTGCCGGTGTCGGCCAGAACGATGAGATCGCCTTCCATGGGGTATTCTCCTTACGATGGAACGGGTTGATTGCGATTAGTGCGAGGGGTGCAGCGCGTCCTTGAGGTACACGCAGGTCAGGATGGTGAAGACGTAGGCCTGGATGAAGGCGACCAGCACCTCCAGCCCGTAGATCGCGGTGATCGCCAGGATCGAGACCGGCGCGATCGCGGCGATTGCGGCGAAGCCCGCGAACACCTTGAGCACGGCGTGGCCGGCCATGATGTTGCCGGCCAGACGAATGGAATGGCTGACCGGGCGCACGAAGTAGGAGATCAGCTCGATCACGGCCAGGATCGGGCGCAGCACGAGCGGCGCCGAAGACACCCAGAACAGGCCGAGGAAGCCCACGCCGTTCTTGACGAAGCCCACGATCGTGACGGTGAAGAACACCGCGAAGGCCAGTACCGCCGTGACGCCGATATGGCTGGTTGGCGAGAAGGAGGTCGGGATCAACGCCAGAAAGTTGGCGAAGAGGATGAACAGGAACAGCGTGAAGATGTAGGGGAAGAACTTGACGGCGTCCTTGCCGGTCACATCCTCGACCATCTTGTAAATGAAGCCATAGGCCAGCTCGGCCACCGACTGGATGCGGTTCGGCACGATGGCGCGCCCGCTGGTCCCGAACACGAACAGGCCCACGACGCACAGCACCGCCAGCGCCATCCACAGCGTCAGGTTGGTCACCGTGTACCAATGGACCGGGTCGCCGTATTCGCCGAACAGCGGGCGGATCATGAACTGATCCATCGGGTGGAAGCTGAGGCCGCCTTCGGAGTGGACTTCTTCCGCCATCTCTATTCCCCGTCCTTCGGCGCGCCCGCGCCGGGTTCCTTCAAGGCATCAGCCGCGCTGATCCGCCCCTGTATCTCCTTCGCGGAGCCGATCATCGTCTTCACGCCGGCCGCGAAGCCCAGAAGCACGAAGATCACCATGAACCAGGGCGTCGTCCCCAGCACCGCGTCGATCCCGTAGCCGATGCCGAACCCGATCCCCAGGCCGGCCACCAGCTCGATCACCATGCGCCAGGCCAACTGCGCCTGCGAATGATGCTCGTCCATGTGGTGCCTGGCCTCGGGCCCCTTGGCGGCGGCGATACGGGCCTCGAGGGCGCGCAGGCGTTCGGCGTCGGGATCGTCGGACATTGCAGCCCCCACGGATGTCGATGCGGGGTTTATGGGGCAGGCAGCGCCGAGTCAATGCGGCCTGAAGTGTATCTGAATCAGTAGCTTGCAGACCGAACCAAGCTGGCCCATTCCGCCACCTGGCTGCGATAGACGTTCAACCGAACGGTTGAACGTCTTGACGCGGACGCAGCGCGGGGCCACCCAGCGGGGATGTCCGATCCCCTGACACAGGTCTTCTCGGCGCTGGCCGATCCCACGCGGCGCGCCATCCTCGGCATGCTGCTGGAGGACGACATGGCCGTGACCGACGTGGCGCAGCCCTTCGGTATCTCGCTGGCCGCCGTCAGCCGCCATCTCGGCGTGCTCGCCCGCGCCGGCCTCATCCAGCAGGAACGGCGCGGCCGCGTCGTCTGGTGCAAGCTGGACCCGGACGCGCTGCGCGGCGCATCGGTCTGGATGCAGGGCTTCGGGCAGTTCGACGCGATCGACCTCGACCTGCTCGAGCGGCTGCTCGACCGCCACCGTCCGGCCTGAAACTTTCCCGTACGCGGCCCGTTCCGGCCATCCAATCGCCGCACCCCGGAGGCATATCATCTCCGGGGTGTCGAAATGGACGTAACGGTGATGCAGGGAATGGAAACGGCGATCTGGTGGAACGGCGAATGGATCACCCGGCGCGACCCCGATGAACGGGCGGCGCTGGTCTCGCACCTGCCCGAAGCGGATGCCGATCCGGTCCCCCTGTTCGAGGATCTGCGCGACGTCGCCATCCGCCACCTGCGCCGGACCGGTCGTACCCTGCCGGTGCACGAGGAACTGGCACATCTCTTCGCGGCCATCACCTGCGGCCACCCGGTCCGCGACCGTGACGGCATCAACCCGCCCCTCCTTGTCCGAACGATCGCGCCGGACAACCGCGACGGATGCGTGGAGATCGATTTGGGCCTGCCCTTCGACCATCTGCTGGTGGTGCGGATCACACCCGATTTCGCCATCGCGGGGCGCCGCGTGGATCGTGCTGCCCTGCCCCGTGGCACGGAAGAAGGCGTCCTGCAACTCGCATGGTCCGACCTGACCACGGCCGAGATCGCCTGGCATGGCTATCCGGTCGCACCCTAGCGCGCGATACGCGACTTCAACTCGGCCGTCAGCACGTTCATGTCCTCGCCGGTCTGCGCGCCCAGGCGCATCAACCCGAACTGCACGCGCGCGACCTCCTGATAGTAGCTGGTGAAGATCCAGTTGGTCGCCGCTCCCGCCGCCGCGCCGATGACCGGCACGGTCTGCGCGGCCAGTTTCTGACCCAGGGGCACGGCAAGCCTGGGCGCCACCTTGGCGATCAGGCCATGAATGGCCGGTCCGGTGACGGACAGGCGCATGGTCATGAAGCTGAGATCGGTGCCGTCATCGTCGTCCAGCGGCCCGGCGGCGGCGAAGACGCGCAGGCAGGCGGCGCGCACCTCGGGCAGGGCCGGGTCGAAGCCGTGCTCGTCGGCGATGGTCTGGATCGCGCGCAGGATCACGGTGGTCGTGACCGGCAGCTCGGCCAGCGCCGAGGGCAGGCCGCCGAACCCGCCCGCGGCCCCGGTGCCGAGCGTGATCGCGCGGGTCAGCCAGTCGGACGTGTCGGCGATACGCCCGCCACGCGTGGCGGCGGCGGCATTGAAGCTCTGCTCCAGCGCGGCCGCCGTGGCGCGCTCCAACCCCGCGCGCACGGGCCGGGGCAGCATGTCGAGCATCCCCTCGGCCTGGGTCCCGACGAGGTTCAGAAGTTGCAGCCCGACGCCCGACGCCGCCTTCATGCGCCCGGCCAGGCGGTCCAGCTCCGCCTCCCGGTCGAGGGGCGGAAAGACCTGTTGGCGGCGCGGCGGATCCAGCTTGTCGTCCATGATCCGAATGTGGGGGTTGCCGCGCGTCAGGGCAAGTCGATCCGCGTGACCGGGCCCTGGATCCCGTCCCAGTCCCAGATGCCCAGCACGCGGTCGGGGTTGGTCGGCGGCGGCATCGTCACGCCGTCCAGCCGGCGAAACCCGAACCGCCCATAGTAGGACGCGTCGCCTACCAGCAGCACGCGCTCCACCCCGGCGAGGGCCGCCCGGTCCAGCCCAGACTGCAGAAGGAACGCGCCCAGCCCCTCGCCCTGGCGCGTCGGGTGCACGGCCACCGGACCCAGCAACATGGCGTCGCGCCCGCCGGCCCGCACCGGCCAGAAGCGGATCGCGCCAGCCACCTCGCCTGCCCGGCCGCGCGCGATCAGGCACAGGTCCCGCGCCGGCGGCACGCCGTCGCGCAGGCGGTACGACGACAGGGCCGTGCGACCGGGCGCGAAGCAGGTATCCAGCAGGGCCTCTACCTCATGAGCGTCGGCCGCGGTCTCGCGCATCAGTTCCATGGCCGACCTTGTGGCGCTTGCCGTCCGGGACCGCTAGTCCTCCTCCGGTATCCCATGACCGGAGCCTTTCGATGTTCTACCGCCCCGAGGACGGCCACGGCCTGCCGCACAACCCGTTCAACGCCGTCGTCTCGCCGCGCCCGATCGGCTGGATCTCCACCCGGGGGGCGGCGGGCGACAATCTCGCGCCCTATTCCTTCTTCAACGCCGTGGCCTACGTGCCGCCGCAAGTGATGTTCGCCTCGACCTCGGCCAAGCCCGACCGGGACGGCACCAAGGACAGCGTCGCCCAGGCGCGCGAGTCGGGGGTGTTCTGCGTGAACATCGTCGAATACGCGGCCCGCGACGTGATGAACGCTTCGTCGGGGGCGCATCCGGCGGGGACCGACGAGTTCGGGGTCGCCGGTGTCGCCAAGGCCGAATGCGACACGATCGAATGCCCGCGCGTGGCGGACGCGCCCGCGTCGCTGGAATGCCGCGTCGGCCGCATCGTGCAGCTGCCGGGGGATGCGAACTTCACCGTCTTCGGCGAGGTCACCGGCGTCCACCTCCGCGACGACTGCATCCGCGACGGACGCTTCGATGTGATGGCCTTCGGCCCGATGGCCCGGCTGGGCTACATGGACTACACGCGGGTCGAGAACCTGTTCTCGCTGACACGTCCCGACGTCTGACCGGGCCGGGCGGGCGTCAATGCCCGCCCAGGATCCCCGTTCGCACGCCATAGTCGGCCGCGACCGCATAGTCGGGGTCGTCGTCGCTGTCGACCATCAGGTGCCCCGCCCGCGTCAGCAGCTTGTGGCAATCGCGGGTCAGGTGACGCAGCTGGATGCGCTTGCCCTCGGCCTCGTACTTGGCGGCGACCGCCTCGATCGCCTGCAGGGCGGACTGGTCGGCGACGCGGCTCTCGGCGAAGTCGATGATGACCTGGCCCGGGTCGTCCTTGGGGTGGAACATCTCGATGAAGCCGGTGGCCGACCCGAAGAAGAGCGGCCCCTTCACCTGATAGACGCGCGCGCCTTCGGGCGTCTCGTAGGACGTCGCATGGATGCGCGTCGCGTTCTGCCAGGCATAGGCCAGCGCGCTGACGATCACGCCCACGACGACGGCGATGGCGAGGTCGGTCATCACCGTCACGATGGTCACCAGGATGATGACCACCGCGTCGATGCGCGGGACCTTGGCCAGGATCTTGATCGAGTTCCACGCGAAGGTGCCGATCACGACCATGAACATCACGCCGACCAGCGCGGCCAGCGGGATGACCTCGATCAGCGGCGACGCGACGAGGATGAAGGCCAGCAGGAACAGCGCCGCCGACACGCCCGAGATGCGTGTGCGGCCGCCGGATTTCACGTTGATCATCGACTGGCCGATCATGGCGCAGCCACCCATGCCGCCGAAGAAACCGGTCACGGTGTTGGCCGCGCCCTGGGCGATGCATTCCTGCGACGCGCCGCCCCGCTGGCCCGTGATCTCGCCCACGAGGTTCAGCGTCAGCAGCGATTCGATCAGGCCGATCGCGGCCAGGATGATCGCGTAGGGCAGGATTATCTCGAACGTCTCCCAGTTGAGCGGGACCACCGGGATGCCGAAATCCGGCAATCCGCCCGAGATCGAGGCGAGGTCGGCCACCCTTGGGACGTCCAGATCCAGCGCGATGACCAGCCCCGCCGTGATCGCGATGCCCGCCAGCGGCGCCGGGACGACCGAGGTCAGACGCGGCAGCGCCCAGATCACCGCCATCGTCAGGACCACCAGGCCCAGCACCAGCGCCAGTTGTTCGCCCTGCATCCAGGCGCCGCCTTCCAGGCGGAAGAAATCCAGTTGCGACAGGCCGATAACGATGGCCAGCCCGTTGACGAAGCCCAGCATGACCGGATGCGGCACCAGGCGGATGAACTTGCCCCATCGCATGATGCCCACGACGACCTGCAGAAGGCCCATCAGGATCACGGTCGCGAACAGGTACTGCACCCCGTGCTGCGCGACGAGGCTGACCATAACCACCGCCAGCGCCCCCGTCGCGCCCGAGATCATGCCCGGGCGTCCGCCGATCAGCGCCGTGATCAGTCCGACGATGAAGGCCGCATAAAGGCCGACCAGCGGTTCCACACCGGCGACGAAGGCGAAGGCCACCGCCTCGGGCACGAGGGCCAGGGCCACGGTCAGGCCGGCCAGGACCTCGATCCGCAGGACCGAGGGCGTCAGGGAAGAGGTCGGCGCGACCCTGAGGTCGGGCCCGTCGAAACGGTCGGCAAGGCGTGCCAGCAGGGAGCTGCTCAAGGATCGGATCCTTCGTGGTACTGTCGATACGGAGTCGGGGCGCGCTTAGCAGGGTTCGGCATTCGGCGACACCCCCTGCCCGCCCGTTGCGCTCGCGCCCGCGGCACGGCAGGTTCGATGCGCGGATGAGGGGATGGCCATGCCAGTGATCGGAATCGTCGGGGGCTCGGGCCTCTATCAGGTGGCCGGCCTGCAGGACGCGCGCTGGCGGGATGTCGAGACGCCATGGGGCGCGCCGTCGGATCAACTCCTCTGTGGCACGCTGGACGACGTGGCCATGGTCTTCCTGCCCCGCCACGGGCGCGGGCACGTCCACACGCCCACCTCCGTGCCCTATCGCGCGAACGTCGCGGCGCTCAAATCGGTTGGGGTCACGCATCTGGTGTCCGTCTCGGCCGTCGGATCCTTCCGCGAGGAGATGGCCCCGGGCGATTTCGTCGTCGTCGACCAGTTCGTGGACCGCACGCAGGGCCGCGCGAACTCGTTCTTCGGGCCGGGCCTCGTGGCCCATGTCTCGGCCGCCCACCCTACCTGCGCCGCGCTTTCGAAGGCCTGCGCCGAAGCCGGACGCCTGGCGGGGGGCACGGTGCACGAAGGCGGCACCTACCTGGCGATGGAGGGGCCGCAATTCTCGACCCTGGCGGAATCGCGCATCTACCGCGACATGGGCTGCGACGTCATCGGGATGACCAACATGCCCGAGGCCAAGCTGGCCCGCGAGGCGGAGCTACACTATGCCAGCGTGGCGATGGTCACCGACTACGACAGCTGGCACCCCGAGCATGGCAGCGTCCAGATCACCGACATCCTGGCCACGCTGAAAGGAAACGTCGAACGCGCAGCGGCGATGGTGGCGGCCCTGCCCCGGCTGGTGGCCGAGGGCTGCGACACGGGCTGCGACCGTGCGCTGGACCACGCGGTGATGACCGCGCCCGACGCGCGCGATGCGGAGATGGTTGCGCGGCTGCGCGGCATCGCGGGTCGCGTGCTGTGAGGTCGGCCGCGCTGATCCTATGGGCTTGGCCGGCCATGGCGCAGGAGTTCATCCAGGTCCCCGGCCCCCTGCCGGACGACGCCTTCTATCGTGCCGTGGCCTGCGCGGCCGAGCCGGGCGGGACCTGCCGCAAGCCGTTCCTGCGCTGGCCGGACCACCGGCGCGGCAACCTGACCGTCGCGCTCAGCTCCGTCAAGGCGGACCTGCCGTCCTATCGTCGCGACCTCTACGAGCGGGGGCTGGAGGAGGCGCTGGTGCAGATCAACGCGCTCGATGCCGGACTGCGCCTTCGGCGGATCGACGGGCCGGCGGATATCGAGATCCACGTCGTCGCCACCCCGCCCGGCGAGGTGATGCGCGACACCGGCGTGCCCGACCTCGACGGCGCGCTTCTACCGCTGGGCCGCGTCGCCCTGCGCGCTCGCGGCGGAGAGATCCGCGAGGCGCTGATCGCCGTCTCCTCGACCACCCGGCGGCGCGAGATCGCCTCGGTCATGCTTGAGGAGATCGTCCAGGGCCTGGGCCTGATGACCGATATCCGCGGACCCGCCTATCGACGCTCGCTGTTCTCGGAGGACGGCAACTCGGTCGTGCGCCTGCGCGGGCAGGACGCGATGGCGCTCAGGCGCCACTACGGCGAACGGGGCGCCTCCACCCCCGAGGAGGAAAGCTGACGATGCAGGCCAAGACGGTGCGCGACTATATCCGCACGATTCCCGATTTCCCGCATGAAGGGATCATGTTCCGCGACGTGACGACCCTTTTCGCCGATGCGCGGGGGATGCGGCTCTGCGTCGATCAGCTCCTCGCGCCCTTCGCGGGCGAACCGGTCGATGCCGTCGCGGGGCTCGAGGCGCGGGGGTTCATCCTGGGCGGGGCGGTCGCCCATCAACTGGGCTGCGGCTTCGTTCCGATCCGCAAGAAGGGCAAGCTGCCCGGCCCGACCTTCGCGCAGGACTACGCGCTGGAATACGGCACCGCCACGGTGGAAGTGCATCGCGACGCGCTGCGACCGGGCGCGCGGGTCCTGTTGGTGGACGACCTGCTGGCGACGGGCGGCACCGCGCGTGCGGGCCTGACACTGCTGGAACGGCTGGGGGCCGAGACGATGGGCTGCGCCTTCGTCGTCGATCTGCCAGAGCTGGGCGGCCGGGCATTGCTCGACGAAATGGGCATGCAAATCCATGCCCTGTGCGAATTCGAGGGCGCCTGACGTTTTTCCGCCGATGCTCCGCCGTGGTAACGATCTGTTAACCTTTTGCTGCGACACAGGTCTCGTGGCTTAGCAGACGGCCATGAATTCCCCCCAGCGCCCTGTCCCCCCCGGCAGGGCGCGACTTCTTTCAGCCCCCTGTTTTCGCAGGTTTCTCACCGCCTGGTCCCGGGCGCGCGGAACCGGTCACGGCTCGTTCAGGAAAGACGGGCGCAGGACGATCACCGTTGGCCGCCGTGGCAGGTCGCGCAGCGAGATCTCCAGGAAACTGTCGGCACGCCGCTCGATCGCGAAATCGCCCGACATGCCGGTCAGGAACCTGTCGAGGCCGGACGGGCCGAACCAGTGCATCGGGATCACGACCGACGCCCGAAGCCGCGTCAGAACGCGGATCATCGTCGGCAGGTCCAGCGTCAGCCCCCCGTCGACGGGCGCCATCACCACGTCGAGCCGCCCCAGCGCGGCATATTGCTCGGCGTCGGGTTCGTGATGCAGGTGGCCCAGATGCCCGATGCAGAGGCCCGCGACCTCGAAGACGAAGATCGCGTTACCGTTCCGCTCGATCCCGATTTCGGCGCGCGAACGGATGTCGGTCGAGACCGACCGGACCAGCATCTCGCCCAGATCGAGATGGTGGCCGACCGGTTCGCCCACGGTATCGGACCATCCGCGCAACACGTGGGGGATCTCCGGATCGGGGGTCGGGGTCCAATGCGAGATATGGGCCCGGTTCATCGTGACCACGTCGGGTGGCCGGGTCGCCCCGATGAACCCCGCGAAATCGGTCACGGCGCGCAGGCCGCCCGCCGTCTCGATCATGAACATCGAATGATCGACATAGTTCAGCCGAACCGTATCGGCCTCGAGCGGGGCGGCGAAGGACGCCCGGTGCAGGAAGCCGCCGGCCTCCGCGATGGCGATGCAATGGCTCGGCCGGCGGTCCTGTGCCGCGGCGGGATGCGCTTGCACAAGCAGGGTGGCCAGGGACAGCAGCAACGCGAACGGTCTGGGAACGATCATCGGGCGACACCTCCGCCCCGATCCTCGCGCAGACACGGGGCCACGACCAGTGGCCATGTGACCGCACCCCGGCGACCCTGGGATCAGACCGGACGCGCCCCGACATAGGCCCAGGCCTCGTGGATCTCGCCCGGATCGAAGGTGCGCGCCTCGACCGGGATGACCTTGCCCATCGCCGCGATCATGGTCTCGGCCGATCCGGGCGCGCCCACCGTCGCGTATTTCTCGACATTGGCCAGCGACCGGAACCGCGACTTGATCGACGACCAGTCGAAGCCGGCCCCGGTCTCGCTGCCACGGAAGTCGTCGAAGATCAGCAGCATCGACACCTTGTCATGCGCGTCGAAGGCCGCGTTCATCGTGTCGGCCATCGCCTCCATGTCATCGGCGGCAACTTCGCCCGTGATCTCGAACGCATAGACGGTCGGCGGCTCGGCGGCGATCCGGTGAATGGTCTGTGGCATGGATACCTCCGATGCTTGGTTTGCCGACGAAAACGCCGGAGCCGCCCGCGGGGTTGCATCGTGCCGGTCCCGGATCAGCCCGTGTCGGCACGGCCCCGCCGGTCCGAGCGCAGCATCGCGTAAAGGACGTGGTTCCGCCAACGGCCCGCGATCTGCAGATAGCTCTGGGCCACGCCCTCGTACTTGAAGCCGGACCGTTCCAGCAGCCCGCGGGAGGCAAGGTTCTCCTCCAGGCAGGCGGCTTCCAGACGGCTCAGGTCCAGCCGCCGGAACGCGTGATGGCCCACCGCCAGGATCGCCTCGCGCATGTAACCCTGCCGCGCATGCGACTGCCCGACCCAATATCCCAGCGTGGCCGATTGCGCGGGCCCGCGGCGGATGTTGTCCATCGTGATGGCACCCAGGATGGCACCATCGGTCTTGCGCGTCAGGAACAGTGCCAGCGCCGTGCCCTGCCCGTAGCTGCGCGAGGACCAGTAGACGCGGTTGGTGAAACTCTTGCGGCTCAGGTGGTCGGGCGCCCATTCCGGCTCCCACGGTCTCAGGAAGGCGGCGCTGCCGTCACGCAGGTTGACCCAGGCGCGATAGTCGGAATGTTGCGGCAGGCGCAGGACCATCCGCTCCGTCTCGATCCGGGGCTTGCGGAACGGCCCGAAGATCACGCCGCCAGCCTTCGGCGCAGCGTCTCCGCATCCGGGGCCCGCCCCACCGGACCGTAGAGCGCCAGCGTCGGCACCGTCGCCAGCAGCTTGCCCGCATGTTCGCGCACCACGGCCGCATCGACCGCGTCGATCTTCGCGATCGCCTCCGAGAGCGGCGGCACGCGGTCCCAGATCGAGACGACGCGGGCCAGGCGCTCGGCGCGGCTGGACGGGCTTTCCAACCCCATCAGCATGCCCGACTTCATCTGCGCGCGGGCGCGCGCGACCTCGGCCTCGGTCATGTCGTCGGCGGCACGGCGCAGCTCATCCATGGTCAGGTTGGCCAGGTCGCCCACGTCGTCCGCGCCGGTTCCGGCGTAGACCGTCAGCAGGCCCGCATCCGAATAGGCTCCGATACTGGCAAAGATCGTGTAGCAGAGGCCCCGTTTCTCGCGCGCCTCCTGGAACAGGCGCGACGACATGCCCCCGCCCATCGCGCCGGCGAAGACCTGCGCGGCATAGATCTTGTCGTCGCGGTATCCGGGCTGGTCGAAGCCCAGCGCGACATGCGCCTGCTCCAGGTCGCGCACCTGCCGGAACTCGCCCCCGCGATAGAGGCCGGGCGCCGCTTCGGCCTGCGATTGCGCGGGAAGGTGGCCGAACTGCGCCTCGGCCATGGCCACGATCGCGTCGTGGTCGACGGCGCCGGCCGCCGCCAGGATCATCTGGCCCGGCCCGTAATGCTGCGCGGTGAAGCGGCGCAGGTCGTCCTCGGTGAAGGCCGAAACGCGTTCGCTGGGCCCCAGGATCGTGCGGCCGATCGGCTGTTCGGGATAGGCCGCCTCCTGCAGCCAATCGAAGATGATGTCATCGGGCGTGTCCAGCGCCTGCCCGATCTCCTGCAGGATGACGCCGCGCTCGATCTCGATCTCGCGCGGGTCGAAGACGGGGTTCAGGACGATATCGCCGATCAGGTCGACGGCCAGCGGCACGTCTTCGGCCAGCACGCGTGCGTAGTAGGCCGTCACCTCGCGCGAAGTGTAGGCATTGATGTAGCCGCCCACATCCTCGATCTGCTCGGCGATCTGCAACGCACTGCGCCGCTTCGTGCCCTTGAACGCCATGTGTTCCAGGAAATGGGCGATGCCGTTCTGCTCGGGCGCCTCGTGCCGGCCACCGGCGCCGACCCAGATGCCGACGCTCGCGGATTGCAGGCCGGGCATGTGTTCGGTGACGACGCGGAAGCCGTTGGACAGGCGGTGAAGCTGGGTGCTCATGCGGTGCGCTTGTCCTCGATCAGGGTCTCGATTTCGTTGGTGTCGTTGGCCACCCGCGTCATGCGCTCGGGCCGGTCGAACAGGTCGGCCATGCGCGGCGGCAACGGCGGGCGGATGCCGGTCGCCGCCTCGACCGCGTCGGGGAACTTGGCGGGGTGCGCGGTGGCCAGCGTGACCATCGGCGTGGACCCCAGGTGCCCCTGGGCCACGCGCACGCCCACGGCGCTGTGCGGACAGAGCAACTCGCCCGTCCGGGCCAGGCAATCGCGGATCGTGGCCGAGGTCTCGTCCTCCGACACCCGGCCCGACGCATAGGTCTCGCGCAGGGCCTCCAACGCGCCCTGACTGACGGTGAAGCCACCGCCGCGCAACTCCTCCATCAGCTGCGCGATGGCCGACCCGTCGCCGCCATAGGCCAGATGCAGGGCGCGCTCGAAATTCGACGAGACCTGAATGTCCATGCTCGGGCTGATCGAGGGATGCACCTCGCCCGTCCGGTACTCGCCCGTGGTCAGGCAGCGATGCAGGATGTCGTTCTGGTTCGTCGCCACCACCAGCGCCTCGATCGGCAGGCCCATGCGCTTGGCGATGTGGCCCGCGAAGATATCGCCGAAATTGCCCGTGGGCACGGTGAAGGACACCGGCCGATACGGCGCGCCCAGCGCCACGGCGGCGGTGAAGTAATAGACCACCTGCGCCAGCACGCGGGCGAAGTTGATCGAGTTGACGCCCGCCAGCCCCACCCGGTCGCGGAAGGCGAAATGGTTGAACATGTCCTTCAAGCGCGCCTGGGCATCGTCGAAATGACCGTCGATGGCCAACGCATGCACGTTCGCCTCGGACGGCGTCGTCATCTGCCGGCGCTGCACCTCGGACACCCGGCCATGCGGGTAGAGGATGAAGACGTCGACCGCGTCCAGTCCGCCGAACGCCTCGATCGCAGCACTGCCCGTGTCGCCCGAGGTCGCGCCGACGATGGTGACGCGGTCGCCCCGCTTCCGCAGCGTATGCTCGAACATCCGTCCGATCAGCTGCATCGCGAAATCCTTGAAGGCCAGCGTCGGCCCGTGGAACAGCTCCAGCAGGTGATGGTTCGGGCCGAGCTGCACGAGCGGCGCGCGCGCGGCATGGCCGAAGCCCGCGTAAGCCTCGGCCACGAGACCGGCGAAAGTCGCCTCGTCGAACGCATCGGCCACGAAGGGCGCCATGACGCGGACGGCGACCTCCTCGTAGGGCAGGCCCGCCAGCGCCGCGATGTCGCCATGTGACATCGTCGGCACATCCTCGGGCACGTAGAGACCGCCGTCGCGGGCGAGCCCGGTCAGCATCGTGTCTTCGAACCCAAGGACGGGGGCCTGGCCGCGGGTGGAGATATAGCGCATCGGATGGGGCCTTCAGATGGTGCGCCGCCTGATACGCCACAGCAGGAACAGTGTCATCCCCAGCCAGACCGCCGCGAGGCCGAACCACTGAATCGCATAGCCGAGATGGTTGTTCGGGATACCCGCCGTGCCGACGGGATAGGGCTCCGGCCCAATTGCGGGCGACAAGGTGCGCGCGACGATCAGGAACGGCTCCGCCTGCAATGCACGGGCCATGGCGGGCACGTCGCGGGCCAGCCAGATGTTTCGCTTCATGTCCGGGTCGGGGGTGAAGCCGTCCACCTCCTCGGGCCAGTGCAGGTTGCCCGTCACCGCATAGGGCCCCATTGGCAAGGGCGCGTCCTTCGCATCGGTGCCGATGATCCCCAGATCGACCATGATCCGGCGCCCGTCCGGCGTG
Source organism: Jannaschia sp. S6380 (assembly GCF_023015695.1). Classification (NCBI taxonomy): domain Bacteria; kingdom Pseudomonadati; phylum Pseudomonadota; class Alphaproteobacteria; order Rhodobacterales; family Roseobacteraceae; genus Jannaschia; species Jannaschia sp. S6380. The sequence continues at coordinate 1,998,768 of NZ_JALKAS010000001.1, forward strand.
GCCAGCGGCGCAATCACGCGATAGCCCGCGCCGTATCCCTTGCGACTGACCAGCACGTGGATCGGGGCCCCGGCCGGCTGCCCCTCCACGGCCACGGGCAGGTAGCGGTCGGCCTCCGACGCGGGGGCGGGCGGCAACGGGATGGGGTCGGCCGCGATCCGCGCCTCGATCTCCGCCAGCAATCCGTTCTTCCAGTCCAGCCGCTGCATCTGCCAGACGCCCAACGCGACGAGCAGCGCGAAACCGCCGAGACCAAACAGAAGCGGAAGGATTAGACGCACCGGCGGTCTCCGAAACGAAAGGCAGCGCGGAAAGCCCGCGCTGCCGTGTCATCAAACCGTATATGGGAGGTCAGCCGCCCCAAATGTAGACCGCCGCGAAGAGGAACAGCCACACCACATCGACGAAGTGCCAGTACCAGGCCGCCGCCTCGAACCCGATATGCTTGCTGGGCGAGAAATGCCCCGCCTGCAGGCGGAACAGGCAGACCGCCAGGAAGACCGTGCCGATGACGACATGCGCGCCGTGGAACCCGGTAGCCATGAAGAAGTTCGCGCCATAGATATTGCCGGCGAAACCGAAGGCCGCGTGGCTGTATTCGTAGATCTGGAAACCCGTGAACAGCACGCCCAGACCGATCGCAAGGATCAGGCCCCACTTCATGTCCTGGCGATTGTTCTCGTGCACCAGCGCGTGGTGCGCCCAGGTCGCCGCCGCCCCCGAGGCCAGCAGGATCAGGGTGTTGATCAGCGGCAGGTGCCAGGGGTCGAAGGTCTCGATCCCCGCGGGCGGCCAGACGCCGTCGACGGCCGGGCTTTCGGGGCCCATCGGATAGATCGCGTGCTTGAAGAACGACCAGAACCAGGCCGCGAAGAACATCACCTCCGACATGATGAAGAAGATGAAGCCGTAGCGCAGGCCGATCCGCACCACCGGCGTGTGGTCGCCCGCGTTCGATTCGCGGATGACGTCCGACCACCAGGCGAACATCACGCCCAGCACGCCGACCAGGCCCGCCACGAACAGCCAGGGATGGTTGTTGCCAACATTGGGCGACATCCAGATCACCGCGCCGATCAGCATGAAGAAGCCGGACACGGCCCCGATGAACGGCCAGACCGAAGGCGGGATGATGTGATAGTCGTGGTTCTTGGCGTGCGCCATCGCGGGGCCTCTCAGTTGGTCGTCGGTGCCGCGCCCGTGTTAAGCGCGGCGTGGTCCTCGGGCAAGTCCATCACGTGGAACGTGTAGGACAGGGTGATCTCGGGGATGCCCGCCGCCTCGGCGTCGTCGACCATGGCCGGATCGACATAGAAGGTCACGGGCATCGAAACGGTCTCGCCGGGGGCGAGGATCTGCTCCTCGAAGCAGAAGCAGTCGATCTTCACGAAATGCGGGCCCGCCGCATAGGGCGCGACGTTGAAGCTGGCCGTGCCGGCGACGGGCATGTCGGTCGGGTTCGTCGCCTCGTAGAAGGCCAGGTTGGTCTCGCCGATGCGGACCCGCATCGACGTCTCCACCGGCGCGAACTCCCAGGGCATGCCGCGTTCGCGCGACGCATCGAAGCGCACCAGCACGGTCCGGTCCAGCACCGCGCCGGCGCCCGCCTCGGCCCGTGCGGTGGTGCCGCCATAGCCGGTCACCCGGCAGAACAGGTCGTAGAGCGGCACCGCGGCGAATCCCAGCGACCCCATCGCAAGCACCGTCGCGACCGTGCCGGCCACCACGCGCCCGTTCGGCGACAGGTTTCGCCACGCCGTCATTCCGTCACCTCCCGGGTCGCCTCGGGCACCAGCGCGGGCCGCGCGACATGATCGAACCCCTCGGCGAAGCCGCCGGTGCGAACCTTGACGACCGTGACGCCGAAGACGATGACGATGAACGCCAGCAGCACCGCCAGCAGGCCGAAATTCCGGCCCCGGCGGCGGGTGTGCAGTTCGTGGTCTCGATGCATCACCACCCTCCCCACGGACCCAGCGCCGCCTCGGCCACGAAGACCGCGAAATGCGCGAACAGATAGACCAGCGAAAGCTTGAACATCGCCTTCTCGGCCGCGTGACCATCGGCGGCGCTCGCCGCGTCGTCGCGCCGCCAGACCGCCCAGGCCGCGCGCAGGAACAGCGCGTTCAGCACCAGCGCCACCGCCAGCGTCAGCGGCCCGCCGATCGAGGACACGGACGTCGCAAGCGATACCACCACCAGCCCCACCGAATAGAGCAGCGCCTGGCGGCGCGTCGCGGCCCGGCCATGCGTGACCGTCAGCATCGGGATCCGCGCCGCGTGGTAGTCGAGCTTGACGAAAAGCGCGAGCGCCCAGAAATGCGGCGGCGTCCACATGAAGATCAGCGCCACGAGCAGCCATGCCTCCAGCGGCGTGCCGCCCGTCGCCGCCGCCCAGCCGATCATCGGGGGGAAGGCGCCCGCCAGCCCGCCGATCACCGTGTTCCAGGACGTCGTGCGCTTCAGCCACATCGAATAGATCACGGCGTAGAAGAAGATCGTGAAGGCCAGCCAGCCGGCTGCGACCCAGTTCGCCGTCAGTCCCAGCATCACCACCGACACGCCCGACAGGAACAGGCCCAGCGCCAGCGCATCGCCCGGCGCCACCCGACCCGCGGGGATGGGCCGCTTGCGCGTGCGCTTCATCACCCGGTCGATATCGGCGTCGAACCACATGTTGAGCGCGCCCGACGCGCCCGCACCCAGCGCGATCCACAGGATCGACGTCGCGCCCAGGAACGGGTGCAGCCCGCCCGGTGCCACCAGCAGGCCCACAAGCGCCGTGAACACCGAAAGCGACATCAACCGCGGCTTGAGCAGCTGCCAATAGTCGCGCAGGCCCGCCTCGTCCGAGGCGGGCCGCTCCGTGGCGATATGCAGGCTGAGGTCGGTCAAACGCTCACCAGGTCTCCAGCGCTTCGGCCTTCATGGCGGCCAGCCATTCGGCATAGGCCTCCTCGGACACGACCTTGACGGTGATCGGCATGTAGGCATGCGCGATGCCGCAAAGCTCCGAACACTGGCCGAAATACACGCCTTCCTCGTCGGCGCGGAACCACAGCTGGGCCAGGCGCCCCGGGATGCCGTCCTGCTTCACGCCGAAGGACGGGATCGTCCAGGAGTGGATGACGTCGCCCCCGGTCACCTGCATCACGATGGTCTTGCCCACCGGCACCACGACCGACGTGTCCGTCGCCAGGCGGAAGTGATCCTCGGTATAGCCGGCCGCCTGAAGCTGGGCCAGGCTGTCCTCGGTCAGCAGGTTCCCGGTATCGGCGCCGATCATGTAGGACGCGAAGGTGATGCCGTCCTCCTCGGGGTACTCGTACTCCCAGAACCACTGGTAGCCGGTCACCTTGACCACAACATCGCCCTCGGGGATGCGCTGCTGGTCGAACAGGACCGGCAGGCTGAACGCGCCAATGGCGACCAGGATCAGGATCGGGACGACCGTCCAGGTCACTTCCAGCGGCGAGTTGTGGGTGAACTGCGCCGGGTTCGGGTTCGACCGGCGGTTGTAGCGAACGATCACCCAGGCGATCAAGCCGGTCACGAACAGCGCGATCACCGTGATCACGACCAGCAGGAACGCGTCCAGCCAGTGGATTTCGGCGGCGAGCGAGGTCGCGGCCGGCTGGAACCCGATACCGCCGTGCTGCGGCTCGCCGATGATCGGCAGCGGGCCGAAGATCTCGGCGGCGGTGCGGGCCTCGGCGACAGTCACGTCGACCGGCTCGGGATCGGGATTGCCGGCGTTGATGTCGGCCGCGTCCGCGGGCTGTTCCGTCAGCTCGGTGCCGTCCGGCAGCTCGGCGCCCTCGACCTCCTGCGCGCGGCGGACGTTCTCGTCGCCCGGCACGCCCGCCTCGCCCTCGGCCGGAACGGCCTCGTCGGTGGCCTCGGGGGTCACCGTCTCGACGGGCACGATAGTCACTTCCGCCCCCTCGGCCGGCGTGGCGGCTTCGGCATCCTCGTCGACCAGCGGCACGGTCGTCGCATCGGGCGCGGTCACGACCTCCCCCTCGGTCAGGGGAACGGTCGTCGTGGCCCCGTCCTCGGCAATGTCGGCCTGCTGGGCGATCGCGCCGATCGCACCGATCGCGGTTGCGGCGACCAGCGCCAGGGCCTTCAGCGTGAGCATCTTCATGGGCACATGTCCTGTCTTCGTCCTGGCGGGTGCGAGCGCGCGGCGCGCCTCGCCCGTCGCGTCCTGCGCGGGTAAGACCATATCTGCGACGGACTCCGCAAGGCCCCGGTGGCCCTGTGTCGCACCCGCCGCACCGCGCATCCAGATCGGCCCTGGGCAGCCTTCCCGCGCCTTGCCGGTCGGGCGCGGCCGCATCGTGATGCGCCGGACGTCTGCACGGGGGGTGCACGGGGGGTGCACGTGGGGTGCACAGCGGATTTCCGCGCGCCGCCGGGCCACGGATCCGCGAAACCCGACCGGGCGTGAACGATCCGTTCAGACAGGTTGACGAATCCCCGGTGCGGAAAATCCGGCGCCGCCTCTGGGGTCGGGCCACATTTGCGCCTATGTCATGCCCCAGCCGATCCTTCAGGAGTGCGTCATGTCCCAGGCCCCCTTCCGCCCCTTCGAGACGATGCTCGACCGCGACGCCGCGCTCGCGGTGCTGCGCGACACGCTGGCCGGGGCCGACGACGGCGAACTGTTCCTGGAGCGCCGCCGCTCCGAGGTGGTGGTCTTCGATGACGGACGGGTCAAGACCGCCAGCTACGATGCCTCCGAAGGGTTCGGCCTGCGCGCGGTGCTGGGCGAGACCGCGGGCTACGCCCATTCGACCGAAATCGCCGAAAGCGCCCTGCGCCGCGCGGCCGAGACCGCGCGGCTGGCCGTGGGCGACGGCGGCGGCACGCTGGCCCCGGGGCCCGCGAACACGAACCGGCGCCTGTACGGCGACGACGATCCGATCGCGGGGCTGGCCTTCACCGTCAAGCTCGACATGCTGCGCGAGGTCGACGCCTTCGCCCGCGACCTCGACCCGCGCGTCGTGCAGGTCTCGGCCTCGGTCGGCGCCCATCTGCAGGAGGTGGAGATCCTGCGGCCCGAGGGCCTCTCGGTCGCCGATGCGCGTCCGATGGTCCGCCTTTCCGTATCGGTCATCGTCGAGGAGAACGGCCGCCGCGAATCCGGCAGTGCCGGCGGCGGCGGCCGCATCGGCCTGACCGACCTGATGAGGCCGGAACACTGGCAAGACGTCGCGCGCGAGGCCCTGCGCATCGCCGTCGTGAACCTTTCATCGGTGCCCGCCCCCGCGGGCGTGATGGACGTGGCCCTCGGTGCCGGCTGGCCCGGAATCCTGCTGCACGAGGCGGTGGGCCACGGGCTGGAAGGCGACTTCAACCGCAAGAACCAGTCCGCCTTCGCCGGCCTGCTGGGCCAGCGCGTCGCGGCGCCGGGCGTCACCGTCCTGGACGACGGCACGATCCCCGACCGGCGCGGCTCCCTCACCGTCGACGACGAGGGCACGCCGTCGGCGCGCAACACCCTGATCGAGGACGGCATCCTGGTGGGCTACATGCAGGATCGCCAGAACGCCCGCCTGATGGGTGTCGCGCCCACGGGCAACGGGCGGCGCGAAAGCTATGCCCACGCGCCGATGCCGCGCATGACCAACACCTACATGCTGGGCGGCGACGTGGCGCCGGGCGACATCGTGGCCGACGTGAAGGACGGCATCTACGCCGTGGGTTTCGGCGGCGGACAGGTCGACATCACCAACGGCAAGTTCGTCTTCTCCTGCACCGAGGCCTACCGCGTGAAGGACGGTGTCGTCGGCGCCCCCGTGAAGGGCGCGACCCTCATCGGCGACGGGGCGACGGCGCTGACCAACATCCGGGCGACCGGCAACGACATGACGCTCGACCCGGGCATGGGCAATTGCGGCAAGGCCGGCCAGTGGGTGCCGGTCGGCGTGGGCCAGCCGACGCTCCTGATCGGCGGTCTGACGGTCGGCGGCTCGGCGACCTGAGACACGCCGTTAACCGAATCTCAACTCTCGGCTCGCCAGATGCGGGCCATGGACCACGCCCTTCCCGACGTTCCCCTCCCCCTTCCCGACGGCCTGGCCGAAGCCCCGCCGCCCCCGTTCCTCGACGCCCCATCGCAGGAGGAGCTGTTCGCCCGGCTGCGCCTCGCGCGGTCCCGGCGGGTCGGTCCGGTCACCTGGCGCCGCCTCCTGGCCGAACATGGCGACGCGCAGGCGGCCCTCGCGGCCCTGCCGGACATCGCACGGGCCGCGGGCGACGACGGCTATGACTGCGCCCCCGAAGCCGCCATCCGGGCCGAGATCCGCGCGGCGCGAAAGAACGGCGCGCGGCTGCTGACGCTGGGCACGCCGGGCTATCCTGCGCGGTTGACCGATGTGGTTGACGCGCCTCCGGTCCTCTGGGCGCAGGGCGATCCGGCGCTGGCGGCGCGGCCCTGCGTGGCCGTGGTCGGCACGCGCAATGCGTCTTCCCTGGCGCTGCGCATGGCGCGTGCGCTCGGTCGCGAACTGGCGGCCAGCGGGGTCGTCGTGGTGTCGGGCCTGGCGCGCGGCGTCGACGCGGTCGCGCACGACGCGGCGCTGTCCGGCGGCACGATCGCCGTGCATGCCGGCGGCCTCGACCGCGTCTACCCCGAGGAGAACGCCGAACTGGCCGCCCGCATCGCCGCCGAGGGCTGCGCGCTGTCCGAACGTCCCTTCGGCCTGGTCCCGCGGGCCCGCGATTTCCCCCGACGCAACCGCATCGTGTCGGGAACGGCCATGGCCGTCGTCGTGGTCGAGGCGGCGGCGAAGTCCGGCTCCATGATCACCGCGCGCGACGCGCTCGACCAGGGGCGCGAGGTGATGGCCGTGCCGGGCCACCCCTTCGACGGTCGCGCCTCGGGCTGCAACCTGCTGCTGCGCGATGGGGCGACGCTGGTGCGCGGGGTCGACGACATCCTGGAGATGCTGGCGGGGATGGAACCTGCGGGCATGCCGCATCCCGCAAAGCCCGCGCCGCGGGATCCGGCGCCCGAACCGGCACCGCCCCCGCAGGCGCCGGATGCCCTGCGCGACGGCATCCTGGCGCTCCTCTCGCCCGTGCCGGTGCCCGAAGACCAACTGCTCCGCGATCTCTCGTCGCGGGGGGGCGTGGCGGCCCCCGCACTTGCCGCGCAACTCTCCGAGCTGGAGCTTGCCGGCCTCGTCGCGCGGCGGCCGGGCGGCGGCCTCGTCCGCCTGTGACGGCGGCCCGCCGCGTGCCCCGCGGCGGCATTGACAATCCCCGGGCGACGCCCACATGGTCCCCGGCCCAAGGGGACGGGCCCGCCTTGCCTGCCTGACCGACCCCGCCGATCGAACAGCCCCGAGGTCCCGCCCATGCCCGTCGTCGTCGTCGAATCCCCGGCCAAGGCCAAGACCATCAACGGCTATCTGGGCAAAGACTACACCGTGCTGGCCAGCTACGGACATGTCCGCGACCTCGTGGGCAAGGACGGCAGCGTCGACACCGAGAACGGGTTCGACATGACCTGGGAGGTTCCGTCGGATTCGAAGAAGCGGATCAAGGACATCGCCGACGCACTGGCCGACGATCCGAACCTGATCCTGGCCACCGACCCGGACCGCGAGGGCGAGGCGATCAGCTGGCACCTGCAGGAGGCCCTGCTGAACCGCCGGGGCGTCAAGAAGGATATGCCCGTCAGCCGGGTGGCCTTCAACGCCATCACCAAGAAGGCGGTGCAGGAGGCCATCGCCAACCCGCGCGAGATCGACACCCCGCTCGTCCACGCCTACCTGGCGCGGCGTGCGCTGGACTACCTGGTCGGGTTCAACCTGTCGCCGGTCCTTTGGCGCAAGCTGCCTGGGGCGAAATCCGCCGGGCGCGTCCAGTCCGTCTGCCTGCGCCTGGTGGTCGAACGCGAAATGGAGATCGAGGCCTTCGATCCGCGCGAGTACTGGTCCGTCCGCGCCATGCTGGAGACGCCGCGCGGCCAGACCTTCGAGGCCCGGCTGGTCGCGCTGGCCGGCAAGAAGCTGGACCGGTTCGACCTGGCGGACGCCACCCAGGCGGAACTCGCCGTTCAGGCCGTCGAAAGCCGCACGCTATCGGTCGCTTCGGTCGAGGCGAAGCCCGGCACCCGCAACCCCAGCCCACCCTTCATGACCTCCACCCTGCAGCAGGAGGCCAGCCGCAAGTTCGGCATGGGCGCCAAGGCCTGCATGTCGACGGCGCAGCGTCTCTATGAACAGGGTCACATCACCTACATGCGGACCGACGGGATCGACATGGCGCCCGAGGCCGTTCACGCCGCGCGCGACGCCATCGCCGACCGCTACGGGCCCGACTACGTGCCCGCCGAGGCGCGGATGTACAAGAACAAGGCCAAGAACGCGCAGGAGGCGCATGAGTGCATCCGGCCCACGGACATGACCCGCGCCGCCGACGACCTGCGTTTGGAGAAGGACCAGAACCAGATCTACGACCTGATCTGGAAGCGCACGCTGGCCAGCCAGATGGCCGCCGCCAAACTGGAGCGCACGACCGTCACGATCCGCGACCGCGACACCCAGGTGGAGTTGCGCGCGACCGGGCAGGTCGTCGTCTTCGACGGGTTCATGAAGGTCTATACCGAAGGGCGCGACGACGAGGAGGCGACGGGCGACGACAAGCGCCTGCCCGCCATCCACGAGGGCGACGCGGCCAAGAAGGTCGCGGCCTACGAAGGCGAGACTTCGGACAATGCCCTGATCCGTGCGCCGTCGAACGCCGTTCTGGGCCAGCAGCATTTCACCCAGCCCCCGCCCCGCTATACCGAGGCCACGCTGGTCAAGCGGATGGAGGAGCTGGGGATCGGGCGGCCCTCGACCTATGCCTCGATCCTGTCGACGATCGTGGACCGCGGCTATGTCCGCAAGGAGGGCAACCGCCTCTTCCCCGAGGATCAGGGCCGGCTGGTGACGGCGTTCCTGTCGAACTACTTCCGCCGTTATGTCGGCTATGATTTCACCGCCGCGCTGGAGCAGGAGCTCGACGAGGTCTCGGCCGGCGAGAAGGACTACAAGGACGTGCTGGACAGGTTCTGGCGCGATTTCTCGGCGGCGATCGGCGAGACGTCTGAGCTGCGCATCGGCGAGGTTCTCGACAAGATCAACGAGGTGCTGGAGCCGCACCTGTTCCCCGACCCGGGCGACGGCGGCGACCCGCGCCTGTGTCCCAATTGCGGTCAGGGCCGGCTGTCGATGCGCACCGCGCGGTCGGGCGGCGCGTTCATCGGCTGCTCGAACTACCCCGAATGCCGCTATACTCGTCCGTTCGGCCCTCCGGGGATGGAGGGCGAACAGGCGGGCACCGAGCGGATGCTGGGGATCGAGCCGGAAAGCGGGCTGGAGGTCTGGCTGAAATCCGGCCGGTTCGGCCCCTATGTCCAGCTGGGCGAAGTTACCGACGAGAACCCCAAGCCCAAGCGGTCGAGCCTGCCCAAGGCCTGGGCTCCCGATGCGCTGGACCTCGACCGCGCGCTGCAACTGCTGTCGCTGCCCCGTCATGTCGGCATCCATCCCGAGGACGGCGCCGACATCGAGACCAATCTCGGGCGGTACGGGCCTTATGTACGCTGGAACAAGGTCTATGCGAACCTTCCCGAGGAGGAGGAGATCTTCACCCTCGGGATCAATCGCGCCGTCGATCTGCTGGCCGAGAAGCTGGCCAAGCGCGGTGGCGGGCGGCAGGCGGCCAAGCCCTTGCGCGAACTGGGTGAACACCCCGAAAGCGGCGGTCCCGTCAACGTGATGGAGGGGCGCTATGGGCCCTACGTGAAGTGGGAGAAGGTGAACGCCACCCTGCCCAAGGACGTGACGCCCGAGGATGTGACGATGGCGCAGGCGGTCGACCTGATCGCGGCCAAGGCGGCGAAGTCGCCGAAGCGGAAGGCGGCCGCGAAAAAGCCCACCGCGAAGAAAGCCCCCGCCAAGAAGGCAGCCACGACGAAAGCTGCCGCGAAGAAAGCCGGCTGACGGCCGCGCCACGTATCGGCGGCAAACGGCCGCCGGGCCCCCGCCATCTCGGATCGCGCGGACCGGTCGCGAACAAATCGGACCGGTCACGCGTTCGTCCCTGACGGAACACAGGGGCCGAGATGAACATGCAGCGATCCGAACGGGTGGCCGCCACCACGGCCGCCGCCCCCGACATCTGCGTGATCCTGAACCCCGGGTCCGGCCGGCGGAAACGGCAGGCCCGCCGGGCGCTGCGGTCGGCCATGGACCGGCATCCGGGTCGCTTCGCGTTGCGCATCGTCCGGCGCGGCCGGAAGCTGCCGGATGTGGCCGAACGCGTGGCGGCCGAAGGGTTCCGCGTGCTGGTGGCCGCCGGTGGGGACGGGACCGTCGGCGCGATGGCGACGGTGGCCCATCGCCACGGCCTGATCCTCGGCGTGATCCCGATGGGGACATTTAATTTTTTCGCCCGCGGCCTCGGCCTGCCCGAGGACCTTGATGCCGCGATCGACCTGCTCGTCGCGGGGCCCACGCGAAAGGTCAGCCCGGGCGAGGTGAACGGCGCGCTTTTCCTCAACAATGCAAGCCTCGGCCTCTATCCCGCGATTCTGGCACAGCGCGAGGGCACCTATCGGCGCTGGGGGCGGTCACGGCTCGCGGCGCACTGGTCGGTGATCGTGACCTTCACGCGGTTCCACCGGCCGCTGTCGCTGCGCGTCACGATCGATGGCCGGGAGGTCCGGCGCCGCACGCCCCTCGCCTTCGTTGCGCGCAGCGCCTATCAATTGCGGACCTTCGGCCTCGCCGGCGAAGCGGATGCCGATGCAGATCGTTTCGCACTGTTCCTCGCGCCGGACACGTCGCGCTGGGGCCTGTTTCTGTTCGCCGTGCGCCTGGCGTGGCGTTCGATGAAGCCGGGGCGGGATTTCGACTACTTCACCGGATCGCGGATCGACATCGAGACCGACAGCCCCCGCCGCCTCGTCGCGCGCGATGGCGAACGGGCGAAGATGCGCTCGCCGTTCCGCTTCAGGGTGCTCAGGGACGGGCTGACCGTGATCGCGCCGGAGCGGGCCTGATGCGCCGGGTCCTCCACGTCTCGGACCTGCATTTCGGGCGCGACCGGCCCGAACTGCTGCGCCCCCTGATTGCGACGATCAACGATCTGGCGCCCGATCTGGTGGCCATCTCGGGCGATTTCACCCAGCGCGCGCGGTTCGGGCAGTACCGCGCCGCCCGCGCCTTTCTGGCCCGTCTGGTCCCGCCGTTCCTGGCGGTGCCCGGCAATCACGACACGCCGCTCGACAACCTGTTCGTGCGGTTCCTGAACCCGTGGGGGCGGTACCGCCGCTATATCCACCCCGACCTGCAACCGGGTTGGGAGGATGCGGAGGTCGCGGTCGCCGGGGTGAACACGGTCAACCGCTGGTCTTGGCAACGCGGGCGTATCGGGCGGCAGACGTTGCGCCGGGTCTGCGGGGCCTTCGCGGGCTCGGACGGTGCGCGGATGCGGATCGCGGTGCTGCATCATCCGCTGGAACACGGCCCCGCGGTCGAGAAGCGCCTGATGCGGGGTGCCGGCCGCGCGCTTGCGGCGCTGGGCGAATGCGGCGCCGACATCGTGCTGTCGGGTCATCTGCACACCTGGCACGCGCGCCCCTTCGCCGAGGCCGAGGGCGTGCTCTTCGTCCAGGCGGGGACGGGCCTATCGACCCGCGTCCGTGGAGAGCCCAACGACTTCAACCTTCTGACGATCGACGGGCCGTCGGTCGAGGTCCAGCAATGGACCGCCGGGCCGGGCGAGACCGCGTTCCACCCGACCCGATCCGCCCGCTTCACGAAGGCCGAAGGCGTCTGGCAATCGGCGCGCGATTGACCGTCAGGCCGGTCCCGCGCCCTGCGTACCGGTGAAGACCGAATAGATCGACTGCGACGCGGCCATGAACAACCTGTTGCGCTTGGGCCCGCCGAAACAGACGTTTCCGCAGACCTCGGGCAGGCGGATGCGACCCAGAAGCGTCCCGTCGGGCGCCCAGATCGTGACCCCGGAATAGCCGACGTTCCGCCCCGCGTTCGACGACGCCCAGACATTGCCGGCCACGTCGCAGCGCACGCCGTCCGGCCCGCATTTGACCCCGTCGACCATGCAGTCCGAGAAGACGCGGCGGTTCGCCAACGTGTTGTCGGCGCCGACGTCGAAGGCGATGATCTCGCCCTGCCCGCCCGGACCGGTATCGCCCGGCCCCTTGCCGGTGGAGGCGACGTACAGGACCGAATGGTCGGGCGAGAAGCAAAGACCGTTCGGATCCGGCGCCTCGGACTCGCCGGCCACGCGGGTGACGGTGCCGTCCTCGCCCACGCGGTAGGTCGCGGTCTCCATCTCGCGGACGTATTCGCCGATCTCGGGCGGCTGTCCGAGCGTCGGATCGAGAAGCCCCGCCGCGTTCGACGGCCCGCCCGGGGCATCCGGCGCCCCCTCGTAGAGTTGTCCGCCATAGGGTGGATCGGTGAACCAGTAGCTGCCGTCGGGATGGGCCACGATGTCGTTGGGCGAGTTGAAGCGCTTGCCCTCGAACCCGTCGGCCAGGATCGTGACCGACCCGTCATGCTCGTAGCGCACGACGCGCCGGGTCAGATGCTCCGCCGAGAGCTGACGCCCCTGCAGGTCGAAGCTGTTGCCGTTGGAGTTGTTCGACGGATAGCGGAACGTGCTGACATGGCCGTCCTCTTCCAGCCAGCGCAACTGGCGGTTCTCGGGAATGTCGGACCAGACGAGGAACTTTCCGACGCTGTTCCAGGCCGGCCCTTCCGCCCAGCGGGCGCCGGTCCATAGCCGCTCGATGGCGGCATTGGGCTGCATCAGGCCCCAGAAACGGTCGTCGGCGGCCACCAGGTCCGGGTCCCAGAAATAGACGTTCGGCTCGGCCTCCGGGCCGAAGTCGCGGCGCGGTTCCGTGATCGTGGTACGCGGCTCGACCGCGGTGGATTGCGCGCGGGCCACCCCCGCGCCGAGTGCGACGGCCCCGCCGCCGATCGCGCCGAGCGCCTGACGGCGCGACAGGTCGGGCAAATGCGTGGTCATGATGGTCCCTCCCGAATGATGATACCTCGATCCTAGGCGGAGCAGCCGTGCGCCCGGACGCTGCTTTACCCAAGGTTAGCTTGCGGCGGGAAACCGCCGAGGCCGAAGGGCTTGCCAAGACCGGCCGGGCACCGGATCGTCCCGACATGACCGTACTGTCCGCCCGGCTTTCCGGGGATGTCCTGACCGCCGATCCGGCACCCGCCCTTCCATGGTGGAGCTTTTCGAAGACGGCCATTGCCGCGCTGATCTGTGATGCCGCGGCACGCGGCGAACTCGACCCGGACGCGCGGTGTCCCGGACGCGCCTGGACGCTGCGCGACCTGTTGGGACATCGCGCGGGGCTGGGCGACTATGGTCATTTGCCGGCCTACAAGTCCGCCGTCGTGGCCGGTGGTCCCGCCTGGACCGCCGACGATTTCCTGCAGGCCGTTTCAATCGACCGGCCCGACACCCCGCCGCGGACGCGTTTCGCCTATTCCAACATCGGCTACCTGCTTGCGCGACAGGCATTGGAAGCGGCGACGGGTCGGGGGCTCGCCGAACTCGTGACCACGCGGCTGGCCGAACCGCTGGGAATTCGCTCCGTCCGCCTGGCGACCGATGCAGCGGATTTCGCCCGATTGCCCTTTCCCGCCGGAGGCTATCATCCCGGTTGGGTCGCGCATGGCTGTCTAATGGGAACCCCTGGCGACGCCGTCCGTCTTCTGGCGGCGATCCTGGACTGGCCGGCCTGCGCGGCGATGCGGGACGCGCAGCCGCTTGCGGCGGAAGTCGAAGGGCGCCCCTGGACCGAGACCGGCTACGGCCTGGGGCTGATGATCGGGCGCATGGGTGCGGTCGGGTCGGCGCTCGGCCATTCGGGCGGCGGCGCGTTCTCCGCATGCGCGATCTATGCATTCCCCGACCTGCCGGGCGCGCCGATCGTGGCCTCCTTTGTGCCGCGCGGAGACGCCGCACCGGCCGAACGGGATGCCGTGGCACGGGCGCAGACGGGTTGAAATGCCATCCGGGCCAGGCGACATGCAATTCAGACTGCCGAAGGACCGCCCATGACCGCCCTGCCGCCCCTGCGCCCCCGCCCCGACGCCGCCGCATTCCTGGCCACACGCCGCTCCCGGCCCGCCAAGACGCTGGCCGCACCGGCGCCCGACAGCGAGGCGCTGCTGCCGATCCTGACCGCCGCATTGCGGGTGCCCGATCACGGCAAGTTGGAGCCTTGGCGGCTGATCGTGCTGGAAGGCGCCGCGCCCACCCGTTTGGCCCGACTGACCGGGCAATTGGGCCAGGCGCGCGGGCTCGACCCCGACAAGCTGGCCAAGGCACAGGCGATGTTCCGCGACGCGCCGCTGATGGTGGCCGTGGTGGCCGCCCCCGTTGCATCCGACAAGATCCCCGATGTCGAGCAGACGCTCAGCGCCGGTGCCCTCTGCCTCGGGCTCGTCAATGCCGCCCTGGCGGCCGGCTGGGGGGCGAACTGGCTGTCGGGGTGGATGGCGCTGGATCGGGAATGGCTTGATGCGGGGCTGGACCTCGCGCCACACGAATGGGTCGCGGGCTTCGTCGTCCTGGGCACCGAGACGAGCGCGCCCCCGGATCGCCCGCGCCCCGATCTCGGGGCCAAGGTCGATTGGGTGTCGGCATGATCGGCGACGCGCTGAAGGCCATCGCCCAGCTGGGCGACCCCCGTTTCCGGCGCGTGCTGCTCCTCGGCATCGCATTGTCGCTGGCGCTGCTGGTGGGGTTCTCCGCACTGCTAATCTGGGCGGCGACCTTGGCCATCGGCCCCTCGGTGACGCTGCCCTGGCTCGGCACCGTCACCTGGCTCGATAACGCGGCGGGCTGGGCGCTGGTGCCCTTCACCCTGATCGCGTCCGTCTTTCTGATGGTGCCCGTGGCGTCGGCCTTCACTGGTCTCTTCCTCGACCGGATCGCGGACGCGGTCGAGGATCGGCACTATCCCGGCCTGCCACCCGCGCGGAGGCAGGGCTGGGCCGAAACGACGCGCGAGACGGCCGCGTTCCTGGGGCTGGTCCTCTTGGTCAATGCGGGCGCGCTGGTCGCATATCTGCTGCTGGCGCCCTTGGCATTGTTCATCTTCTGGGCGGTCAACGGCTTCCTTCTGGGGCGGGAATACGCGCAGATGGTGGCCCTGCGCCGCATGTCGCGGGTCGAGGCGGCGGGCTTTCGCGCGCGTCACCGGGGCACGATCTGGGCCACCGGCGTCCTGATGGCGATTCCGCTGTCGGTGCCGGTGCTGAACCTCCTGGTGCCGGTGATCGGCGCGGCGACCTTCACCCACCTCGTCCACCGGCTGCGGCGCGGTCAGCCCTGAACCGGACGGCCGGTAATGCGGCGCAGATCGTCGATGCCCAGCACGCCCGACACGATCACCCAGACCAGCGGCACCCAGATCGCCAGCGCGATCGCCGTCGCCCAGAAGACCCGACGCCACAGGTGGAACTCGGCCGGGCTGCCGGCATGCGTCCCGGGCACCCGTTCGCCGCGGTCGCCCTGCGTGTCCTGCCCCATTTGCAGGCCGATCAG
Organism: Jannaschia sp. S6380; assembly: GCF_023015695.1. NCBI lineage: Bacteria > Pseudomonadati > Pseudomonadota > Alphaproteobacteria > Rhodobacterales > Roseobacteraceae > Jannaschia > Jannaschia sp. S6380. The sequence goes on from NZ_JALKAS010000001.1 coordinate 2,014,383, forward strand.
GAACACCATGGCCCAGACCATCGCAAACAGGACGAAGGCCGAGAAGACCCCGATCATCCCGCCTCCTCCAGCTCGACGAGGGTGCCGGTGAAATCCTTGGGATGCAGGAACAGGACGGGCTTGCCATGCGCGCCGATCTTCGGCTCTCCATCGCCGAGCACGCGCGCGCCGGCGGCCGTCAGACGGTCGCGGGCCGCCAGGATGTCGTCCACCTCGTAGCAGATGTGGTGGATCCCGCCCGAGGGATTCTTGGCCAGGAACCCGGCGATCGGGCTGTCCGCGCCCAGCGGATGCAGCAGTTCGATCTTGGTGTTGGGCAGGTCGATGAACACCACCGTCACCCCGTGATCGGGCTCCGCCTGGGGCGGGTTGGCCACGGCGCCCAGCGTGTCGCGGTACTGCGCCGCGGCCGCTTCGAGGTCGGGAACCGCAATGGCCACATGGTTCAGTCGTCCGATCATCGGCACATCCTCCGAACAGTCTCGAAGCGGCTTATGGGCCCCGCATCGGGAGGTCGCAAGCAATCGCGGCGGAATGTTCACGTTTCGTTAGGGATGCCCGCGGCAGAGTGGTCGCGACAATTAGAGGAGAATCGGATCGTGCCCGTGACCGAACTGACCGCCCCCGAATTCGGGATCCGCCCCGCGCCTACGCCGCAGCGCCCGCTACTGGGTCAGACGGTGCTGCTGATCGAGGACAGCCGCTATGCCTCCGAGGCCGTGCGCCTCCTGGCGTTGCGCTCTGGCGCGCGGATCCGTCGGGCGGACTGTATCGCCTCGGCCGAGCGGCACCTGAACACCTATCGCCCGGGTGTGGCCATCGTCGATCTGGGCTTGCCCGACGGCGACGGTCTGTCGCTGATCGCGCGGCTGGCGCATGCCGCACAGCGGCCCGGCGTCCTGCTGGCCACCTCGGGCCGCGACCGCGACGAGACGGAGCAGGCCGCACTGGCCGCCGGTGCCGACGGCTTCCTTCCAAAGCCGATCGACAGCCTGGCCGGGTTCCAGCAGGCGATCCTGCAGCATCTGCCGCCCGAGATGCGGCCGCGAGGCCTGCGCGTCGTAGGCGCCGAGACCGTGAGGCCCGACCCGCTCGCGCTGAGCGAGGATCTGGCCCGGGCCGACCGCTTGCTGGGCGATGCGCAGGTCACGCCGGGCTTCGTCGCCGATTTCCTGACCGGCCTTGCGCGAACGGGTCGCGACCCCGAGCTTCTGGCCGAGACGCAGGGCCTGGCCGCGCGCACCATGGGCGACCTGCGCCCGCATCTGCGCCGCCTGATCGCCAAACGCCTGCGGGAACGCCACGCGGTCTAGACGCGCAGGGGCGTTCGCTGCCTTCCGTCGGCCTCGAAGTTCGACGGTGCGAGCCAAGCGCGATGCGCGGCCCGCAGGCGCGGCCAGTCCCCGTCCAGGATCGCGTACCATGCGGTGTCGCGGTTCGCGCCCTTGACCACCATGTGCTGGCGGAACGTGCCTTCATGGACGAAGCCCAGCCGTTCGGCCGCATGCCGGCTGGCCGCGTTCGCCGCGTTGCACTTCCATTCGACGCGGCGGAACCCGGCGGCGAAGGCCTGGTCGATCATCAGGTGGATGGCCTCGGTCGCCGCCGTCGTGCGCTGCAGGCCCGGGGAGAAGGCGATATGCCCGATCTCGATCACGCCATGCGCCCGGTCGATGCGCATCAGCGACGCGACCCCGCCCCAGCCCTGCCCGCCGCGCACCGCATAATAGGCAGGGTCCTCGCTGGCCGCCGCGCCCTCGGCCCAGAGGCGGTACACCTGCAGATCGGGAAACGGTCCGTAGGGCATGAACGCCCAGTGGTCGTCCGTCAGCGGGTTGGAGGCATGAAGCGCCGCCGCGTGATCGCCGACCGACAGACGCTCCAGCTGTGAATGCTGCCCCACCATCGCGGGCGGCGGGGCGTAGGCCAGGGCGCGCCAGTCCGACAGGTCGCTCATCGTGGCGCCATCCGGATCGCGCCGTCCAGGCGGATCACCTCGCCGTTAAGCATCGGGTTTACAGCGACATGCGCGACCAGCGCCGCGAACTCCGCCGGGTGACCCAGCCGGGACGGATAGGGCACCTGCCGTCCGAGGCTGTCACGCACGTCCTCGGGCAACCCCTCCAGCATCGGGGTCAGGAACAGGCCCGGCGCGATCGCGACGACGCGGATGCCCAGGCCGGACAGGTCGCGCGCCATCGGCAGGGTCATGGCCGCCACACCGCCCTTGGACGCGGCATAGGCGACCTGCCCCACCTGGCCTTCATAGGCGGCGACGCTCGCGGTGTTGACGATCACGCCGCGTTCGCCGTCGGCCCCCCGCCCATCCTGACCGGCCATGATCGCGGCGGCGGCCGAGGCGCAGTTGAACGTCCCCGTCAGGTTGATCGCCACCGTCCGGGCGAACAGGTCCGGGTCATGGGGCCCGTCGCGCCCGACGGTTCTGGCGGCCGGCGCGACGCCCGCGCAGTTGACCATCAGGTCCAGCCGGCCCTCGCCGGCCACGGCGCGCAGGGCATCGGCGCAGGCGGCCGCATCGGTCACGTCCAGTTGCAGGAACCGGCCACCCAGATCCTCGGCCAGCGTGGCCCCGGCCTCGTCGCGATCCAGGATCGCGACCGTCCCGCCCGCATCCGCCACGTGCCGCGCGGTCGCGGCGCCCAAACCGCCCGCGCCCCCGGTGATCGCCGCCACGCATCCGTTCAGCTCCATCGCATCCTCCCCGTTTGCCCGCGAGCGTAGCCGAGAGGCGGGTCAGCGCAAGTCGGGTGCGGTGACCGAGGCGCGGATCCTGCCGCCGGTGTCGTCGCTGTCGGCCGAGATGCCCACGCCCACCAGAACGCCGGGCGCCGTCCCGAAGGCGCGGCGGTGATCGGCGGCCAGATCGACCCGTTCGACGTGCTGGCCCGTGCCCGCCGGCCGCAGGACGACCGTTCGCATGCCGGCAAGATAGGGGCTGACCTGGATCGTACCGCGCGCATCGTCGTCGCCCCAGACATAGACCAGCACGCGGGTGGCCGGCGCCCGAAGCAGGCGTCCGGCGCGGGCCGGATCGATCCGTTCGGCGGTCGCGGCGTCCGTCCAGGCAAAATACATGGCTAGGTTGCGATCGTCGCCGCCCCGGCGGCGCAGGTCCGTCGCGGCGACGCCCTCGGCCACGGCCCAGCCCCAACTGGCGGACCGTGCGCCCCGCAATCGCGGGGGCACCGCCTTCCACAGCAGGGATACGGTGCCGTCCGACACGATCTGCAGGCCGTCGCCGCCCTGTGCGTAGTCGTTCGAAGAGAAGCGCAGGAAACCCTGTGCGCGCCAGCTTCCGTCGAAGGCGAGGGGCTCGGCCGTGGCCGGAAGTGCGAGGAGAACGAAAGCGAGGAGACACCACATGGCTCGGAGCCTAGCGCAGGCGAACGCCGCCGCCCGACACATACGCGTGAGCCGCGACGCGCCGAAAGCTGTGGAGAAGCGCATATGCGGGGTTTACAGGTCCGCGGCCCCGCTCCACCATATCTGGTATGGGCTTTGCGGGCCGCGTCATACGGATCGCGTCGGCAACAAGTTCTATGGCAGTATCGGAAGGGCACGACATGCTCCACCAACGGCAACAGTTCTCGGAAACCGGCGACCTGCACCCCATCGACCTCGTCGAGACGGTGGCCGAGCGCTACGACTGGACGTTCGACCGGGTGGGTGACGACCAGATCGCCATGGTCGTGGAGGGGCAGTGGCGCAGCTATTCGGTCACGCTTGCCTGGTCCGACCATGACGAGACGCTGCGCCTGATCTGCTGCTTCGAGATGGATCCGCCCGCGACCAGCCATCCCCGGCTTTACGAGGCGTTGAACCTGGCCAATGACGAATGCTGGGCCGGCTCGTTCAGCTACTGGGTCGAGCAGAAGATGATGGTCTACCGCTACGGCCTGGTCCTGGCCGGCGGGGCCTGCGCCGAGGTTGAGCAGATCAACCAGATGGTGGCCGAGGCCGTGCTGGCGGGCGAACGATACTACCCCGCGTTCCAGCTCGTCTGCTGGGGCGGTCGCGCGCCGGTCGACGCCATGCAGATCGCCATGGCCGAGGCCTATGGCCACGCCTGACGCTTGCCATCGGCGCGCTTCTCCCTAGGCTGCGGCGCGCAGGAGGGTTCGCGATGGAGTTCGAGAAGATCGAGGGGCGCGGCATCGTCGTCCTGGGCTGTGGTCGCATGGGTTCGGCGCTGCTATCCGGCTGGCTGGATCGCGGGTTGTCACACGCCGCCGTCACCGTGATCGACCCGGTGCCGTCCGACTGGCTGCGCGGCACCGGCGTCCATGTGAACGCCGACCTGCCCGAGGCGCCGGCGATCGCGCTGATCGCGGTCAAGCCGCAGATGATGGGCGAGGCCCTGCCCGCCTTGCGCGCCCTGTCGGACACGCTTTTCGTTTCGGTCGCGGCGGGCACGCCGATCGCCGCGTTCCAGGCCGCCTTCGGCGACGATGCCCGGATCGTTCGGGCCATGCCGAACACGCCCGCCGCCATCGGGCGCGGCATCACGGCAATCGTCGGCAACGACGCCGCCACGCCGGACGACATGGACTTGGCCGAGACCCTGCTGTCGGCCGTGGGCGAGGTCGTGCACCTGCCAGGCGAGGATCAGATGGACGCGGTGACGGGTCTGTCCGGCTCCGGCCCCGCCTATGTGTTCCACATGATCGAGGCCATGACCGACGCGGGGGTATCCCAGGGCCTGCCCCACGACCTGGCGCTGCGTCTGGCCCGCGCCACCGTCGCCGGGTCCGGCGCGCTGGCCATGACCGGCGAGACGCCGGAGCAGCTCCGCATCAACGTGACCTCGCCGAACGGCACGACGCAGGCCGGGCTGGAGGTGCTGATGGCCGAATTGCCCGATCTGATGGCGCGCACCGTCGCCGCCGCCGCCGACCGTTCGCGCGCGTTGCGGACATGACCCTCTCATTCGATGATTTCGGCAAGGTCGACATCCGCGTCGGCACCGTCACCCGGACCGAACCCTTCCCCGAGGCGCGCAAGCCGGCGATCAAGATGTGGATCGATTTCGGGGCCCTGGGCGAGCGCAAATCCTCGGCCCAGGTCACCGCGCATTACGAGATCGGGGCGCTGGTCGGACGTCAGGTCGTGGCCGTCGTGAACTTCGCACCCCGCCAGATCGGGCCCTTCATGTCGGAGGTGCTGGTCCTGGGCCTGCCCGACGACGACGGCGAGGTGGTGCTGCTGGCCCCCGACCAACCCGTCCCGAACGGGGGGCGGCTGCATTGAAACTCCTGATCTCGCGCGCCCTGCCCGACAGCGTCATGGATGCCGCCCGCGCCCGCTTCGACGTCACTTGCCGCGATACGACACAGCCGATGGATCTCCACGAGTGCCGGGCCGCTCTGGCGGACTCCGACGTGATCCTGCCGACGCTGGGCGACGCGTTCGGCGCCGACGCGTTCGGCGGCGCGATCCGGGCGAAGGGGCTCGCGAATTTCGGGGTTGGCTACAACCATATCGACGTGGATGCGGCGCGGGCCGCCGGCCTGGTCGTGACGAACACGCCGGGCGCGGTCACCGACGCGACGGCCGACACGGCGATGACCCTGATCCTGATGGCCGCGCGCCGCGCCGGCGAGGGGGAGCGGATGGTCCGCGCGGGGAAGTGGACGGGATGGCATCCGGTGCAGATGCTGGGCCTGCATGTCACCGGCAAGACCATCGGCATCGTCGGCATGGGCCGGATCGGCCAGGCCATCGCGCGCCGCTGCGCCGCCGGGTTCGGGATGGACGTCGTGTTCTGGAACCGCTCGCCCAAGGCGGTCGACGGAGCGCGGCAGATGGATAGCTTGGTGGAGTTGTGCGCCGCGGCCGATATCGTGGTCATGGCCGTCGCGGCCACACCCCAGACGCGGCATCTGATGAGCGCCGACACGCTGGCCGCGATGCGCCCCCATGCGATCCTGGTGAATATCGCCCGCGGCGACGTCGTGGACGAGGGGGCGCTGATCGACGCGCTGACGGCCGGGCGCATCGGCGGGGCCGGCCTCGACGTCTACGAACACGAACCGCATGTGCCGGATGCATTGCGCGCGTTGGAAACCGTCGTGCTGCTGCCCCATCTGGGCACCGCCGCGCTGGAGGTACGGGAGGACATGGGATCCATGGCCCTCGACAACGCAATCGCCATCGCCGAGGGGCGCGAACCACCAAACCCGGTATGATCCGCACAGCGCGGCTGGAGACGGTCTACGGCCCGGTATGGGTGGCAGGGGCGGATGACGCGCTCGCCCAACTGCGCCTGCCGGGGAACGCCCCCGATCCGGACTGGACCGACGATCCCGACGCCTTTCCCGAGGCACGCCGCCAACTCGGCGCTTATTTTGACCGGAAGCTGACGACGTTCGATCTGGATCTCGCACCCGAAGGCACGGACTTCCAGCGCCGCGTCTGGGCCGCGCTGCGGGACATCCCCTTCGGCCAAACGGCGAGCTATGCCGACATCGCCCGGACCGTCGGCCGGCCCGGCGGCACGCAGGCCGTGGGCCAGGCCAACGGGCGCAACCCGCTGCCGGTCGTGATCCCGTGCCATCGGGTGATCGGCGCGGACGGATCGCTCGGCGGGTTCAGTGGTGGGACGGAGATGAAGCGCATCCTTCTCGATCTCGAAGGCCTGCGGTTCGAGGACGCACAACCGCGGCTTCTCTGACCCCGTCCCCGTTCGACGCTTAGATCCCGTCGATGCAGACGTATTTCGTCTCCAGGTAGTCCTCCAGACCTTGGCTTCCGCCTTCCTTGCCGAGGCCGCTTTCCTTGACCCCGCCGAACGGGGCCTCGACGGTGGTAATCAGGCCCGAATTGATCCCGATCATCCCGTATTGCAGCCCCTCGTTCATGCGGAACGCCCGGCTCAGATCGCGCGTGTAGGCATAGCAAGCAAGGCCGTAGACCGTGGCGTTCGCCATCTCGATCGCCTGCTCCTCGGTCTCGAACCCGAAGACCGGGGCGAGGGGGCCGAAGATCTCCTCGGTGGCGAACTTCATGGCCTGAGTCGCGCCGGTCACCACCGTCGGCTCGAAGAAGGTGCCGCCCTTTTCGTGCCGCGCGCCGCCGGTGACGATCTCGGCGCCCTTCTCGCGCGCGTCGGCCACGAATTCCTCGACCTTCTCGACGGCGTCCGCGTCGATCATCGGTCCCTGCTCGACGCCGTCCTCGCGACCGTCACCGACCTTCATGGCGCGTGTCTTCGCCACCAGCTTCTCGACGAAGGCGTCGTGGATGCCGGCCTGCACGTAGATGCGATTGGCGCAGACGCAGGTCTGCCCGGCATTGCGGAATTTCGACACCATCGCGCCCTCGACCGCCGCGTCGATATCGGCGTCGTCGAACACGATGAACGGCGCGTTGCCGCCCAGCTCCATCGAGACCTTCTTCACCGTATCCGCCGATTGCCGGATCAGCTCCTTGCCGACCTCGGTCGAGCCGGTGAATGTGATCTTGCGGACGCGCGCATCCGCCATCATCGCGCCCGCGATCTCGCGCGCGGACCCCGTCACGACGTTCACGACGCCCGCAGGATAGCCGACCTCCTCGGCCAGCGCGCCCCAGGCGAGACCGCTATAGGGTGTGGCCGTCGCGGGCTTGGCGACCACGGTGCAGCCCACCGCCAGGGCGGGCGCGATCTTGCGGGCCAGCATGCTGCTGGGGAAGTTCCAAGGCGTGATCATGCCGACCACACCGATGGCGTGCTTCGTCACCAGGATGCGGCGTCCGTTCACGCCGGCGGGCACGATCTCGCCCTTGGCGCGGCGCGCCTCCTCGGCGAACCAGCGGACGTATTGCGCGCCGATGGCAATCTCGCCCTTGGCCTCGGCCAGCGGCTTGCCCATCTCAACGGTCAGCAGCTCGGCCAGGTCCGCCTGATTGTCCATCAGGGCGTCGTGCAGCTTCCATAGCAGCGCGCACCGCTCCATCAGCGTCATGTCGCGGAAGGCGGGAAACGCATCGGCGGCCGCGGCGACGGCCCGCTCGGTCTCGGCCCGGCCGGCCTTCGGAACCGTGCCGATCACCGATCCGTCCACCGGGTTCGTCACGTCGATGGTCGCCCCGCCATCGGCGCCGACCCATTCGCCGCCGATCAGGTCCGCCTCTTTCATCCAGTCCCGGAATGCCATCGTCTATCCTCGCGTGAAGGTGAATGTGGTCGTCTGTTCATAGGTCTCGCCCGGGCGAAGCGTCGCGTCGGGAAATCCGTCCTGGTTCGGCGCGTCCGGCCAGACCTGCGGCTCCAGCGCCGTGCCGGCATGGGCGCGATAGGTCCGCCCGTCGATGCCCGGCACCGGCGTCGCGAGCAGCGCGCCGTTATAGACCTGCAGGCCCGGTTCGGTCGTGGCAAGCGTCATCGACAGGTCGCCCGCCCGCAGGGTCGCGACCGGCCGCAGGGGCACGCGCGCATCCGACAGGCAGAGGTTGTGATCCAAGAGCCCGTCGCCCGGCAACGCGCGTCCCGCGCGAAAGTCAAACCGCGTGCCGTCGACCGGGGCCACGCCCGTGGGGATCAGGTCGTCATCCACCGGCACGTAGCGGTCGGCCGCGACGGTCAGGATGTGATCCGAGATGTCGGACGCCCCCGACAGGTTCCAGTAGGTATGATGCGCCAGGTTGCAGATCGTGGTCGCCCGCGTCGTCGCGCGGTAAGCCGCGCGCAGGGTCGCGTCCGGCGCGCAGGTGAACAGCGCCTCGATCCGCATGGCGCCGGGAAACCCCATCTCGCCATCGGCGAGCGAGAGGCCGAAGCGGATCGCGCGGGCGTCATGATCCAGCACCTCCCACACGCGCTTGCCGGTCCCCGCCGCGCCGCCATGCAGCGTGTGCCTGTCGCGGAAGTTCGGATCGGTGCGATGCTCCACCCCATCGAGCGCAAAGCGGGCATCGCCGATGCGGTTGGCGAAGCGCCCCGCCGTCGCACCCATGTAGTTCGAATGCTCCGGGTAGTGATCGAGGTCCGCCAGCCCCAGCACCAGCGGATGATCCACCCCGTCCAGACGCAGGTCATGCAGGATCGCGCCCATGTCGGTGAAGCGCGCGGTCAGGCCGTGGCCGGATATGGCGAAGCTCGGGCGGCTCATCCCAGGCCCAGATGCGCGGCCACCCGGCGGGCCGTCATCTCGGAGACGCGGGCGTTCGCCTCGGCGGTCACTCCGCCGATATGCGGCGTCAGGATCAGGTTCGGCACGCCCGCGAACGGGTTGTCCGCGCCCAGCGGCTCCGCCCCGAACGTATCCAGCGCCGCGCCGCCGAGATGGCCGGCGCGCAAGGCGTCGCAAAGCGCCGCCTCGTCCACCACGCCGCCGCGCGCCGCGTTGATCAGGATCGCGCCGGGCTTCATCGCGGCGAGGACGCGCGCGTCGATCATGCCGCGCGTCTCGTCCGTCAGCGGCACGTGCAGCGTGACGACGTCGGATTGGGTCAGGACCTCCTCCTCCGTGCCCTCCATCGCGCCGGGAAAGTCGTCGGCATAAGGATCGGAGGCGAGGCAGGACATCCCCATCGCCGCGCCCAGCTTCGCCGTCGCGCGCGCGATCTCGCCATAGCCGACGAGGCCAAGGGTCTTGCCCGCGATCTCCCGCCCCTGCCCGGCCTTCGCCCGTGGCCAGTCGCCCGCCTCCATCCCGGCGCGCATGTCATAGGCCCCGCGTAGAAGCATCGCCGCCGTCGTGATGACGTATTCCGCGACCGACAACGTGTTGGCCCCGGTCGCCGGGAACACCGCGATGTCATGCGCGGCGCAGCCATCCATGTCGATATTGTCGAGGCCCACGCCCAGCCGCCCGACGCAGGAGAACCCGGCATAGAGCAGGTCGCCGCGCACCTGCGTCCGGTTGCGCACGATCAGGGCCTGCGCGTCCTTGGCCAGCGCCCCCAGATCTTCGGGCCGATCCGGCAGGTCGGGCTCGTAGGTGACATCCGCCCGCGCGCGGAGCCAGTCGACCCAGGCCTCGTCCATGAATTCGGTGATCAGGATCATTCGCATCCTTTCCCGGGGGCGCTGCCCCCGCCTTCGGCTCCCCCGAGGTATTTTCTGCAAGATGAGGTCATGCGCCGCGCCCGCGCAGGTCGATGGCCTGACCGGCGCGGGCGCTTTCCTCCGCCGCCTCGCCCACCATCACGGACCAGTAGCCGTCTTGCAGCGTGACCTCCGGTTCGCCCCGTCCGGTCCGCACGAGATTGAGGAACCGTTCGTGCTGATAGTAGGTCGAGCCGTGATGGTCGCCCGCGATCAGGAGTTCGGGCGGCGTGTGGATCGTCTCGCGTACCTCCTCCTTGAGGGCGCGGACGGATGTCACGAACTGCGCCTCGTGCGGGCGACCGTCGGGCGCGAAACGGGCGGGGCCGGGGATGAACGCCTCGCAGCGCGCGTTCGGGCCGGTGACGGCGATGCTCTCCTGCCAATGCGAGCCCTCGGCGAACATGCACAGGTCGAGCATCCCGCGCGTGCCGTTCGCGAAATCCACCACGACGAAGGCGTTGTCGACGATGTCCGGCACACCCCCGGCATAGCGTTCGTCCCGGTGGTTCACGTCGACCCCGGCCGACGCGTAGACCCGGACCGGATCCGATTTCAGCATCAGCCGCATCAGGTCCCAGAAGTGGCAGCATTTCTCGACCAGAGTGCCGCCCGTCCGGGCGTTGAAGCGGTTCCAGTCGTCGACCTTCTGGAGAAACGGAAAGCGGTGTTCGCGGATCGACACCATGCGGGGGGCGCCCACGGCCCCCTGATCCAGCGCCTGCAGCAGGCGTTGGACGGGCGGCATGTAGCGGTACTCCATCGCCACCCAGATCGGCGCCATCCGTCCCTTGGCCATGCTCAACAGGTCGCGGCAATCGGCGGTGGTGGTCGCCAGCGGCTTTTCCACCAGGATCGGCTTGTCGGTCGCCATCAGCCGCTGCAACAGCCCCGCGTGCAGGTCGTTGGGCGCCGCGATCAGGTAGGCGTCGCAGGTGCCGGCGGCGATCATCGCCTCGGGGTCGTCGAACCCCTCGGCGCCGGCGGCCTGCATGGACAGGGCACGCATCGCGGGGTCGGGGTCGGCCACGGCGGCGACGCAGACCCCGTCCAGCAGGGCGATGTTGCGGATATGCTCCTGCCCCATCATGCCCGCGCCGATCAGGCCGTAGCGGATCATGCGCCCAGCTCCAGCACCGGAAGGTCCAGCCCCGCCGCGACCCCGCGCAGCGTATCGGCATGGTCGCCGTAAGCCAGCGCCATGTGATGCTCCAGCCCGCTGGCCATGACGTCGGCGCAAACGGCCGGCGCGCCCCGGTCGAAGCGGATCACGCCGCTGGTGCCGGTGAACGCCATCGGCCGGTCCAGCACCTCGCCCGTGGCGACGATCACCTGCGGCCTGCCTTGCGCCTGGCTGAGCCGGAACAGGGTCACGCGGCCGGCCTTCAGCGGAAACTCCAACAGCAGCGCCTGCTTGCGATTGGTGTGGACCGTCGCATCCGGCGCGCGCGCGGCCATCGAGGCGGGCGCCTGGCCGCAATGCCAGACCACGCCGGTCTCCTCGTCCATGTCGACCAGATCGGCCAGGAAGACCGGCGCGTCGGCCACGTCCTGCAGGATAGCCTGCGTCACCGCGCCATAGACATCCGCCTCGCAGGCGCAGGGGGTCCGCGCCTCGCCCAGCATAGAGACCGGGCCGCAAACCGCGCCGCCGTATTCCGTGAACGTCTCGGGCCAGCAGCGGATCGCCATCGCGTCGAAGCGATGCTCCTGCCGCAGCGCATCCAGCGCGCCGGCCAGCCGCAGCGATCTGTCCCGCTCGCCCGCGTCCAGCGCCTCGATCCCGCCGAGGCGGTCGGCCTGCGTGGCGTATGGCGCGACCGCCTCGGCCGGCAAGGCGCGCGCGCGGTCGAACAGGTCGGGCAGCGCCAGTTCCGTCACCTCGGCCCCGGTCAGGTCACGCAAGGCGCTGCGGTCATAGGCGCAGGTGTCGAAGCCCGCGGGCCGCTCGCCGATCCGCGCGATCCGCAGGTCGCGGCGGATGGCGACCGGGGCCGCATCGGTCGGCGTGCCGTGTTTCGGGGCGATCTCCGGCCCGGTCAGCAGGGCGTTCAGGTCCACGTCGTCGCCATAGGCCCAGACGAACCGGCGCTCGTTCAGGCCGAGCGCATGGGACAGAAGGTTCAGCCCGCAAAAGGCGTTCAGGCGCAGGCGCCCGCCCTCGCGCGGTTCCGGCACGGCCCAGATCGCGACACGGCCTGCGTGGCCGATGGCGGCCCGGGTCGCAAAGGCGGCGTCCGTGAACGTCACCTGCAGGATCAACAGGACATCCGACCCGGCGACCTGCGCCAGCGCCGCATCGTCCGCCTCCATCAGCAGGCGACGTGGGCCGGTGATCTCATGCCCCGACGCGTCCAGTTGCGCCAGCATCACGGCCAGCTTCTCCTCGGCATAGGGCACGTCGAAGGTCGGTCGTCCCAGCGGCAGGATCCCGACCCGCATCAGATATCGCCGTAGCCGTGGCGGAAGCCCGCGCTCGCGTCGATGAAATCGAGCCCCTTGCCGCCATAGACGTCATGCGCGTGCCAAGGCGTCGCCTTCGCATCGGTCAGCGCGTTGAGTTCGGCCATGTAGGGCACCGAGTCCCCGGCCAAACCCGCGCGCATTGCGTCGAGGTCGGGCCAGGCGTTGAACGCGTCGAGCCAGATCGCCCGCCCGGCCAGATAGCCCGACGCGCCGGCGGCATAGGCGTAGTCCAGCACCGTCTTGAAATCCGGCTTGCCCGCGCCCGCCGACAGCATGACCCAGGGCCGCCCGGCGAGCCGCCCCATCTCGTCGAACAGGGCCCGGACCGACGCGTCGCCCGCGGCGATCCCCTTGGCCGGGACCGGGCTTTCCAGCTTGAAGACGTCGACGCCGTACTCCGCGCCCGCGAAAGCCTCGACGCTGGCGAGGACATGATCGGAATGCTTGGTCGCCATCTCGGTGTAGTCGCTGGTCTGCTCGGCATCGCTGTCGACCGGGTGGACCAGAAGCTCGAACAGGAACGGGATGTCGAACCGCGCGCAGGCCTCGCCGACGCGCTTGACGAAATCGTGCTGGGCGCTGCGCACCGCATCCGACACGTCGGGCCGGTACCAGGCCAGCACCTTGACCGCGTCGCCACCCATCCGCTTGATCTTGCCCACGGACCAGTCGTCGATCTCGGCCGAATGGCGGCCCTGCCCCGTCTCGCGAAACAGGCTGTCCTCAAGCGTCACGATAAGGCCCTTGCGCGGATCGAAGACCTGCCAGCCATGCGGGATCGCGTAGTGGGGGTCCAGCAGCATCGCCGTGGACGACGGCTGCAACGCCTCCAGCAGCATCGTCTTGACCGCCGCCACGTCCGCCCAGGGCGCCTCGCCCCCGTGATGGGCCGCGATCGGGCCCTTGATCGGCGGGCGCTGGTCGACGGCGGTCATCTTGAAGCGGCCGGCATCGTCCGCCATGCGGCGGAATCCCAGCTGCTTGCCGGGGGTCAGGGTCAAGGGCATCGTTCCTCCAGGTCGTGCGCCGTGGGATAGACCTCCCATCCCCCGGCGCGCGTGCATTTGATCGCGGCGGCACGATTGGCGAAATGGCTGGCGGCGTCCAGCCCCTGCCTGCGCCCGAGCGCCAGCGCGAATGCACCATGCCAGAGATCGCCGGCGCCCAGGGTATCGACGACCGCGACCTTGGGCGCGGGGATATGCGGCCCGCCCGCCCAGACCACACCGTCCGGCCCGTCGGTATAGGCCACCCGCCCCGGAAGCCGTCGCGCGGCATCGGCCAGCGCGGGCCCCAGCGCGTCGATCCCGGTGAAGTCGCGCAGACCGGGGGCCGAGAACACGACATGGCTGGCCAGCGCGGCGAGCGGTTCGGGCGTGTACTTCTCGCCGTCCAGCACGCCGGGTAGGTCGCGGTCGCGGGCCCCGCGCAGCACGGCCCCCGCCGCCTCGGGCCAGCGGCAGTCGGTCAGCGCCGCGTCGAAACCCGGGATCGGCGGGGGCGTCGTGGGCAGGTCCGCGCCCGGGAAGTTCACGATCATCCGCTCGCCCGCCGCATCGACCATCACCGAGGACAGCGGCGTGCGCCCGCCGCGCGCGAGGGCCGGCGTCACGCCCGCGTCCTCCAGCATCGCGGCCAGTTCGTCGCCGGTCGCATCGCGCCCCAGCCGCGCCATCAGCGTGACCTCGGCCCCCAGACGCGCGGCGCCGACGGCGGCGTTGGCCGCGCATCCACCGCCGATCCGGTCGAAGGCATGGCTGCGATGCTTGGCCCCGCCCGACGGCAGCGCGTCCATCCGGTGGACGTAATCCATCACCGCGATGCCGCAGACCAGAAGCCGCGTCATCGGTCCACCGGCAGGCCCGAGGGCACCGCGTCCGGCACGCCCAGGCGGCCGTACCGGCTTTCCCCACCCTCCAGCGCGCCGAGGAACGCGACCAGATCGGCCACCTCCGCCTCGGACAGGGCGACCGGTTCGATGTCTATCGCCGCCGCCACGCGCGCCATTTCCCGCGTGTCGGAGCGGATGACGAAATCCGTAGCCCCCAGCCAGTCGGCGTCGGGCAGGCGCGCGAGGTCCGGCGTCCATTCGGCCAGCCCCGCCACCGGGTCGGCGTGGTGCCGGACAATCCCCGCCAGCGTCGGATAGGCGCCGTTATGGCCCCAGGGCTCGGTCAGGGTAACGTTGCGCAGGCTCGGCGTGCGGAAACGATAGGCGTCGGCCAGATCGTCCGTCTCTGCCATGCGGCCCACGTCGCGCGGCATCGGATCGAAGCGCCGCGTCCGCCCCGGACCGACGGGCGGGATGGCCAGCGCATGGAACCCGTGATCGGTGAAGAGCGGCCCGGAATGGCACGACGCACAGTTGGCCCGCCCGAAGAACAGCACGCGCCCCCGCTCCTGCGCAGGCGCCAATGGCGTGCCGTCCAGATACGCGTCCCAGGGCGCGTCGAGCGAGCGCCATTCGGCGTTCATGAAATCCGCCAGCGCGATGGCGATATGGGTGATCTCCACCGCCTCGGGGCCGGGCAGATCGAAGGCCGCGACGAACATCTCGCCATATTCGGGAATCACCCGCACGCGCTTGGCCAGGATCGGCCAGGCCGCGTCGATCCGGTCGTGGATCGCGCCCGATATCTCGTTCTCGTCGGGGTTGCCCGCCATCTCGAACTGCGCGGTCAGCGGAAATATCGCCTGCACCGCCAGAAGGTTCGGCAAGCCGTCCGGCAGCCATTCCTCCGCCGGGCTATCATAGCCGTTGTCATATGCGTCCGACAGGCCGACGCGGCCATCATGGAAGAAGGTCGTGAACGCGGTCGCGCCGATGTTCCAGAGCCCCGGCGCGTTGCGGGGCACCCGCTTGCGGATCGCATCGCGCCCCGCCCCGGCATCGCGGCGGACGCCCACGCCGCGCCCGCCCTCGCCGATCCCGAGGCTCAGCGCGTCGGCCGAGAACGTGTCGTGGTGGTGGCACGTCCCGCAGGAGATGTTGCGGTTGCCCGACAGGATCGGGTCGTAGAACAGAAACTGCCCCAGCTTCGCACGTGCATCGTCGAACGGGTGGAACGTCACCTCTTCCGCCGGGGCGGGGCCGGCCGCTAGTGTCAGGCCGAGAAGGAGGATCGCATGCGCAAGTTTCACGCCGTGATCATGGCGGCTGCCGTGGCCATGTCCAGCCCCGCCGGCGCCGATATCGAGGTCGCCCGCGACCTGATGGAGGCCGGCGATTTCGTCGCCGCGCGCGAAGCGCTCTGGCCCGCCGCCCGGTCCGGCAACGCCGATGCGGAGGAGTTGATCGGCGTGATGTACGCGCTGGGTCTCGGCGTCGCGAAGGACGAGCGACGCGCCTTCGAATGGTACCTGCGCAGTGCGATGAAGGGCCATCCCGGCGCGCAATCCGGTGTCGGCTGGTACTACGAGGTCGGGCTCGGCATGCCGGCCCCCGACCTGGTACGCGCCTATATGTGGTACGTCCTGTCGACCATCGGCGGCGACCCCGACGCCGCCATCAGCCAGGAGGAGATCGCCCGCAAGATGACGCCCGGACAGATCGATGCCGCGCTGGAACTGGTCGAGGACTACAAGGCCTGGATGTACCCGTTCCGCTGATTGCAGGAACCCGGGTGCGGGCCGGCCGGTTGATGGGGCAACCACGCAGGATCCGCCATGACCCCCGCCAACATACTCGCCCGAACCGTGCAGGCGGCGCTCGCGCTGACCGTCGTCGGCGCGCTCATCGTCATGAAGTGGTATCTGGCCTTCGTGGCAGGCGCCGCGTTGGCGCTCAGCCTGGCGCCCGAGGCGGCGATGCAGCGGATGGGCGGGCGGATGCCGCGCAGCTTCTCGGCCGGGATCGTCCTGTTCCTCGCCGGGACGCTGGTGCTGGGCGAGGCGATGAACTTCTACGAGAAGCTCTGGTGGTGGGATCTGCTGCTGCATTTCGGCTCGGCCGTGGGTCTTGGCCTGCTGGCGTTCCTCATGGCCTTCATGGTGTTCGAGGGCGAACGCTATGCCGCGCCGCCCACCGCACTCGCGGTGATCGCCATCGCAGGCGCGCTGGCCATCGGTGCCCTGTGGGAGATCTTCGAGTACGGGATGGACACCACGTTCGGCATGAACATGCAGAAATCGGGCCTGGACGACACGATGCATGACCTGATCGTCGACGCGCTGGGCGCTGCGGCAGCGGGGGCGTTCGGTCGCATCTGGCTGACGCGGCGACACCGACAGGACCAGAATGGCCCGATGGACGAATTCGTGCGCCACAACCACGGCTGGATTCGCCGGATCCTGCGCGGGGACGGCCGGGCCTGAAACTAGGCTGGCGGGCCCGGGGCGACCTGGCTCGGCCGCCCCCGGCAAGGGGTCAGTTCATGTCGGTTTCGCGCCGGGCGTTCACGCTCTCTTCGGCCTCGGCGATGGCGGCACGGAAGTTCGCCAGCATCTCCTCGCCGCCATCGACGTTCTCGGCGAACCAGTCATAGACGGGCGAAGCCGCGTCCTGGAACGCCTGCTTCTGCTCGGGCGTGGGCACGTAGAGATCGCCGCCCCCGGCCACGAAATCCTCGTAGGCCTGGATGGACTTGCGCTTGGGGCTGGCGAAGGTCGCCTGCTGCAACTGCGCGAAGCCGTCGACGACGACACGCTTCAGGTCATCCGGCATGGACTGGAACGCCTCGTTGTTCATGATCCAGAGCGCGCCCATATAGGCATGGCCGTCCAGCGTCATGTATTGCAGGCCCGCATCGGGGAACTTCATGCCCATGATGTCTGTGATGCCGTTCTTGGAACCTTCGACCACGCCGGTCTGCAGCGAGGTGAACAGCTCCGGCCACGGGATCGGGGTGGGCGAGGCGCCGAGGGCGCGCACGAGTTCCTGCGGCAGGTCGGCGACCACGGTGCGGATCTTCATCCCCTCGAGATCCGTGGGCGTCTCGATCCGCTTCTGCGTGTTGGCGAAGTTGCGCCAGCCGCCGGTATTGCCGATCGTCATAAGCCGGACCGCGCCGCCGGTATCCTCCAGGATCCGCTCTCTGAGTTGATTGGTGAGGTCGGTCGAGGTCAGGACCTCCTCGGCGATGCGGTCATCGGACATCAGGTACGGCAGATCGAAGATCTGCACGTAGGGAACGATGTTCGCCAGGCCCGAGGACGTGGAGATGTAGATGTCGATCGAGCCGTCGGCCACGCCCTGGATGCACTCGTCGGGCGCCGAGCAAAGCTGCGTCCCGATGAACAGCTCGACCGCGATCGCGCCGTTGGACGCCGATTCCACGTAGTTCTTGAATACGACGAGGCCGTCGTAATCCTCGTCGTTCTCGTTCGAATTGGCCGTCGCCCGGAGGGTGATGTCCTGCGCCATCGCCGGCACGGCCATGATCGCGGCCAGCGCGCCCGCCTTGAGGATGGTGGTGAATTTCATGGTCTCTCTCCCTTTTGGACCTGTGCGATTATAGAAAACCGAAGAAGCGCGGCACGGCCAGCGAAATGGCCGGCACGTAGGTAATCAGCCCGATCACGAACACTTCCACGGCGAGGAACGGCAGGATGGCGCGGGCGATGGTCTCGACCCGTTCGCCGCTGACGGACGAGGCCACGAACAGCACCAGCCCCATCGGCGGCGTGGCCAGACCGACGGTCAGGTTCACCGACATGATGATCGCGAAATGCACCGGATCCACGCCCAGCGACACGAAGATCGGCCCCAGGATCGGGCCCAGGATGATGATCGCGGGCCCGGCATCGAGGAACATGCCGATGATGAACAGCAGCAGGTTGATCAGCAGCAACAGGATCAGCGGGTTTTCCGACAGCGAAAGGATGAACCCCGCCAGCGCCTCGGGCGTATGGCTGAGGGCGACGACCGTCTTGAACGCCATCGCCGCGCCCACCAGCAACAGCACCACCGAGGAGATGAGCGCTGCCTTTCCCAGAACCTCCGGCAGGTCGCGCCACGTCATTTCGCGCAGGATGAACAGCGACACGATCGCGGCATAGGCGGCAGCCACGGCGCTGGCCTCGGTGGGCGTGAAGGCGCCGCCGAGGATGCCCCCCAAGATGATGATCGGCGTCAGCAGCGGGAAGAACGCCTTGAGCGAGGCGCGTCCCTTGTCGGGCCAGGTGGCCCGCATCTTCAGGCCCGGAAAGGCGCCCGGGTCGCGGCGCGCCAGGATGTTGGTCACCACCATCAGACCCAGCCCGACCAGGACGCCCGGCACGATGCCGGCCAGGAACAGGGCCGCGACCGACTGCTCCATCACGTAGGCGTAGATGATCATGATCCCCGAAGGCGGGATGATCGGCCCGATGACCGAACTGGCGGCGGTCACGGCGGCGGCGAACTTGCGGGTATAGCCCTCTTTCTCCATCGCGGGGATCAGCATCGAGCCCAGCGCCGAAGTATCGGCCACCGCCGAGCCCGAGAGCCCCGCGAACAGCATCGAGGACAGGATGTTCACCTGCGCCAGCCCGGCGCGGAAATGCCCGACCAGCGCCTGCGCGAATTCCACCAGCCGCAGGGTGATGCCGCCGCGGTTCATCATCTCGCCGGCCAGCATGAAGAACGGGATCGCCATCAGCGGGAAGCTGTCCATCCCGTTGTAGGTGTTGCGATACAACAGGACGAGGTCGCGTTCCTGCCCGTTCAGCCAGAGCATGACACCCGGCGCGGCCAGCAGCGCGAAGAACACCGGCAGGCCGATCATCAGAAGCAGCAGGAACAGCGGCAGGAACCAGACCAGCACGACCTATTCCGCCCCGACCGTGGCGGTATGCGGGATGACGGGCAGGTCGTCCCCCCGGCCCGCCAGAACCGCGATCTGCCGCAGGATCAGCTCCACCGTGACCGATGTCAGCATCACCATGCCGACCAGGAGCGAAGCCATCATCCAGCTGCGCGGCATCTTCTCCCACCCGTCGGGCGTCGGGTAGAACAGCGACGAGGTCTTGAACTGCCCCGAGAAGCCCGTGACCTCGGACCAGCCGATGCCCACGGCGACCACCAGCACCGCCAGCGAAACGGCCAGCAGCGCCAGCGTCAGGACGCCACCGAGCACCCGCGGCAGTGCCAGCTGGATCATGTCGATGGCCACGAACCCGCCCCGGCGGAGCGCCGTCGGCGCGACCACCATCAGCCACAGCATCAGGAAGCGCGCGGCCTCCTCGGGCCAGGGCAGCGGGTTCGACAGGATGTAGCGCCAAACGACCTGGATCAGGATGAACACGACCATCAGCGCCATGCAGAAGATACCGACCGCGCGGCCCGCGGCCAGCACGCCCGCGTTCAGGGCGCCCAGGCCCCGGATGATGGTCAGAACTCCCCCCACGCGCCCTCCCGTGCGATGGCCCCGGCCGCCATGGGCCCGGGTGACGCATGTGAACGCGCTGCGGCGCGATGCGTCAACCTGCTTGGGCCCGCAGGGGCGCCGCGGGCGTCGCCACGTCAGCGGATGCGCGCGCCGCCCTCAGCCGCGAACACCATGACGCGGGCCGGATCGACCGTCAGTGCGACGCGGTCGCCTTCGTCGGACCGGATGTCTCCGCGCTCCTCGACGATGATCTTCTCGCCGGTTCCGGCGGTCAGGTAGGCATAGCTGACCCCGCCCAGCGCCTCGGTCAGGTCGACCGACAGCGTGTCGCCGGCGGCGATCTGCAGATGTTCGGGGCGCATGCCCACCGTCACTGCCGTCCCCTCGGGCGGCAGGGTCACCGCCGCGGTCAGCGAGGTGCGCAAGCCCGGCACCTCGATGGCCCCGCCCCGCACCACCCCGTCGAGGAAGTTCATCGAGGGCGAGCCGATGAAGCCCGCCACGAAGCGGTTGTCGGGATCGCGGTACAGATCCAGCGGTGCGCCCACCTGCTCGATCCGGCCGTCGCGCAGGACGACGATCTTGTCGGCCATGGTCATCGCCTCGACCTGGTCGTGGGTGACGTAGATCATCGTGGCGCCGATCTCCTTGTGCAGGCGCGCGATCTCCACCCGCATCTCGACGCGCAGTTCCGCGTCCAGGTTCGACAGCGGCTCGTCGAACAGGAACACCTCGGGCCCGCGCACGATGGCGCGGCCGATGGCGACCCGCTGCCGCTGGCCGCCCGAAAGCGCGGCGGGCTTGCGTTTGAGGTAGTCGTCCAGCTTCAGGATACGCGACGCCTCGGCGACCTTGGCGTCGATCTCCTTGCGGGGATGGCCGTTCATCTTCAGGCCGAAGCCCATGTTCTCGCCCACCGTCATATGCGGGTAGAGCGCGTAGGTCTGGAACACCATCGCCACGCCGCGCTGCGCCGGATCCTCGCGCGTGACGTCGCGCGGCCCGATCAGGATCTGGCCCTCGCTGGTTTCCTCCAGCCCCGCGATCATGCGCAGGAGCGTGGACTTGCCGCAGCCCGAGGGGCCGACGAAGACGCAGAACTCGCCCTCCGCGATGGTCAGATCCACGCCGTGGATCACCTGGACGTCGCCGTAGCGCTTGACGACCTCCTTCAGCTCGACGCCTGACATCGGTTCATTCCTTCCTTTGGTCGGGGAAGCGCCAATCGCGCAGGTCCCCCGCTATGCGTTCGACCGCCCGCCGCAGGTCCGGCAGATGGCGTTCCAGATCGGCGATCGCGCCGCTCGTCGTCGTCGAGGTGACCGACACCGCGCCCATCACCCGGCCACCGCCCGACAGGACCGGCATGGCGATGCAGTGAATTCCCGGCTCGTGCTCCTCGCGGTCGAAGGCGTGGCCGGTCGCGCGAATCGTCTCCAGCTCGGCGCGCAAGGCGGCAGGGCCGTCGATCGTGGCCTCAGTGAAGCGATGCCAGCTTTGTTGCGCCAGCGCCGCCTCGCGCGCGTCCTCGTCCAGGAAGGCGAGCATCGCCTTGCCCACGCCCGTGCAATAGGCCGGCCCGACCTTGCCCGCCTCCGAGAACATCGGCACCGGCCGCGCGGCATTCCGCTTGTCGACATAGAGCACCTGTCCGCCGTCGAGCTGCGCCAAATGCACCGTCTCGCCCACCGCACGGCTGAGATCGTCGAGGTGGAACCGCGCGATCGGGGCCAGGCTCGACTGCGCCCAGGCGGCATGCGCCATCCGCACCAGCCGCAGGCCCGGGGCATAGGTGCCGCGTTCGGAGTCGAAGGCCAGCATGCCCTGTCGGGTCAGGGTCTGCACCAGGCGGTAGAGCGTGGCCTTGGGGAAGGGCGATGTCTGCAACAGTTCCGAGAACCGGACCGGACGATCGAACGCCGCAACGCGATCCAGAACGTCGAGCGCCTTGCCCACCGTTCCTTCCCCAACGTCACGTCCGCCGTCCCTGTGGATGTTCAACCCGAGCCTCCCGTCTCAAATCTGTGTTGACAGCCTAGCCATATCGCCGCATCGTTTTCAACATAAGAAACTTGGTTTCAACATTTGGAACCAAAGGACGCATCTGGGAGGATAACATGCGATCCATTCTGACGGCGCTCGCCGCCACCACCATGCTGACCGGAACCGCCTTCGCCGACGCGCACGCGTTGTCGGGCGAACTGCGCATCGTGTCGGACATGTCGAACCCAGCGCCGCGCGCGGTGATGGAAGGGCTTGTCGCCGATTTCGGCGAGATGCACCCCGACCTCGATATCGAGCTGGAGGTCGTCGACCGCGAGGCCTGGAAGACCCAGATCCGTAACGCGCTGACCGCGAACCCGCCGGACGTCATCAACTGGTACGCCGCCAACCGCATGGGTCCCTATGTCCAGGCCGGCCTGTTCGAGGACGTGTCCGACATCTGGGCCGACATCGAAGGGCTGGACGCCGTGAAGGGCGCGCTGACCCTCGACGGCAAGCAGTGGGGCGTGCCCTATACCTACTACCAGTGGGGCATCTACTATCGAGAGGACATCTTCAACGAGCTGGGCCTCGAGGAGCCGGAGACCTTCGAGCAGGAAATGGCGAACTGCCAGGCGATCATCGATTCGGGCCGGAAGTGCTATGCCATCGGATCCAAGAACTATTGGACGACCGGCGGCTGGTTCGACTACCTCAACATGCGCACCAACGGCTTCGACTTTCACATGGAGCTGGCCCGCGGCGAGGTGCCCTGGACCGACGACCGCGTGCGCGAGACCTTCGCCAACTGGCAGAAGCTCGTCGACATGGGCGCCTATCTCGATGACCACCAGAACTACTCCTGGCAGGAGGCGCTGCCCCCGATGGTCAACGGCGAGGCGACCGCCTACCTGATCGGCAACTTCGCCGTGGCCCCGATGCGCGATGCGGGCCTGACGGACGAGCAGATCGACTTCTACCAGTTCCCGGTGATCGCCGACGTGCCCAAGGGGGAGGACGCGCCGACCGACACGTTCCACATCCCCGCGGGGGCCGAGAACAAGGAAGCCGCGCGCGAGTTCCTTAAGTTCGTTACCCAGGCCGACGTGCAGACCGAGATCAACGCCGGCGACGCGCTGGGCCAGTTGCCGGTGAACGCATCCTCCTCGGTCGATGCGGACGAGTTCCTGGAACAGGGCTTCGACATGCTGTCCAACGAATCGACCGGCGGCGTGGCGCAGTTCTTCGACCGCGACTTCCCCGCCGAGATGGCGTCGGTCGCTATGGAGGGCTTCCAAGAGTTCATGGTCTTCCCCGAGAACCTCGAGGACATCCTGCAGCGCCTCGAACAGGCGCGGGAGCGCATCTACGCCAACTGATCCGAGCCGCACCCATCCCTTCGGGGGTGGGTGCGACCCCGCCGCCCCGGCCGCGAGGCGTTCCCGCTTTCCGCATGTGACGGATCCCAGACCGACAGGAGGCCCGCGTGGTCAACGCCCCCGCCGTTCCCGACACACATCCGCCCGCCGGCGGCCCGAAAGGGGACAAGCGCGGCTGGTACCGCCGCAACGAGATCCGCGTCACGCCGTGGCTGTTCCTGGCGCCGGGGATCCTGTTCTTCGTCTTCTACGTCATCTTCCCGATCTTCCAGTCCTTCCAGATCAGCCTGTACCGCTGGGACGGTCTGGGCGAGTTGTCGACCAACGGCACTTTCGTCGGCCTCGACAACTACCGCGAACTCTCGACCGACCGTGCCTTCAATATCTCGCTGTGGAACAACCTGCGCTGGCTGGTGCTGTATCTGCTGGCGATCCCGATGGGCCTGTTCATCGCGCTG
The DNA here is from genome assembly GCF_023015695.1 of Jannaschia sp. S6380. NCBI lineage: Bacteria > Pseudomonadati > Pseudomonadota > Alphaproteobacteria > Rhodobacterales > Roseobacteraceae > Jannaschia > Jannaschia sp. S6380. The sequence continues at coordinate 2,038,024 of NZ_JALKAS010000001.1, forward strand.
TTTCTGAACCAGACGGTCACCGGCATCCGCCTCTACAAGTCGCTGTTCTTCTTTCCCTTCGTCATCAGCCAGGTCGTCGTGGGCCTGGTCTTCTCGTGGTTCTACCTGCCCAACGAAGGGCTGCTGAACGCCTTCCTGGGCCTGTTCGGCGCCGGGCCCGTAAACATCCTGGGCGACCCGAGCCTCGCCACCTACGGCATCATAGCCGCCGGCCTCTGGCCGCAGACGGCCTATTGCATGATCCTGTATCTCACCGGCCTGAACGCCGTGGATCCCGAACAGGTGGAGGCCGCCCGCCTCGACGGGGCCAAGGGCTGGAAGATGCTCTGGTACGTCATCGTGCCCCAGCTGAAGCCCGCCACCTTCATCGCCTTCGTCGTCACCATCATCGGCGCGCTGCGGAGCTTCGACCTGATCTCGATCATGACCGGCGGCGGCCCGTTCGGGCAGACCCGCGTGCTGTCGTTCTACATGTTCGAAAAGGCCTTGGCCGAGTTCGGCTTCCGCATGGGCTACGGCGCCGCCATCGCGGTCGTCCTGTTCCTCATCATGATGGTCTTCATCGCCTACTTCCTGTGGTCGATGTGGCGCGACGAACGGGGCGCGCGGTGACCTTCCGCGATCGCGTCAACGCCATCGCCGGTGGCATGCCCGGGGCCGAACTGACCCATCCGTTCGACGACGGCCACGACGCGTGGAAGGTCGGCGGCAAGATGTTCACCTGCATCGGCGCCGTCGATCCCGGTGTCTCGGTCAAGACGCCTGACGTGGAGACCGCCCGGATGCTTATCGAGGCCGGCGCGGCCAGCCGCGCCCCCTATTTCCACCGCAGCTGGGTCAAGGTGCCCGAGACCGCCGATGACGCCGAACTGTCGCACCGCATCGCGGTCTCCTACGACACGATCCGCGCGGGCCTGACCAAGAAGGCCCAAGCCGCCCTGCCCCTTCGGGAGACGACCTGATGTTCCCTACCCCGATCCAGAAGACCTCGCGTCAGTGGCAACTGACCTACCAGACCCTGCTGCCGGTGGCGCTGGTGCTGTGGCTGCTGCCGCTGATCGCGGTGATGATCTTCTCGGTCAAACCCGACAGCGACTTCACCCAAGGCAACTACTGGGGCGTCCCCGGCTCGTTCGAGCTGTTCAACAACTACGGCCGCGTCTTCTTCGAAAGCGACATGCCGCGCTATCTGCTGAATTCGCTGCTCATCACCGTGCCCACCGTCATCGGCACCGTGGCGCTGTCCTGCATGACGGGTTTTGCGCTGGGCATCTACAAGTTCCGCGGCAACCTGCTAATCTTCTTCATGTTCATCGCCGGCAACTTCGTGCCCTTCCAGATCCTGATGGTCCCGGTGCGCGACTTCACCATCGACATGAACCTGTATGACACCAAGACCGGGCTGGTCCTGTTCCACATCGCGTTCCAGACCGGGTTCTGCACGCTCTTCATGCGCAACTTCATCCGCGCGCTGCCCTTCCCGCTGATCGAGGCGGCGCGGGTCGAGGGCGTCGCGGAATGGCGCATCTTCCTCTACGTCGTCATGCCGCTGATGAAGCCCGCCATCGCGGCGCTGGCCGTCCTGATCTTCACCTTCATCTGGAACGACTATTTCTGGGCGATCGTGCTCACCCAGGGCCCCGACAGTCAGCCGGTCACCGCCGGCATCACCTCGTTCAACTCCGAATACCGCGCCGCCTATCACCTGATGAGCGCGGGCAGCATCGTTGCGGCCCTGCCGCCGGTGGCGATGTTCTTCCTGATGCAGCGGCATTTCATCGCCGGTCTTACCCTCGGCGCGGTCAAGTAGCCATGGCGGCCGATGCCCTGCCCCTCGGCGCCACCAGCGCCCGCGCCGATATGCCCATCCGGACCTGGCGGCTGGACGACGCGCATCCCGACACGGGCGGGCGCCAGACACTGGTGCTGGCCGCCCGGGGCGACCGCCTGCCGCAGGTCGTCTACTGGGGGGCGCCCCTGTCCCAAGACGCCCCGCTCGATACCCTCGCGCGGGGCCATGCCATCGACGTCACCGGCGGCATGCTGGACGAAAACCCCGACCTGTCGCTCTGCCCCGAGGCGGTGCGCTCCTTTCCCGGTCAGCCGGGCCTCGTTCTGCGCGGCCATGACGGCACGCCGCTCCTGCCACGCTTCGCCTATGCCTCCGAGGATACGTCCGACGGGTTGACTCTGACCTATGCCGACGCGGCGAACGGCCTCACGCTGACCTTCCTGTTCCGCCCAGATCCGTCCACCCGGATCGTCACCGCCAAGACCGTCCTGGAGGCAGCCGACCCGGTACACCTGCACTGGCTCGCCGCCCCCGTCCTCCCCGCGCCGCAACATGCCACCGAGATGATCGACGTCTCCGGGCGCTGGTGCGGCGAATTCCAGCTCGAACGCACGCCCTGGACCCCCGGCATCCGCTACCGCGAGAACCGGACGGGCCGCACCGGGCACGAACATTTCCCCGGCCTGATCGTCCCTTGCATCGGCGCCACGAACGCGCAGGGCGAGGCCTACGGCTTCCACTACGGCTGGTCCGGCGGCCACCGCATGATCGCCGAGGAACTGCCCGACGGTCGCCGCCAGATTCAATGGGGCCACGCCGCACGGATGGAGACGAACGCCGCCCGGCGGTTCGAGAGCGCGACGCTCTACGTCACCTATTCGCAATACGGCCTCAACGGCTGCGCGGTCGCCTTCCAGCGCCATCTGCGCGACCGCATTGTGACCTGGCCGAACCCCGCCGCCCCGCGCCCCGTCCACTACAACTGCTGGGAAGCGGTCTATTTCGACCACAAGCTGCCGGTCCTCAAGGACATCGCAAGCCGTGCCGCCGCCCTGGGCGCGGAACGTTTCGTGCTCGACGACGGCTGGTTCGGGCAGCGCGACGACGACACCCGCTCGCTCTCCGACTGGGAGGTCGACCCCCGCAAGTATCCCGACGGCCTCGGCCCGCTGATCGACCATGTCCATGGCGAAGGGATGACCTTCGGTATCTGGTTCGAGCCGGAGATGATCAACCCCGACAGCGACATCCACCGCGCGAACCCGCATTGGGCGCTGGGCTCCGAGGATCAGACCCTGGGCCGACAGCAGAAGGCCCTGAACATGGCCCTGCCCGAGGTGCGCGACTTCATTCACGGTCGCATGGCCGCGATTCTGGGCCGCCACGCCATCGACTACGTCAAATGGGATCACAACCGCGTCCTGCCGATGCCCGACGCCGACCAGACCCGCGGCTCCTACGCGCTAATCGACCGGCTGCGCGCCGATTTCCCGCAGGTGGAGATCGAGAGCTGCGCGTCGGGCGGCGGCCGCATCGACTTCGGCATCCTCCAGCGGACCCAGCGCATCTGGCTGTCGGACAGCAACGACGCGCTCGAACGCCTGCGCATCCAGCACGACGCGGCGCTGTTCCTGCCACTCGCCGTCACCGGCTCCCATGTCGGGCCGCGCCGCTGCCATACCTCGGGGCGAATTCTCGACATCTCGTTCCGCGCCTGGGTCGCCGCACAACGGCACATGGGATTCGAGATGGACCCCCGCGAACTCGATGACCGCGAGACGCGCGTCCTCACCGAAGTGACCGCCTGGTGGAAGCGCAACCGCGACTGGATGACGCTGGCCGACATCCACCGCCTCGACAGCGCCGACCCCGCCGTCCTGGCCGAACAGCAGCAGGCCCGCGACGGCCATCGCTTCGTCCTCTTCGCGGGCAAGGCCGCCACCTCGGCCCAGATCGCGCCGCGCCCCCTGCGCCTGACGGCCCTCGACCCCGAGGCGACCTACCGGATCGAACTGATCAACCGCGCAAACGCCCCCGCGCTCAGCCGCGGCGCGCCGCTCCTCAAGGACGGGCCGGTCGACCTGCCCGGCGCCTGGCTGATGCAGCACGGGATCGTCCTGCCATGGAACTTCCCCGAGACGATGTGGGTCGTCGAAGGACACCGCCTGTGACGCGCCCGGGCCAAGACACATCCGACGTGGGCCCTACCGACGTCGCCCCCTCTGAGTATTTCGATAGGACGGGATAGAGACATGACCCAGACCGCCACATATCCCGACCTCGACGGCGCATCCGTCTTCATCACCGGCGGCGGCTCCGGCATCGGCGCGGCGCTGAGCGAAGGTTTCCTGCGCCAAGGCGCGAAGGTCGCCTTCATCGGCCGATCCGACGCGACCGAGTTCGTGGACGAAATGACGCGGGCCACCGGAAACACGCCGCTCTTCATCCAAGGCGACATTACAGACATCGCCGCCCTGCGCGGCGCGATGGATCAGGCGGCCAAGGCACATGGCCCCGTCACGCGACTGGTCAACAACGCCGCCAACGACCAGCGGCACGCGACGCTGGATGTCGACGAGGAATTCTACGACTGGTCCCAGTCGATCAATCTCAAAGCTTATTTCTTCGCCTGCCAACATGCCATTCGCGGCATGAAATCCGCGGGTTACGGCCACATCGTCAACTTCACCTCCATCAGCTACATGATGGGCAATGCCGGCTACGCCATCTACACGACCGCCAATTCCGGCATCAATGGCATGACCCGCAGCCTCGCCCGCGAATTCGGCCCCGACCAGATCCGCGTCAACGCACTCGCCCCCGGCTGGGTGCTGACGCGGAAGCAGCTCGAGAAATGGGCCGACCCAGACAGCCTCGCCGCGCATCTCGACCGGCAGTGCCTGAAGGATCACCTAGGCCCCGAAGACATCGTGAACCCGACCCTCTTCCTGTCCTCCGAGGCGTCCAGGATGGTCACCGGTCAAGCACTCGTCGTCGATGGCGGCGTGGCCGTCACCGGATGACCCGCTGGATCGCCGTCGACTGGGGCACCACATCCCTGCGCGCCATGCTGATGGAGGGCGAGCGAACTATCGGGACGCGGGCCAGCGAGGACGGCATGGGCCGCCTGACCCGCGAGACGTTCGAGCCGAGCCTTCTGAACCTGATCGGCGACTGGCTCGACGGCCCGACGGAAATCGTCTGCTGCGGCATGGTCGGCGCCCGCCAAGGCTGGGCCGAAGCGGCGTATCGCACCGCCCCCTGCACCCCGCTGGGTGGCGAATTGACGCGGGTGGAAACACGTGACAACCGCCTGCGCGTGAGCATCGTGCCCGGCATCCGGCAGACCTCCCCCCACCCGGACGTCATGCGCGGAGAGGAGACGCAGATCGCGGGAATATTGCGCGATGACAGCGATTTCGACGGTGTTGCCTGCCTTCCCGGCACGCATACCAAATGGGTTCATGTCAGCGCCGGCGAAGTCGTCAGCTTCCGCACCGTGATGACCGGGGAGCTGTTCGAGACCGTCGCCCGCCATACGGTTCTCCGCCACTCGTTGGGTGGCGACGCCTTCGACGACGACGCCTTCCTCGGGGCCGTCTCCGACACGCTGTCCCGTCCCGAGGCGCTGAGCGCGCGTCTGTTCGAACTGCGCGCCGCGGACCTGCTGCATGGGCAGGACGCCGCCAAGGGGCGCGGCCTCCTCTCGGGGCTCTTGATCGGGTCGGAACTGGCCGCCACCAAACCCTGGTGGCTGGGGCGGGACGTCGTGGTAACTGGCGCCCCCGGCATCAGCCGCGTCTACGACCTGGCCCTGCGCGCACAGGGTCTGACACCCCGTCTCCTGCCGGCCGACGATATGACGCTCGCCGGTCTCGCCGCCGCCAAGGATCTGCCATGACCCGTCCCCTGATCGCCATCTTGCGCGGCATCACACCCGCCGACGCCATCCCCGCCTGCGCCGCCCTGATCGAGGCCGGCATCACCACGATCGAGGTCCCGCTGAACTCGCCCGAGCCGCTGTCCTCCATCGCCGCGATGGCCGACGCGCATGGCGACCGGGCCCTGATCGGCGCGGGCACCGTTTTGACCGTGCCAGAAGTGCAGTCGGTGGCCGAAGCCGGCGGACGCCTGGTCGTCTCGCCCAACGCCGACCCGGACGTCATCGCCCGGACCCGCGACCTGGGCCTGGAGAGCTGGCCCGGCATCTTCACCCCGACCGAAGCCTTCGCCGCCCTGCGCGCGGGCGCCACGGGGTTGAAGCTGTTTCCCGGCGCGATGGCGGGCCCGTCCGGCCTGAAGGCGATGCGCGCGATCCTGCCCGTGGGCGCCAAGGTCTATGCCGTGGGCGGCGCGGGGCCCGAGAACTTCGCCGAGTGGTTGGCCGCAGGGGCGGACGGTTTCGGCCTCGGCACCGCCTGTTACGTGCCGGGCCTGCCCGTCGACGAGATCGCCAACCGTGCCCGCCGCATCGTCGACGCCTATGACCGCGCGGCGGGGGCGGGGGTGATGGCGTGACGCAGGCGCGCGTTCACGACGATCGCGTCTGCGAACTGGGTGAAGGCGCGCTCTGGCATCCGGGCCGGCGACAGCTCTTCTGGTTCGACATCACCGCGCGCAGGCTAATGACGCGCGAGGGAGATACGCCGCGCGATTGGCACTGGGACGAGATGGTCTCGGCCGCCGGGTGGGTCGATGACGATACGCTGCTGATCGCGGGGGAGACGGCGTTCTGGCGTTTCGACATCGACACCGGCCAGCGCGAAAAGCTTGCCCCGCTCGAGGCGGACAAACCCGGCAACCGCTCCAACGACGGCCGTGCCGACCCGCTGGGCGGGTTCTGGATCGGCACGATGGACAAGCAGGCGAAGCCGGGCGCGGGCGCGATCTACCGCTATTTCCGGGGCGAGGTGCGCAAGCTCTACCAGGACATCTCGATCCCGAACGCGATCTGTTTCGCGCCCGGCGGCGACACCGCCTATTTCGCCGACACGGCCAAGGGCGCGATCTGGAAGCAGCATATCGACCGGGCCGGCTGGCCGTCGGGCCGGCCCGAGATCTTCGTGGACTTCTCGGGTGTCGGCCTCGCCCCGGATGGTGCGGTCTGCGACGCCGAGGGCAATGTCTGGGTCGCGCAATGGGGCGGCTGGCGCGTCGCCTGCCATGGACCCGACGGGCGCTTCCGCTCGGCCGTGGCCTGCGGTGCGGCGCACACGACCTGTCCGGCCTTCGGCGGTGCGGACATGCGCTCGATCTTCGTGACGTCTGCCACGCAGGGCCTGTCCGAGGACGCGCGCGAACACCAGCCGGCGGGCGGGTGCACCTGGGTGGCGGAGGTTCCGGTTCGGGGCCTGCCCGAGCGAAGGGTCATTCTGTGAAACGCAGTCTCGGCGTCTGCTACTACCCCGAACACTGGCCCGAGGATCGCTGGCCCGAGGATGCGCGTCGCATGGCCGATCTGGGCCTCACCTGGGTGCGCATCGGCGAATTCGCCTGGTCCCGGCTGGAGCCATCGCCGGGCGATTACCGCTGGGACTGGCTCGACCGCGCCATCGACGTGCTGATCGGCGCGGGCCTTTCGGTGGTGCTCGGCACGCCCTCCGCCACGCCGCCCCGCTGGATGCTGCACCGCCATCCCGACATGCTGGCCACCGATGCCGACGGCCGCCCCCGCAAGTTCGGCTCGCGTCGACACTACTGCTTCAGCCATGCGGGCTATCGCGACGACGCGGCGCATATGGCAGGGCTCATGGCCGAACGCTATGGCGACCGCGTGGCCGCATGGCAGACCGACAACGAATACGGCTGCCACGACACGGTGCTCAGCTGGTCCGACGCCGCGCGGGATGCGTTCCGCGACTGGCTGCGCCGCCGGTACCAGGATATCGGCGCCCTGAACGCGGCCTGGGGCAACATCTTCTGGTCGATGGACTATGCCGACTGGTCCGAGATCGATCTGCCGAACCTGACGGTGACCGAACCGAACCCGGCCCATGCCCTGGCCTTCCGGCGCTTCGCCTCGGATCAGGTCGTCCGCTGGAACGCGGTACAGGTCGACGCGATCCGTACCCATTCCGACGCGCCGATCGGCCACAATTACATGGGCCGCGTGACCGAGTTCGACCACTACGCCACCGGCGCGCAGATGGAGATCGCGACCTGGGACAGCTACCCCTTGGGCTTCCTGCTGGACCGCGTGCCGGAGGGTGACGCCGCCGCCTACCTGCGCCAGGGCGACCCCGACTTCCAGGCGTTCCATCACGACCTATATCGCGCCGTCGGACGCGGCCGCTGGTGGGTGATGGAGCAGCAACCCGGCCCGGTGAACTGGGCGCCCTACAACCCCGCGCCCCTGCCCGGAATGGTCCGCCTCTGGTCGTGGGAGGCGTTCGCGCACGGGGCCGAGGCCGTCTGTTGGTTCCGATGGCGCCAGGCCCCCTTCGCGCAGGAGAGCCAGCATGCCGGCCTTCTGCGCCCCGACGCGACGGACGCGCCCGGCCTGGCCGAGGCGGCGCAGGTCGCCGCCGAGCTGGCCGATGCGCCGGACGTCGTCCCCAACCAGGCCCCCGTCGCCCTGATCTTCGACTACGCCTCGCAATGGGCGTGGGAGGTGCAGCCGCAGGGCAAGGGCTTCGACCATTTCGCCCTGTGCTTCCACCTCTACCGCGCGCTGCGATCGCTGGGTCTTTCGGTCGACATCCTGCCATCCGACACGACCACGCTGGACGGCTACGCCCTGACGCTCGTGCCGGGGCTGCTCACGCTGACCGGCCCGCTCCGCGCCGCCATCGCGGGCGCGTCGGGGCTGGTCCTGACCGGCCCGCGCACCGACCTGAAGACCGACACGCTGTCGTTCAAATTCCCCTTCGGCCCCGACCTGCCCGGCCTGTCCACACGCTCGGTTATGGAGGAGACGTTCCCGCCCGGCGCCCCCCTTCCGCTGGTCAAGGGCGGCCACGTCACGCTGTGGCTGGAGCATCACGAGACCGAGGCCGACGTGATCGAGGCCGCGACGGATGGCACGCCGATCCTGCTGCGCCAAGGCCGCCACCTGCATCTGACCGGCTGGCCCGATGCCGAGGCCGCCCGCCGCATCCTGCGCGACCTGGCGGTCGAAGCGGGGCTGGACGTCCACGACCTGCCCGACGGCCTCCGCCTTCGCGACACCGGGGCGGAGCGTTTCGTGTTCAACTACGCCGACGAGGCGCGCCGCTTCGACGGTCACGACCTGCCCCCCGCCGGGGTGCTGCGCCTTACCCGGCCATCCTGAGGCCCAACTCCAGCATCCGGTTGGCGAAACCCCATTCGTTGTCGTACCAGCCGAAGACGCGGATCAGGCCGCCCTCGCTCGCGCGCGTCTCGGGTGCGGCCATCACGATGCTCTCGGGCCGGGCGCGCAGGTCGGAGCTGACCAGCGGCGCCGCCTCCATCCCGATCACCCCGCCCGCGTCCCGCAGGGCCGTATTCACCGCATCCACCGTCGCAGCCCGTTCCGGCAAAAACGCCAGATCGACAGCCGAGACGCTGGCCACCGGCACCCGCACCGACTGGCACGGCACGCGGCCCGTCAGATGCGGCAGGACCTGATCGACCAGCCGCCCCGCGCTCGTCGTCGTCGGCACCATCGACAGGGCCGCGGCCCGCGACCGCGCGAAATCCCCGCGCGGCATGTCCACCGTCGGCTGGCTGCCGGTGTAGCAATGGATCGTGGTCATCGACCCGGCTGCGACACCGAAGGCCCGGTCCAACACGGCCAGCAGGGGCGCGACCGCGTTCGTGGTGCAGGAGGCGTTCGACACGATCCGGTGCGCCGGGTCCAGCGTCGCGTCGTTCGCCCCCAGCACGATCGTCGCGTCGGCCACGGCGGAGGGGCCCGACATCAGCACCTTGGCCGCGCCTGCGAGCAGCCCGCGCTCCACCTCGGGGCGGGTGTCGGCATGGCCGGTGCATTCCATCACCAGGTCGACATGGCCCAGCGACAGCGTCCGCAGGTCCGGCGTCCGGTGGAAGGGGATCGCCTGGCCGTCGATGACGAGCGCGTCCTCGGCCGCCGCGACCGTACCGGGCCAGGGGCCGAACACGCTGTCGTACTTGAACAGATAGGCGCAGGTCTCGATCGGGGCGATGTCATTGATGCCGACGACCTGGATCCCTCGGCCGGCGCCGCCCAGATGCGCGCGCAGGATCGACCGCCCGATCCGGCCGAACCCGTTGACGAAGACCCTCACGCCGCTGCCAGCCCCTCGTCGAGTGCCGCGACGATCCGGTCGCAATCGCCATCCGACAGGATCAGCGGCGGCGACATGACGAGGTTGTGGCCCGACCAGCGGACCATCACACCGGCCTCGTAGGTCGCCTCGAACACGCGGCCGGCCAGGGCGGCGTCGGCGGATTTGGCGGCCCGGTCGGACACGATCTCGACTGCACACATCATCCCTTCGCCGCGCACGTCGCCGATGATGTCGTGCCGCCCGGCCAGATCGGTCAGCCCCGCCTTCAGCCGCGCGCCCTGATGCCGGGCCCTGTCCCACAGGGCCAACCGCTCGGTCTCGGCCAAGCAGGCGAGCGCGGCGGCGCAGCCGACGGGATGGCCCGAATAGGTGTAGCCGGTGCCGATCATCGCGCCCTGTTCGCCCTCGAACACCTCCGCCATCCGGTCGTTCGCCAGCACCGCGCCCATGGGGAAATAGCCCGACGTGATCGCCTTCGCGAGGCACATCATGTCCGGCTTCACCCCCCAGTGCCGCGAGCCGGACACGTCGCCCGTCCGCCCGAACCCGGTGATGACCTCATCCGCGATCAGGAGCACGCCGTGCCGGTCGCAGATCTCGCGCGCGCCCGGCATGAAAGACGGATGCGGCGGGATCACCCCGCCCGCCCCGAGCACGGGCTCCATGATGAAGGCGGCGACGGTGCCGGGCACCTGCATCTCGATCTCCGCCTCGAGCGCCCGGAGGCAGAGCGCGGCCAGCCGTTCGGGGTCGCTCTCGTCGAACGGGTTGCGGTAGGCATAGGGCGCCGGGATGTGGAAGCAGCCCGGCAGCATCGGCTCGTAGGGCGCGCGGAACTGCGGGTTGCCGTTGACGCTGGCGCCACCCCAATGCGTGCCGTGATAGCCCTTGCGGATGGCGATGAACTTGGTGCGGCCCGGCTCGCCCCGCAGGCGGTGATATTGCCGCGCCAGCTTCAGCGCGGTGTCGACGCTGTCCGACCCGCCCGCGGTGAAGAAGGCCCGCGTCATGCCTTCGGGGCCGAACATCTCGGCCAGCTTCACCGACAGTTCGATCGCGGCGTCGTTGGTCGTACCCTTGAACGCCGAATAATAGGGCAGGCGCTGCAACTGATCGGCTATGGCCGCCTTGATCGGGGCGCAGGAATAGCCGAGGTTCACGTTCCAGAGCCCGCCCACGGCGTCGATGGTCGTGTGCCCGTCCAGATCGGTGATCCGCACCCCTTCTGCCCCGGTGATGACCTTTGGCGGGGCGGCCCGCATCTCGCCGGGATGGGCCATCGGGTGCCAGAGATGGCGGGCGTTCATCTCGGTCAGGAAATTGTCGTCGCGCATTTCGGGCACCTCCGCCCCTTCATTGGGGCGCGGCATCCGCGAATGTCAAAGCGCGAGTCGTATCAGTACAAATCCCATTCGTCCTCGGCCCGGACCTCGCCGATGGCCGTCCAATCGGCGCGGACGCGCGCAACCCGGGTGTCGCCCCAGGTGCGGAATATCAGGTCGAAACCGGCCTCGGTCACGTTCGCGTGGCCCAGGTCCGCGCGCTGGTTCGTGGCCGCGTCCATGTCGAACATCCCCAACGTGGTCGTGATTGCCGGCGGCGTCTTGAACGGCTCAGCGAAGACGACGCGCACGCGCGCCTCACGCGGACCGATCCCCGTCCACATATCGCCCCCGTCCTCGAAATCCGAGAACATGGAGCGGCTTCCCTGCAGGACGCCGATCAGATGATTGCGAAATCGTCGCATGTGTCTCGCGCCCGCAGTTCCGGTCCCGACCACCGGACAGAAGTAACCGGATTCGGGACGAATGGCCCCCAAAAATGCGAAGGCCCCGGAAATTTCCGGGGCCCGTTCATGATTTCCTCGCAATCAGAGGTTCGACTGCTTCGGGTCGAGCCCGATGTGACCACCCATCGCGACCATGTCGGCCAGCAGTTTGGCGGCCGCGTCGACGCCGCCATCGTTGCCATCGGCGGGCCGTTCGCGCGCCGCGTCATGGGCGGTGCGGGCCTCAACCACCCAGTCGTCATAGACCTCCTGCGTGACATCCGAGACCGGCAGCGCCCGTTCGGCCAGAACCGTGACGCCGGCGCCGATCTCGGCGAAACCGCCGGTCACGGCGAAGCTCTGTTCGCCGCCGGGGGCCTCCACCGTCAGGATGCCGGGACGCAGCGACGTGATCGTCGGCGCGTGGTCGGCCATGGCCGTCAGATCCCCGTCCGCGCCGGGGATGCGGACGGCATTGGCGTCGTCCATGGACGCCAGCCGCCGCTCGGGTGAGACGAGTTCGAACTGCATCAGGCCGCCTCGGCCGCCATGCGCTCGGCCTTGGCCTTCACCTCGTCGATGCCGCCGACCATGTAGAACGCGCCTTCGGGCAGGTGGTCATATTCGCCCGCGACCACCGCCTTGAACGAGGCGATCGTCTCCTCCAGCGGGACCTGCTTGCCGTCGGCGCCGGTAAAGACCTTGGCCACGTCGAAGGGCTGCGACAGGAACCGCTGGATCTTGCGGGCGCGGGCCACGGTCAGCTTGTCCTCTTCGGACAGCTCGTCCATGCCGAGGATCGCGATGATGTCCTGCAGCGACTTGTAGCGCTGCAGGATGCCCTGCACGTCGCGGGCGACCTGGTAATGCTCCTCGCCCAGAACCGCCGGGTCCATCAGGCGCGAAGTGGAGTCGAGCGGATCCACGGCCGGATAGATGCCCAGCTCCGAGATCGCGCGGGACAGCGTCGTGGTCGCGTCGAGGTGGGCGAAGGACGTGGCCGGCGCGGGGTCGGTCAGGTCGTCGGCGGGGACGTAGATCGCCTGCACCGACGTGATCGAGCCGTTCTTGGTCGAGGTGATCCGCTCCTGCATCTGGCCCATGTCGGTGGCCAGCGTCGGCTGATAGCCCACGGCGGAGGGAATGCGCCCCAGAAGGGCCGACACCTCGGAGCCCGCCTGCGTGAAGCGGAAGATGTTGTCGACGAAGAACAGCACGTCCGTGCCCGACTGGTCGCGGAACTGCTCGGCCAGGGTCAGGCCGGTGAGAGCCACGCGCATGCGGGCGCCCGGCGGCTCGTTCATCTGACCGTAGACCAGGGCCACCTTCGATTCCGACAGGTTGTCGGGCACGATGACGCCGGACTCGATCATCTCATGATAGAGGTCGTTGCCCTCGCGCGTCCGCTCGCCCACACCGGCGAAGACCGAGAAGCCCGAGTGCACCTTGGCGATGTTGTTGATCAGCTCCATGATCAGGACCGTCTTGCCCACGCCGGCACCGCCGAACAGGCCGATCTTGCCGCCCTTGGAATAGGGCGCCAGCAGGTCGATGACCTTGATGCCGGTCACCAGGATCTCGGAACTGGTCGATTGCGCCGCGAAATCGGGTGCGTCCTGGTGGATCGAACGGTGCTCGTCGGCGTCGACCGGCGCGCCCTCGTCAACCGGCTCGCCGATGACGTTCAGGATGCGGCCCAGCGTGGCATTGCCCACGGGGATGGTGATCGGGCCGTCGGTGTCGGTGACCTCCTGCCCGCGGACGAGGCCCTCGGTCGCGTCCATCGCGATGGTGCGGACCGTGTTCTCGCCCAGATGCTGCGCCACTTCCAGAACCAGGCGCTTGCCGTTGTTCTCGGTGGTCAGCGCGTTCAGGATCTCGGGCAGGTGATCGCCGAACTGCACGTCCACGACGGCGCCGATGACCTGGGTTACTTTTCCGACTGCGTTTGCCATGTCGTCTCTCCGTTTTCAGGGTGCGCACGCACCCGCAGTTCCGCTCAGAGCGCCTCGGCGCCCGAAATGATTTCGATCAGCTCGTTGGTGATGACGGCCTGGCGCGAACGGTTGAACTCGATCGTCAGCTTGTCGATCATCTCGCCCGCGTTGCGCGTCGCGTTGTCCATCGCCGACATCCGCGCGCCTTGCTCGGACGCCCCGTTCTCCAGCAGGGCCGCGAAAATCTGCGTCGCCACGCCGCGCGGGAGCAGATCGGCCAGGATCGCCTCCTCGCTCGGCTCGTAGTCGTAGAGCGTCGAGGCGTCGTCCGTCTCCTCGAACGAGGCGGGGATGATCTGCTGCGCCGTGGGCTTCTGGCTGATGACGGACTGGAACTCCGCATAGAAGATCGTCGCGATGTCGAACTCGCCCGCGTCGAACCGCTTCAAGACGTCCGACGCGATGCCCGCCGCGTCGCCGTAGCCGACCCGCTTGACGTCCGACATGTCGACATGGGCGACATGGTACTGGCCGTATTCACGCTTGAGCGATTCACGGCCCTTCTTGCCCACGGTCATGATCTTGACCGTCTTGCCCTCGGACAGCAGGCGCGACGCGTGGGTCTTGGCCAGCTTCGCGATATTGGCGTTGAAGCCCCCGCAGAGCCCGCGCTCCGACGTCATCACGATCAGCAGATGCGTCTGGTCCGACCCCGTCCCCGACAGGAGTCGGGGCGCGGTGTCGCTGCCGCCGACGGACGAGGCGAGTTGCCCCAGAACGGCGTTGAACCGTTCGGTGTAGGGGCGCGCCGCCTCGGCCGCATCCTGGGCACGGCGGAGCTTGGCCGCCGCGACCATCTGCATGGCCTTGGTGATCTTGCGCGTCGACTTGACGCTCGCGATCCGGTTCTTGAGATCCTTGAGGTTGGCCATCTAACGGCCCCTCAAGCGAACGTCTTGGCGTAGTCGTCGATCGCCGCCTTGATGCGGTCCTCGGCGTCGCCCTTCACCTTCGGATCCTCCTCGGTGATGAAGTCGAGGACGTCCTTCGCCGGTCCGCGCATGTGCTTGAGCAAGCCCGCTTCCCAGCGACCGACATCCTTCACCGGCACCTTGTCGAGATATCCCTTGGTGCCCGCATAGATGACGCAAACGATCTCGGCATTGGTCAGCGGGGAATATTGCGGCTGTTTCATCAGCTCGGTCAGGCGCGCGCCCCGGTTCAGGAGCTGCTGCGTCGACGCGTCGAGGTCGGAGCCGAACTGCGCGAAGGCGGCCATCTCGCGGTACTGCGCAAGGCTCAGCTTCACGGGACCCGCGACCGACTTCATCGCGTCCGTCTGCGCCGACGATCCGACGCGCGACACCGACAGGCCTGTGTTCACCGCCGGGCGAACGCCCTGATAGAACAGTTCCGTTTCGAGGAAGATCTGACCGTCGGTGATCGAGATCACGTTGGTCGGAATGAACGCGGACACGTCGCCGCCCTGGGTCTCGATGATCGGCAGCGCCGTCAGCGAGCCGTTGCCGTATTCGTCGCCCAGCTTCGCCGAACGCTCAAGCAGGCGCGAGTGGAGATAGAACACATCGCCCGGATAGGCTTCGCGGCCGGGCGGACGACGCAGCAGCAGCGACATCTGGCGATAGGCCACGGCCTGCTTGGACAGGTCGTCATACACGATCAGCGCGTGCCGACCGTTGTCGCGGAAATACTCGGCCATCGCGGTCGCGGCATAGGGCGCGAGAAACTGCATCGGCGCGGGGTCCGACGCGGTGGCGGCGACGACGATCGAATAGTCGATCGCGCCCGTCTCCTCCAGGCGCTTCACCAGCTGCGCCACGGTCGAACGCTTCTGCCCGATGGCGACGTATATGCAGTAGAGCTTCTTGGACTCGTCATCGCCGGCGGCGTCGTTGTAGCTCTGCTGGTTCAGGATCGCGTCGAGCGCCACGGCGGTCTTGCCGGTCTGGCGGTCGCCGATGATCAGCTCGCGCTGACCGCGGCCGATCGGGATCATGGCGTCGACGGCCTTGAGGCCGGTCGCCATCGGCTCATGCACCGATTTTCGCGGGATGATGCCCGGCGCCTTGACGTCGGCCACCCGACGCTCGGACGCGTTGATCGGGCCCTTGCCGTCCAGCGGGTTGCCGAGGCCGTCGACCACGCGGCCGAGCAGTTCGTCCCCGGCGGGCACGTCCACGATGGAGTTCGTACGCTTGACGACGTCGCCTTCCTTGATGTCCCGGTCGGAGCCGAAGATCACCACGCCGACATTGTCGCTCTCGAGGTTCAGCGCCATGCCCTGGATGCCGCCCGGGAACTCGACCATCTCTCCGGCCTGGGCGTTGTCGAGGCCGTAGACCCGCGCGATGCCGTCCCCCACGGACAGGACGCGACCCACCTCGGCCACCTCGGCCTCCTGGCCGAAATTCTTGATCTGGTCCTTGAGGATCGCGGAGATTTCCGCAGCCTGGATCGCCATTACCGAACCTCTTTCATCGTATTCTGGAGTGCATTGAGCTTCGCGCGGATCGATGTGTCGATCATCCGCGAGCCGATCTTGACCACGAGACCGCCGATCAGCGCGTCATCGACGGTGACATCTAGGTTCACATCCTTGCCGGTTGACGCCTTCAGCGCCTGCGCCAGCTTGTCGGACTGCGTCTTCGTCAGTTCCTTGGCCGAGCGGACCTCGGCCGTGACCTCGCCCCGACCCTCGGACAGCATCGCCTTCAGCGCCGCGACCATCTGCGGCACGACGAACAGGCGCCGCTTGGAGGCCATCAGGCGCAGCGTGTTCGACAGCACGTCGCCCAGGCCCATCTTGTCGGCGAGCGCGGAGACGGCGCGGCCCTGATCCTCGCGGCTGACCACCGGCGAGGACAGCACTTCGCGCAGTTCGGGCGATGCCCCGATGGCATCGTCGAGCGCGTTCACGTCCGATTCGAGTTTACCGAGATCGCCACCTTCGCGGCTGAGGTCGAGGACGGCCTGCGCATAGCGTTGGGCAATCCCCGTCGAGATCGAAGCTGGTTCGGACACGTCCACCCTTTCGACAGTCTTGTCAGGCTCCGACGTCCCCCGGACCGGCCCACGTCAGACCCAGCCCACACGGGCCGGATCACGAAATCGCGCTCCCTCTAGCAGAGGGGTTCGGACCCTGCAACTGCCCGCGCGCGCGGCCGGACATCGGGCCGCACCGCCCTTTCCGGGCCGTCGATCACCCGGTCCGCGCGGCCCCGATGCGATCGGTTGACGTAAGGAAACCCTCAATCGGCCGCCGGGGTCCGCCCTGCTAGTCTCGGCCGGGTAACGAGTAACCTAAGTACGGTCCCGGCGTGCCCCGCCCCTCGACCGCGGAGACGCAGGACATGCCGGACCCGAGCCTTTTCGACCTGCCTCCGTTGCAGATGACCGGATTGCTCGGGGCCGGCCTCTACATCCTGACCTACACCGCCATGACGACGCGGATCTTGAGCACCGAGAGCGTGGCGTATTTCCTGTGCAACCTGACCGCCGCCAGCCTCGTGCTGTCCAGCCTGGGGCATTCCTTCAACGCCGCGACGATGGTCATCCAGGTCTTCTTCGTTGGTGTCAGCTTGGCCGGGATCGCGCTGCGCCTGTTTCGACCCCGGCCGCGCGGGTCACAGCCGCCGGCGGAACGTCACCCGGTCGATCCCTTCCCCGTAATAGTCGCGGATCACCGCCTCCTCGGCGTAGCCCATGGCGCCGTAGAAGACGCGGGCACCGGATTGCGCTTCGTCTCCGGACGTGTCGATCAGGAGAAGGCGCCCGCCGTCGTCCCGTGCCCGGTCCTCGACCGCGCGCAGGAGGGCCCGGCCGACGCCCCGGCGACGGTCGTCTTCGCGCACGCCCACAAACAGCATGTTCCAGACGTTGTCGGACATCGGCTCGGGCGCGAGGAGGGCGGCCCCCGCACCGCCCGGGACGATCAGCCAGACGCGCGCCTCCTCCGCCCCGTCGGGCGACCAGTCGTCGAAGGCGGCCATGAAGTCGGGCAGTTCCTCGGGCGCGAAGAGCCCGGACTCGGCGGCGATGTCGAGAATGGCGCTCCGATCCTCGCGGCGAGCGGTATGGACATTGGTCATGTTGAGTACTTTCGGCAATCGGAAGGGTCCCGCCCGGGCGGGGGATGCGGCATCCGCATGTCGAAATCGCCCGAAGGGTACGTCGGGATCGGCGGTCCGGTCAACCGGACCGTCCCGCCACGGACGGTTCGGGAACGCCCTCCAGAACCCGCAGCGGGCGCCGCACCCGTTCGGCCAGCCCGCTTCGGGGCCGGGCCGGAACCTGCTTCGACACTTCCAGCAGGATGACGCCCCCGCCGCCCGACCGCGACAGGCGCTGACCGATCCGCTCGATCACGCCGCCCGAGCGCAGCCAGAACTTCCCCTCGCTGGGCGGCGCGAAAAGCGCGGCCGCGTGTCGCTCGGGGATGAGTCCCGCCGATTTCACCTGCGCCTCAAGCTGCCCCAGCGAATAGGGCCGACCGAAGCCGAACGGCGTCTTGTCACGCCGCGCCCAGAGGCCGGATCGGTTCGGCACCACGAACACGGCGCGCCCGCCGGGCCCCAGCACGCGGCCGCATTCCGCCAGGAGCGCGGCCGGGTTCTCGCAGGTCTCCAGTCCGTGCATCAGCACCAGCTTGTCCACCACGCCCGTGTCCAGCGGCCAGAGCGTCTCCTCCACCAGGGTCGAGACATTCGCCATTCCGGCCGGCCAATGCATCACGCCCTGGGGACCGGGCATCAGGCCGATGACACGGCGCGCATCGTGCAGGAACGGACGCAGCAGCGGCACCGCGAAGCCGAAGCCGGCAACCGTCTGGCCCTTCGCCTCGGGCCACATCGCGATCAGCCTGTCGCGCACGGCCTTCTGCGCCGCACGGCCGAGACGCGTGCGGTAGTAGAATTGCCGCAGGTCCAGCACGTCGAGATGCATATGGCCGTTGCCCTTCGTCCGGTTCGTGTCATGCTAGCGGCAAACGCGGAGAATGCCATGTCCCCCAGAGACGGCCTCGTGACGATCCCCTGCCTGATGGACAACTACGCCTTCGCGTTTCGGTCGGGTGACCGCGTGGCCGTCGTCGACGTGCCCGAGGCTGGCCCCATCACGGACGCGCTGGCGCGTCTCGGATGGGAATTGACGGACATCCTGCTGACCCATCACCACCCCGACCATGTCGACGGCGTCGCCGAACTGAAGGACAGGACCGGTTCGCAGGTCTGGGGCGCGGCGGCCGACGCGCATCGCCTGCCGCCGCTGGATCATGCGCTCGCCCCCGGCGACACCGTGACCATCGGCGCGGCGGAAGGTCGCGTCATCGACGTCTCGGGGCACACGATCGGTCATATCGCCTTTCTGTTCGACGGCGTGGCCTTTACCGGGGACAGCCTGATGTCGGGCGGATGCGGCCGTCTGATGGAGGGCGAGCCGGACATGATGTTCGAAAGCCTGGCGCGCTTCGCCGACCTGCCCGGAGACACGCTGATCGCCTCGGGGCACGAATACACCGCCACGAACCTGGCCTATGCCCGGACCCTTGAACCGGACAATCCGGCCCTTATCTCTCGTATCGCCGAGGTGGAGCGGCTGCGCGCGGAGGGTGAGCCTTCCGTTCCGTCCACCCTCGGCGCCGAGCGCAACACCAACCCGTTCCTGCGCGCCCACGTCCCCGGAATGAAGGCCGCGACGGGAACCACCGGACAATCGGATGCCATCACCTTCGCCGCCGCGCGCCGCGGAAGGGACGCATTCTGATGCCAGATTGGCGGGGACGATCCGCCGCCGACACCGGTCACAGTCCGGCGACGAATGCGAAAAAGGGTTGAAGCCGGGCGGCTGACAACCAAAACTTAAAGAAAGGCCGCTTACAGTCCCGTAGGCGACATACAGGCAGGAGAACACCATGCCCTCGTTCTCGAACACACTCGAACAGGCGATCCACGCGGCCCTGGCCCAGGCCAACGCGCGCCGCCATGAACTCGCCACGCTGGAACACCTCCTGCTGGTTCTGATCGACGAACCCGATGCCGCCCGCGTCATGCAGGCATGCGGCGTCAACCTCGACGAGCTGCGCCAAACGGTCGAAGATTTCATCGAGGACGATCTCAGCACGCTCGTGACCGATGTCGAAGGGTCCGAGGCGGTGCCGACCGCCGCCTTCCAGCGCGTGATCCAGCGCGCCGCCATCCACGTCCAGTCCTCTGGCCGGACCGAAGTGACCGGAGCCAACGTCCTCGTGGCGATCTTCGCCGAGCGCGAATCGAACGCCGCCTACTTCCTGCAGGAACAGGACATGACCCGCTACGACGCGGTGAACTTCATCGCGCATGGCGTGGCGAAGGACCCAGAGTTCGGCGAGCCGCGGGCGGTTCAGGGATCCGAGGAGGAGAATGACGGCTTCACCGGCGCCTCCGACGGCCCCAACCCGGCCGAAAACCGCGAGTCGGCGCTGGCGAAATACACCGTCGATCTTAACAAGAAGTCCGAGAAGGGCGATATCGACCCGCTCATCGGCCGCGCCCATGAGGTGGAGCGCGCGATCCAGGTCCTCTGCCGCCGGCGCAAGAACAACCCGCTTCTGGTGGGCGATCCCGGCGTCGGCAAGACCGCCATTGCCGAGGGTCTGGCCCGCAAGATCGTCCAGGGCGAAGTGCCCGAAGTGCTGTCGGGGGCCACGATCTTCTCGCTCGACATGGGCGCGCTGCTGGCCGGCACCCGCTACCGTGGCGATTTCGAGGAGCGTCTGAAGGCGGTCGTCTCCGAGCTGGAGGAGCATCCCGACGCGGTCCTGTTCATCGACGAGATCCATACGGTGATCGGCGCCGGGGCCACGTCCGGCGGGGCGATGGACGCCTCGAACCTGCTCAAGCCCGCCCTCGCCGGCGGCAAGCTCCGGACGATGGGATCGACCACCTACAAGGAGTTCCGCCAGCACTTCGAGAAGGACCGCGCCCTGTCGCGCCGGTTCCAGAAGATCGACGTGAACGAGCCTTCGGTCGACGACACCGTCAAGATCCTGAAGGGCGTGAAGCCGTATTTCGAGGACCATCACGGCATCAAGTACACCGCCGACGCGATCAAGAGCGCGGTTGAGCTTTCTGCGCGCTACATCAACGACCGCAAGCTGCCGGACAAGGCCATCGACGTCATCGACGAGGCCGGGGCCGCGCAGGCGCTGGTGCCCGACAGCAAGCGGCGCAAGACCATCGGCACCAAGGAGATCGAGTCGGTCGTGGCCAAGATCGCCCGGATCCCGCCCAAGAACGTCTCGAAGGACGATGCCGAGGTGCTGCGCGATCTCGAAGGATCGCTCAAGCGCGTCGTGTTCGGCCAAGACCCGGCGATCGAGGCGCTGAGCTCCGCCATCAAGCTTGCCCGCGCCGGCCTGCGCGAGCCCGAGAAGCCGATCGGCAACTACCTGTTCGCCGGCCCCACCGGCGTTGGCAAGACCGAGGTGGCCCGGCAACTGGCCGATACGCTGGGTGTCGAGATGCTGCGCTTCGACATGTCGGAATACATGGAAAAGCACGCTGTCAGCCGCCTCATCGGCGCGCCTCCGGGCTATGTCGGCTTCGACCAGGGCGGCCTGCTGACCGACGGCGTCGACCAGCATCCGCATTGCGTGCTCCTCCTCGACGAGATCGAGAAGGCCCATCCGGACGTGTTCAACATCCTGCTGCAGGTTATGGACCACGGCAAGCTGACCGACCACAACGGCCGGGCGGTGGATTTCCGCAACGTCGTACTGATCATGACGTCGAATGCCGGGGCGTCCGAGATGTCCAAGGCGGCGATCGGCTTCGGGCGCGACCGGCGCGAGGGCGAGGATACGGCTGCCATCGAGCGGACGTTCACGCCCGAGTTCCGCAACCGCCTCGACGCCGTCATCAGCTTCGGCCCGCTGCCGAAGGAAACGATCCTGCAGGTGGTCGAGAAGTTCGTCCTGCAGCTGGAAGCGCAGCTGATGGATCGCGGCGTGTCTATCGAGTTGACCCGCGCGGCGGCCGAATGGATCGCCGACAAGGGCTATGACGACAAGATGGGCGCCCGCCCCCTTGCCCGCGTCATCCAGGAGCACGTCAAGAAGCCGCTGGCCGAGGAGCTGCTGTTCGGGAAGCTGGCCAAGGGCGGTGTCGTGAAGGTCGACGTCAAGAACGGGGCGCTCGACCTGCGGATCGAGGAACCGGGTGCGCCCAAGATCTCGAACCGCCGCCCGCCGCTTCTGACCGCGGACTGACGCGGCCCGACGACGCGACGGGAAGGCCCCCGACCGAAAGGCGGGGGCCTTTCGTTTGCGCGCATCGTTGCCCCTTGACCTGCGAGCGCGACCACGCAGACTGCCGGCAGCGAAGGAGACTTAGCATGGTTCGATCGTCCGATCCCGCGCGCGTCCCCGGATCGATCCGCCTCGGTCCGATATGCGCAATCCCCGCACTATTGCTGGCCGCCCCCGGTCATGCGCAGGACCTGCGCCTGCGGCTGCCGCTGGATTGCACCTTGGGCGAGACCTGTTTCATCCAGCAATATGTCGACGCCGATCCGGGGCCCGGGCACGCCGATTTCACGGGCGGTCCGCTTAGCTATGACGGCCACAAGGGAACGGATTTCCGCGTCTCCGACCTGGAGGCGATGGCGCTCGGCGTTCCCGTCCTCGCGCCGGCCCGGGGCACCGTACGCGGCACGCGCGACGGCATGCCGGACCGCATCATGACCGACCGGGCCGATGTTGCCGACCGGGAATGCGGCAACGGTGTCGCCATCTCCCATGACGACGGTTGGGAGACGCAGCTTTGCCATTTGGCGCAGGGCTCGGTGCTGGTCGACACCGGCGACGCGGTCGAGGCCGGCCAGCCGATCGGCCGGATCGGTCTGTCCGGCGCCTCGCAGTTCCCGCATGTCCACATCGCGGTGCGCCGCGACGGCGAGGTGGTGGACCCGTTCGTCGAAGGATTGTGGCTGGAGGCGCCGGCCTACGAACCGGGGGGCCTGCTGTCGGCGGGCTTCGCGGACGGCATTCCCGAATACGAGCAGGTGAAGGCGGGCACGGCCGATGCGGCGGATCTGCCGGCCGATGCCCCTGCCCTCGTGCTCTGGGGTTCGGTCTTCGGGGGGCGGGCGGGCGACGTGATCGGGTTGACGATCACGGGCCCGGACGGAAACGAGGTGTTCGAACAGGAGATCGCGCTGGAGCGCACGCAGGCCGAGCTGTTTCGCGCCGCCGGCCGACGCCTTCGGGCCGAGCGATGGGATCCGGGAGCCTATGCCGGCCGGGTCATCCTGATGCGCGACGGGCAGGAGATCGACCGGCTGGATACGCAGGTCGTCCTGCGCTGACGGCTAGCGCGGCTCCGG
Organism: Jannaschia sp. S6380; assembly: GCF_023015695.1. Classification (NCBI taxonomy): domain Bacteria; kingdom Pseudomonadati; phylum Pseudomonadota; class Alphaproteobacteria; order Rhodobacterales; family Roseobacteraceae; genus Jannaschia; species Jannaschia sp. S6380. The sequence continues at coordinate 2,061,130 of NZ_JALKAS010000001.1, forward strand.
CATCTCGACGTCACCGCCCGCCTCGCGCCACGCCTCGAAACCGCCATCCAGATGCGCGACCTCGAAGCCCATGTCGGTCAGCGTCGCCGCCGCCAGGGCCGACCGCCACCCCATCGCGCAATGCAGGACGAACGGACCCGGACCGGCGAACACCTCGCGGTGATAGGGGCTGGCCGGGTCCCACCAGAATTCCAGCATCCCGCGCGGCGCATGGACCGAGCCGGGGATGAACCCCTTGGCCCGTTCGCGCACGTCGCGGATATCGACCACCACGGCCTCGGGCGTCGCGCGCAGGCGGGCGACGTCCCATTCCTCGATCCGGGCACGGGCGTCGGCGACGAGCTGTTCGGCAGTTTTCATGGCGCCCAAGTTGACGCGCCCGCGACCCGCAGGCAAGCCTGCCGCCAAAGAGGAGGGAACACATGGAACGCATCGCGCTCGTCACCGGGGCGGCTCAGGGGATCGGCCATGCCTGCGCCGAAGCCCTGGCCGAGGATGGTTGCAAGGTCGTGCTGGTCGACATCAAGGACAGCGTCCACGACGCCGCGACCAAGCTGGGTGGCCACGCCTATGTCTGCGACATGGGCGACCCCGGCCAAATCGCGTCCCTGTTCGACAAGGTCGAGGCGGAGGTCGGGCCGGTCTCGGTCCTCGTGAACAACGCCGGCATCGCGGTGGCGGGCGATTTTCTGACCATGCCACTCGAGGATTTCCAGCGGGTCATCGACCTGAACCTCACGGGCGTGTTCCTCGCCACGCAGCGCGCCGCGCGCACCATGGTCGACCACGGGATCGAAGGCGCGATCGTCAACATGTCGTCCATCAACGCGCAGGTCGCGATCCCGGCCATCGCCGGATACTGCGCCTCGAAGGGCGGCGTGATGCAGCTGACCAAGGTCGCGGCACTGGCGCTCGCCCCCCACAATATCCGCGTCAACGCCGTCGGACCCGGCAGCATCGACACCGAGATGATGGCCGCCGTGAACGCCGACCCCGCCGCCTTCGACCGCGCGATGTCGCGCACGCCGCTCAAGCGCCCCGGCACCGCACGCGAGATCGGCGACGTCGTGGCCTTCCTCGCCTCGCCCAAGGCCAGCTACGTCACGGGCGAGACCATCTATGTCGATGGCGGACGCCTCGGCCTCAACTATACGGTGTGATCCATGATCGAACGCAAGCATACCCGCGACCGGATGAGCCAGATCGTCATCAACGGCGACACGATCTACCTGGCCGGGCAGGTCGGCGAGGGCGAGACGGTCGCCGACCAGACCCACGATTGCCTGGCCACGATCGACGGCCTGCTGGCCGAGGCCGGAAGCGACCGCGAGCATATCCTGCAGGCGGTGATCTGGCTGGCCGACATGGGTGATTTCGACGCGATGAATGCGGTCTGGGACAAGTGGATCCCGCTGGGCCATGCGCCCGCGCGGGCCTGCGGCGAGTCGCGCCTGGCCGCGCCGCGCTACCGCGTCGAGATCACGGTGATCGCCGCCCGGGCCTGAACCGGTCAGCGCCCGTGCGGATGCGCGCGGGCGTAGGTCTCCATCAGGTGGACGGTATCGACTGCCGTGTAGGCCTGCGTCGTCGACAGGGACGCGTGACCCAGCAGTTCCTGGATCGCACGCAGATCGCCGCCCGCTTCCAGCAGGTGCGTGGCGAAGCTGTGCCGCATGGCATGCGGCGTCGCGGTGGCGGGCAGGCCCAGTTGCATCCGCGCCCGCGCCATGACCCCGGCGATCAGCCGCGGGTTCAGGGCTCCGCCGCGCGCCCCGCGAAACAAGGGGGCATCCGGTTCGACCGCGTGGGGGCAGAGGGACAGATATCGGTCCACCGCCTCGCGCGCGACGGGCAGGACGGGGACGAGGCGGACCTTCCCGCCCTTGCCGCGAATGCGCAGCGTATCGCAGAGCGGTGCATCCCGGCCGGTGAGCGAGAGCCCCTCCGATATCCGCAGGCCGCAACCATAGAGGAGCGTGACCACCGCCAGGTCCCGCGCGGCGATCCACGACGTCGGATGTAGTGCCCCGACCGTGGCGATGAGGTCCTGCGCTGCCGCCCGGGGCAACGGACGTGGCAGAGGTTTCCGAAACCGCGGCGCCCGCGCCGACAGCACGGCGGTCGGGTCGAAACCTTCGCGTTCGGAAAGCCAGCGGATGAACGACTTCAGTGCCGAAAGGCGCCGGGCGACCGATCGCGGCCCGTTGCCGCGGCGCCGCTCCCCCGCCATCCAGGCGCGCAGGTCGGATGTCGTGATGCGGCCGATCTCGGCCAGGCCCATCGGCCCGCCGCGATGCGCGGCCATGAACGCCAGGATCGCCGCGACGTCGCGCCCATAGGCGCTCACGGTGTTCGCGGCCGCCCCCTCCACACCGCGCAGCCTGTCCAGCCATGCGGTCAGGGCGTCGCGCGCGCCGGGGCTGATCTCCAGTGTCATGCCGCGGCCAGATGCCGCCGCAGGACGCGTTCGAAGGCGGAGGTGAGGAAGGTCAGCAGCTCGGTCCCCTGGTTGGCGCGAAACTGGTGCGGATCTTCGGCCCCGAAAGCCAGTAGCCCCGGCATTCGACCGGCACCGAGATCCAACAGCAGCAGCGCCTCCGACCGGATCCAGGTCGCATCATCGCCGAAGATCTCGGCCGAAGCGGGGGCGCATTGGCGCAGCGTGACCTGGCGAAGCGGCACGTCGCGGCCAAGGGTGACGTAATCGCGGACGAATCCGGACGCGACCGGTGCGATCGTGTCGTGGGGCGCGTCCTCCGGCCCCATGGACTCCAGGACCAGTCGGACGCGGTCGACGCGCACGATGTCGGCAAGCTGACCGGGCAGGAGTTCCAGAAGTTCCGGCAAATCCCCCGCTTCCAGCAGCTTCAGGACGCAGCGATGGATCTGGTTCGTGCCGGCCAGGTTCTCGTAGGCGGCGGCGATGACGCTGCGATGCGTATCCTCCAGCCGATCGAGGCGCGCCTCCAGCCGTTCCATCGCGATCCCGCGCAGGTCGACGATATTCTTGCCCATCTGCCGCTCGTTGGCGACGATAAGCGCGCGCATCAGGTCGCGGTCTTCCAGGATCATGTCGGGGTCGCTCAGGATGCGGTCACGCCAATCGGCGCCCTGCGCCCGCGCGGTCGTCTCTGCCATCTGCCTCTGCTCCGGTCTGCTGCCGTTTCGGGGGGGATAGCATGTGCGCGCGATCCGGCCACGCGGTTTTCCACGCGAATTGGGAACTTGGACGCCGAAGGATGCAGCCCTGCACCAGCCCGCCGTCCATCGCGCTTGCCAGGATCGAGGGGCGGCGCCTAGGTTCAAGGCCGGGAGGCCGGACATGACCGCGAGAGGGAACGACGACTCCGCCGCGCTGGCCCGCATCGCGCGCGAATGCGATGGCGATGGCGATCCGGACAAGGCGCGGCACCGGTCGCCGACCGGCGCGAGCATGCGGCATGCCCGGCTGCGCGCACTGGCAAGGGCCAAGCGGGACGGCACGATCCCGCGCATACGGCGCGGGGCCAGCCCGTTCCAGGCCTTGCGGCTGCATCGCTGGATCGGGGCAGCCGATGACGTCGCGGGGGACGATGCGGCGGTCGAGGCGTTCGGACTCTGGGGCTCGTGGGACGATCCGACAGCGGCGGACACCGCCTATTGCCGTCGGCTGCGCCAAGATTTCTTTGCAACCCTCGGTGATTTTGGGCGGGCGATCGACGATTATATCGACTGCATTTCTGGCCCGATCTCGGACGATGAGGGCGGCGGACCCGCGCCGGGGGGCATCCTGCCACAGGACGGCGATACCTCGGGCGGCCCGACGCCCGCGCCCGGCCCGATGGCGGACCCTTGCGACGCCCTGATGAACGAGGCGGACCTTCTGTCGGAGCAGTTGAGCCGTCTGGAGGACGAGCTGGAACGGTCCTGCGGGCCGCTCCAATCGTGACTGTCCGGACTGCCAACATCAGACGATCTTGATGCCCGCCTCCTTGGCGTCCTTCACGAACTGGTCCAGCCCGTTCTTCGTCAGCGGATGGTCGATCATCTTGGAAATGACGGCGGGCGGCGCCGTCGCCACGTCGGCGCCCATCAGGGCGGCGTCCTTCATGTGGTTCGCGCTGCGGATGGAGGCGGCGAGGATCTGCGTCTCGAACCCGTAATTGTCGTAGATCGTGCGGATGTCCTGGATCAGGTCCATCCCGTCGATGTTCATGTCGTCCAGCCGACCGATGAACGGGCTGATATAGGTGGCACCGGCCTTGGCGGCCAGAAGCGCCTGATTGGCCGAGAAGCACAGCGTCACGTTCACCTTCGTGCCGTTGTCGGTCAGAATCTTGCAGACCCGCAGCCCCGCCCAGGTCAGCGGAACCTTGACGCAGACATTGGGTGCGATCGTGGCGAGGTGCTCGCCCTCCTTCAGCATCTGGTCGAAATCGACGGCGACAACCTCGGCCGAGACGGGGCCCTCGACCAGGTCGCAGATCTCCTTGGTGGCCTCCAGGATGTCGCGCCCCGATTTCAGGATCAGCGACGGGTTCGTGGTCACACCATCGACCATGCCGAGGTCGTTCAATTCGCGGATGGCGTCGATGTCGGCGGTGTCTACGAAGAATTTCATGGCGTCCTCGGGGCTGGTTTGCTTTCCTGCGGTGATACGCTCAACCCTGCGGAAGGACCATCCCCGTGGATGTCACGCTCTGGCTTGCCTTCGTCGTCGCGTCGACCGCGCTCCTCATGGTGCCCGGCCCGACGATCCTTCTCGTGATGAGCTACGCGTTGGGCCAGGGGCGCCGCGTCGCGGTGGCCTCGGCGGGCGGGGTCGCGCTCGGCGACGCGGTGGCGATGACGGCATCGCTGGCCGGTCTGGGCGCGCTCGTGCTTGCCTCGGCCACCCTGTTCACCGTGCTGAAATGGTTCGGCGCGGCCTATCTGGTCTGGATGGGGATCAAGCTCTGGCGCGCCGCCGGGTCCGCCAAGCTGGGCGAAACGGACGCCGATCGTGCCGTCGCAGCGAGGGAGGTCTTCGGCCACGCCGCCCTCGTCACCGCGCTGAATCCCAAGAGCATCGTCTTCTTCATCGCCTTCGTGCCGCAGTTCCTGCGCCCCGATCAGCCGCTCCTCCCCCAATTCGCCATCCTGATCGTCACCTTCGTCACCCTCGCGACGCTGAACGCCCTTGCCTATGTCCTTCTCGCCGACCGGATGCGCGCGGGGCTGCGGCGCCCCTCGGTCCTGCGCGGCCTGACCCGCGCGGGCGGTGGCGCGCTCATTGTCATGGGCGCCGCGACCGCGTTGACGCGCCGCACCGCCTGACGCGACGCCGCCCTCTGGTATCGTCGCCTGTCCGGGGCGATATGGGGCGCATGTCCCGCCAGCACCCTCCCGGCGCCCCCGTGGCCGTCCTGACGACGCAGCCGCTGGATCGCGCCCTCGACTACCGCGCGCCCGAGGGAGGCGTGACCGACGGCGCATTCGTCGAGGTGCCGCTGGGTCCGCGTCTCGTCCTCGGCGTGGTCTGGGGCGAGGCGGCGGGCGACTGGCCGGTCGAGAAGCTGCGCCGCGTCGCGCGCGTGCTCGACGTGCCGCCGATGGCCGACGCCTTCCGCGACTTCCTGGAGCGGGCGGCCGCCTACACGCTGACGCCGCTTCCGGCCATGTTGCGCCTGGGGTTGCGGTCGCCCGGGCTGGGCGGGGCCGCGGGAAAGCGACGGCTCTATGCCCTCGGCACCGGCGATCCCGGGCGGGCGACACCCGCGCGCGAAAAGGTCCTGGCCATCCTGGAGGAGCGACCGGAGGACGTGTTCGCACTGTCGGAACTGGCCGATCTGGCCGGGGTGTCGACCGGTGTGGTCAAGGGCCTCCTCCCCTCGGGCGCGGTGCGCGAAGTGATGACGCCCCGCGATGCCGATTTCCCCCCGCTCGATCCCGCACGCCCGGGCAAGCCGCTGGCACCCGACCAGGCGGATGCCGCCCAGGTGCTGCGCGATGCGGTGGCCGGCGGCGGCTACGGCACGACGCTTCTGCGGGGCGTCACGGGGTCGGGCAAGACCGAGGTCTATCTGGAGGCCGTTGCCGAATGCCTGGCCCGCGGCAGGCAAGCCCTGGTGCTGTTGCCGGAGATCGCGCTGACGGCGGAGTTCCTGACCCGGGTGGAGGCCCGCCTCGGCGCGCGCCCCGCCGAATGGCATTCCGGCGTGACCCAGGCCGAACGTCGCCGCGCCTGGAAGAAGACCGCCGAAGGTCAGGCCGGGTTGGTCGTGGGCGCGCGGTCGTCGCTGTTCCTGCCGTTCCGCGACCTGGGCCTGGTCGTCGTCGACGAGGAACATGACACCTCCTACAAGCAGGAGGACGGCGTGCTGTATTCGGCGCGCGACATGGCGGTGCTGCGGGCGAGCTGCGAGGGTGCGCAGGTCGTCCTCGCCTCGGCCACGCCCTCGCTGGAAAGCTGGGTCAACGCCGAAGCCGGCAAGTATCGCCGGCTGGACCTGACGTCGCGTTTCGGCGATGCGGTGCTGCCGAAGCTTGCCACGATCGACATGCGCGACGAACAGGTGCCGGCGGGCCGCTGGATCTCGCCGCGCCTGAAGGCCGCGATCGAAGCGCGCCTGATCGCGGGCGAACAGTCGCTCGTCTTCCTCAACCGCCGGGGCTACGCGCCCGTCACGCTCTGCCGGGCCTGCGGCCAGCAGGTCGCCTGCCACCAATGCGACGCGCGCATGGTCGAACACCGGTTCCAGAAACGTCTGATGTGCCACCAGTGCGGCGAGACCGCGCCGATCCCGCCCGCCTGTCCGTCCTGCGGCGTCGAGGGCAAGCTGGCCGCCGTCGGCCCCGGCGTCGAACGCATGGCCGAGGAGGTCACAGCCCTGTTCCCCGAAGCGCGCGTGGCGATCCTGTCGTCGGATCTCTTCGGTTCGGCGCGCAGCCTCAAGGCGCGGGTCGAGGAGATCGCCCAGGGCGGCGCGGACATCGTCGTGGGCACCCAGCTCGTGGCGAAGGGCCACAACTTTCCGAACCTGACCCTGGTGGGCGTGATCGACGCCGACCTGGGTCTGCAGGGGTCGGACCTCCGGGCCGCCGAACGGACGTTTCAGCTGATGCGCCAGGTCTCGGGGCGTGCGGGCCGTGCCGAGCGGCCGGGCGAGGCGCTGCTGCAGACTTTCCAGCCGGAACACCCCGTCATCCGCGCCATCCTGTCGGGGGACGAGGAGGCGTTCCTGCGCGAGGAGGCGGCGCAGCGCCGCGCGGCGGGTGTGCCCCCCTACGGCCGCATGGCCGGGATCGTGATCTCCGACCCGGAGGCGGCGACGGCCTTCGAACTGGGCCAGGCTCTGGCGCGGAACGCCGCCCCCCTGACCGGCATCGGAGCCGAGGTCTACGGCCCCGCCCCCGCGCCGATCGCGCGCATTCGTGGGCGCCATCGCGTGCGGCTGCTGGTCAAGGCGCCGCGGCAGGCGCCGATCCAGTCGGCGCTGTCGGAATGGGTCGCGGGCGTGACCGTTCCGCGCAGCACCCGGCTGAGCGTGGACATCGACCCGCAGAGCTTCCTTTGACCGCCCGGGCACCATTGCGGGCCGGACGCGGGATGCATAGAACGGCGCGACCCAGCCCGGAGTGCCCGAGGATGACCAGAGCGCCCGCCCCGCAACCGGGGATCCTTGAGATCGACCTCTACCAGGGTGGCGCGTCGAAGGTGGAGGGCGTCGACGACATCGTCAAGCTGTCCTCGAACGAAAATCCGCACGGACCCCCGCAAAGCGCGCAGGACGCCGCACGTGCCGCCGCCGAGCGGATGCATCTCTATCCGCCGACCGACCATGCCGCGCTGCGCGCCGCCATCGCCGCGGTGCACGACCTCGACCCCGACCGCATCGTCTGCGGTGTCGGATCGGACGAGATCATCCACCTGCTGTGCCAGGCCTATGCCGGGCCGGGCGACGAGGTGCTGCACACCGAACACGGCTTCGCCATGTACGCGATCAGTGCCCGCGCCGCAGGGGCCACGCCCGTCAAGGTGCCCGAGCGCGACCGCCGCGTCGCGGTCGACACGCTGCTGGACGGCATGACGGAGGCGACGCGGCTGGTCTTCATCGCCAACCCGGCGAACCCGACCGGCACCATGATCGGCGGGCAGGACATGGTGCGGCTGGCCGATGGTCTACCCGATGGCTGCCTGCTGGTCCTCGACGGGGCCTATGCGGACTACGTCGCCGATTTCGACGGGGGCCTCGGATTGGCCCAGGGGCGCGAGAACGTGATCGTCACGCGCACCTTCTCCAAGATGTACGGTCTGGGCGGCATGCGGGTCGGCTGGGGCTATGTGCCGCGCGACGTGGCGGGCGTGCTCAATCGGATCCGGGGGCCGTTCAACCTGTCGAACGTGGCGCTCGCCGCCGCCGAGGCCGCCATCCGCGACCGCGCCTTCGCGGACCGCTGCCGCGCCGACAATGCCGCGCAGCGCGCCCGGCTGCGCGCCGGCCTGGCGGAACTGGGCATCCCGAGCGATCCGTCGGAAGCGAACTTCGTCCTGGCCCGTTTCGCAGACCAAAACGAGGCCGCCGACTGCGATGCCTTCCTGCGGACGCGCGGCGTGATCGTCCGTCATCCGTCGGGCTACGGCTTCCCGGATTGCCTGCGGATCACCGTGGGCGATGCCGCCGGGGTCGACCGGCTGCTGGAGACCGTCGCCGCGTGGCGGGCCCGATGATCTATCGGCGCGTCGCCCTGATCGGACTTGGTCTGATCGCCGGCTCGATGGGGCTGCGTATGCGGCGTGACGATCTGGCCCAGGAGATCGTGGGCACCGCCCGGTCGGCCGAGACGCGATCCGTCGCCGTCGAGCTGGGCCTGTGCGACCGAGTCGTCGACACGCCCGAGGCGGCGGTCGCCGATGCCGACCTGGTCGTCCTCTGCGTGCCGGTCGGCGCGATGGCCGATGTCGCGCGCCGCATCGGCCCGCATCTCGCGCCCGGTGCCACGGTGACCGATGTCGGGTCGGTCAAGCGGGAGGTCGTCGCGGCCGTCGCGCCGCATCTGCCCGACGGCGTCGATTTCGTTCCGGCCCATCCCGTTGCGGGAACGGAACACTCCGGGCCCCGGTCCGGCTTCGCCGAGCTGTTCGAGAACCGGTGGTGCCTGCTCACGCCCGAGCGGCCTGCCGATCCGGCGGTCGCGCGGTTGACCCGGCTCTGGCGCGCGCTCGGCTCGAACGTGGAGGTGATGGACGCCGATCACCACGACCTCGTGCTGGCCGTCACCAGCCACGCGCCGCACCTGATCGCCTACACGATGGTGGGCGTGGCCGACGACCTGCGCCGGGTGACCGACAGCGAGGTCATCAAGTACTCCGCCGCCGGTTTCCGCGATTTCACGCGTATCGCCGCCAGCGACCCGGTCATGTGGCGCGACGTGTTCCTGAACAACCGCGACGCCACGCTGGAGATCCTGGGCCGCTTCACCGAGGAGCTGTTCGCGCTGCAACGCGCCATCCGCACCGGCGACGGCGAGATGCTGCACGACTACTTCACGCGCACCCGCGCCATCCGCCGGGGCATCATCGAGGCCGGGCAGGACACCGACGCCCCCGATTTCGGCCGCAGCAAGTCGGACCGGGAGGGCGTGGCATGAGGTGGATGATCCTGCTGGCGGTGCTGGCCGCACCGGCCGGTGCCGAACCCCGCCCGGTGCCGCGCCCCGCCCCGCTGATCGAGGTGATGTCCAGCCGCGGTTCGACCGAGGTGCCGGCAATCGCCGCCGTCGACGCATCGGTGCGCCCCGTCGGGCGCCTCGCGCCCGAGACGCGGGCGGCCCGGGCCATGGCGGCCCTGCGGCGCGTCGCGACGCCGCGGATCGACATCGGCGGAAAGGTGCGCCTCTCCTGGCGACCCGCGACCCGCCCGGCGGAGTTGATCCTGGCGGCCAGCCGGTCGCCCCGCACGCCGCAGGGCGGTGGCCTCTGCGGCCGCCCATCGCTCCAGGGCGCACCGATCGCCCCCGTCACCGGACCCGGCGCCTGTGGCATCCCCGATGCGGTGCGGGTCACCCATGTCGCGGGCCTGGCCCTCAGTCGCCCGGCGCGTATGGACTGCACGACGGCGCAGGCGCTCGACGATTGGGTGCGCGCAGGCGTGCTGCCGGCGGTCGGCCGAACCGGCGGCGGGGCGGTCGCCTTGGACGTGGCGGCCGGCTATGCCTGCCGGACCCGCAACTCCCGCGCGGGTGCCCGGCTGAGCGAGCACGCCCGCGGCCACGCCATCGACATCTCGGGCATTCGGTTGGCCAATGGCGGACAGATCAGCGTCCTGCGGGACTGGAACCGCGGCGGCGCGGGGCAGATCCTGCGGACGCTGTGGAAGGCGGCCTGCGGCCCCTTCGGGACGGTCCTGGGCCCCGACAGCGACCCGCATCACCGCGACCACTTCCATTTCGACACGGCGCGCTATCGCAGCGGCGCCTATTGCCGATAGGGCTGGTCCCCGCCGCCGAACCGGCCGGCGAACCCCAGGCCGCACCGGAACACCGCCATCGGCGGACGCGCACCGACCCATGGCACCGTATCGACGGGATTTCCGCGCATTTCCCGCCACCTGCGACGGAACGGTAACCCCGCCCCCGCCGGCGTGGCAGGCAAAGGGCGATACAGCCGCGCGCGCGAAGGGAACAGCGAATGTCGAATGCCAGCCGAATTCCGGGATTGGGGGATATCGCCCGACTGACCGGTCTCGACCAGGGCCTGCAGGCGCGGGTTTCGGATGCGGACCTGCGGGACGGACAGGCCGCCGCGCGACTGATGAACGACGTCATCGCCGAGGCGATGGACGCCACGGGGGTCAACGCCGATGGTCGGCTCGACGGGGACGACCTGCGCCGCATCAGCGACCACATCCGCGCGGACCCCGATCTCTACGATCGCTTCGTCGAGGGACATGGCGACGACGAGGGCAGCATCGAGACCGGGTTTCACCTTGTCCAGGGCGACGGCGGGACATTGCTGTTCCAGGGCCGCGCCTTCATCGACACGGTCGCCGACGCGATCTATCACGTGGGCTTCGCCTATCGCGACGGCCGGTTCCGCAACGAGGACGGCAACGCCAACGAGAAGGTCGACGATGTGGCCGGGTGGCTGAACTGGTTCGTGAACGGCACGAATGTCGTCTATGGAACGGGGTCGTCCGAGACGCTGCACAGCGGCGTCTACAGCGTCGATCTGGACGCCGCCGCCAGCGAGCTGTTCGAGGGTTTCGGCGGCAACGATTCCATCTGGGCCGGGCGCGGAGACGACACCGTACGCGGCGGGACGGGCCATGACGTCGCCGGGGGCGGTGAGGGCCACGACACGATGCTGGGCGGCGACGGCAACGACCGGATGAGCGGCCAGGACGGACGCGACCGCCTGTCGGGCGAGGACGGGAACGATGCGCTCTATGGCGACGACAACGCCGACAGCCTGTTCGGCGGCGCGGGGCATGACACCCTGGGCGGTGGCAACGGCAAGGACCGGCTGTTCGGCCATGCCGGCGACGACACCGTCTGGGCCGGCAACGGGGACGACCGGGCCTGGGGCGCGGCGGGGAATGACTCGATGGGCGGCGGCAAGGGGGATGACCGCCTGTCCGGCGCCGCCGGGCGCGACACGCTCTACGGCGAGGAGGGCGATGACCGGCTGGACGGCGGCAGCGACGCGGACCGGATCGGCGGCGGCATCGGCCGCGACGACCTGTCCGGCGGCGGTGGTGGCGACGTGCTGTCGGGCGAGGAGGGCCGCGACGCGATCGCAGGCGGCGGCGGGAACGACACCGTCTGGGCCGGGACCGGCAACGACACGGTCTCGGGCGGTGCGGGCGACGACTCGCTGGGTGGCAACGAGGGCCGGGACCGGATCGAGGGCAATGCCGGGAACGACATTGTCTATGGCGGCGAAGACGGCGACACGCTGACCGGCGGCGGCGGGAACGACAGCCTTTCGGGGCAGCAGGGCGATGACCGCCTGCTGGGCGGGTCGGGCAATGACCAGCTGGCCGGCGGCGACGGCCGCGACACGATCATCGGCGGCCAGGGCGCCGATCGGCTGTTGGACTGGGAGGACAGCGCGACGCGCGACATCTTCGTCTTCGCCCCGGGCGACAGCGGGCTGACCGCGGGCACGCGCGACGTGATCGAAGGGTTCGACAGCGGCCAGGACCGGATCGACCTGAGTGCCTATGACGACCTCGCCTATCGCGGCGAGAAGGGCTTCACCGGGAACAGGGCCGAGATTCGCTTCGACGGGGATCTGGTGCTGATCGATGCCGATGGCGATGGCGACGCGGATGCGTCGATCGAGCTGAAATGGGTGAACGAGGTATCGGAGGGAGATTTCATCCTCTAGCCGCCGGCAGCGGCGCCCTACCGCTCGGTCAGCTTCAGCTCGATCCGACGGTTGCGCGCGCGGGCCTCCTCGGTCGGGGCGGGGTCGACGGGCTGCCATTCGCCGAAGCCCGTCGCCGCGAGCCGGTCCGGCGGCACGCCGAGACGTTCGATCATGTAGAGCACGACCGACAGCGCGCGCCCCTGGCTCAGCTCCCAGTTGTTCCGGTACTGACCCTGGCCGGACAGGGGCGTGTCGTCGGTATGGCCGTCCACGCGCAGCACCCAATCCAGCCCTTCGGGAATCTGGTCGGCCACGTCGAGAATGACATCGGCCACCTGCGCGATCTGGCGGCGTCCCTCGGGCTGTAGCTCGACCTCGCCCTCGGCGAAGAGCACCTCGGACGAGAAGACGAACCGGTCGCCCACGATCTCGACGCCCTCGCGCCCGCCCAGGACCTCGCGCAGCTGGCCGAAGAACTCCGACCGGAACCGTTCGAGCTGCTCCGTCTCCGCCTCCAACCGGCGCCGCTCCGCCTCCTCCAGGTCGGCGCGGGCGCGCTGTTCGGCGGCCACCTGCGCCAGGGCCGCGTTGAGCCTGTTGCCGAGGACGTCCAGTTGCACCTGTGCCGCGTCGTCACGATCCGCCGCGGCGTCCAGCAGTCCCTGAAGCGACCCGAGTTGGCTGCGCAGCGCGGCGACCTGCTGGTTCAGCGCCGCGGCCTCGCGCTGGGCCACCAGGCGGTCCTCGTCGACCTCGGCCAGTTCCGTTCGGGCCTGCGACAACAGCACGTCCAGCCGTTCGGCATCGCTCAGCGCGTCGCCCGTGTCGCGTTCGGCGGCGATCCGGGCGGCCAGTTCCGCGGCCAGGGCGTCGCGCAGTTCGGCCTCGGTCGCGGCGGCCGCCTGGCGATCGGCCAGCACCGCCTCCAGCCGCTCCTGCAAAGCCGCCCGTTGCTCCTCGGCGGTGGCGATGTCGGCGCCCCGCGCGGAGAGCGCGGCCTCCAGCCGCGCGATTTCGGCTTGCAGATCCGCCTCAGTCCCCTCGCGGGCCTCCAGCGTCGCGAGAACCCCGGCCAGGCGATCCTCCAGCGCCGCGCCCGACGTCTCGGACGCATCGAGGTCCGCAAGCGCCTGCGCCAGGCGGTCGGTCAGGTCGTCGCGGGCCGTCTCGGTCGCGGCCAGAAGCGTCAGCGTCTCCTCCGCCTCGCGGCGTTTCTCCTCGAGGGCGAGCGACATGGCCGTCAGTTCGGCATCGGCATCCGCGAGCCGCTGGCGCAACGCTTCGGCGGCGGCCGCCTCTGTCAGGCGGGCGGCCTCCTCCTCCGACAGGTCCGCCTCCAGGTCGCCCAGCCGTTCGCGCAGGGCCTCCGCCGCCGCGGCCTCGGCCAGGCGGGCGGCCTCCTCGGCGTCCAGATCGGCCTGAAGACCGGTGGCCCGCGTCTGCAGCGCCTCGCTCGCGCGCGTCTCTTCCTCAAGTGCGGCGAGGGTCTGGGCCAGCGTCGCCTCCCGCGTCTCGGCCTCGCGGCGCAGGTCCACCAGCAGCGCCTCCAGCGCCTCGCGGCGGGCGGCAGCCAGGCGCGCGGCCTCGGCATCGGCGTCGATTTCGTCGCGCGCCGAGGCGAGGGCCAGCTGCAGTGCCTCACGCTCGTCGATGATCCGCGCCAGCTCCCCGCGCGAGGTGGTCAATTCGTCGGCCAGCGCTTCGCGCTCGCCCTCGGACGCCGCCAGCGATGCGGTCAGCCGGTCGCGTGTCGCGAGAAGGCCCGCGACCTGTTCCTCGAACGATGCGACGCGCGCGGTCAGGTCGTCGCGCTGCGCCGACAGCGTGGCGATCAGCGCCGCCTGCCGGCCGCGTTCATCCTCCAGCGCGGTGACCTCGTCTTCCAGCCCGGCGGCGCGCTGGTTTTCCAGGCCCAGCGCCTGGGCGAGCGAAGCGACCTGACGGCCCAGCGCGTCCAGCTCGACATCCTGGTCCGAGATCGTCTCGGACAGGACGAATTGCACGATCATGAAGATCGACAGCACGAACATCAGCACCAGCAGCAGCGCCGTCATCGCATCGACGAAACCGGGCCAGACATTCGCCGTGAACCGTTGCCCGCTGCGCCGGACGAACGCCATGTCAGCCGTCCCCTTCGGCGGCCTGTCCACCCGTCGACTGGACCTGCCGGTTCAACTGGCGCAGCGTCCGGGTCAGCGCGCCGAGATCGCCGCGCAGGTCGTCCACTGCCGACTGGCGGCCCTGCTGCAATTCCTCGAACACCTTGAGGAGCTGGACGTCGATCGATCGCAGGCGCATCCGGCTCTCGGCGTCCAGACCGCCGTCTCCGCTGCCGGCGCTTCCGCGCAGCACGGCGACGATGTTCTCCTGCCCCTCGGCGACGCGGTCCAGCGCGGCGGCGGTCTGCCCGCCGCCATCCATCCGGTCGGCCATCGCCGAGACCGCCTCGCCCAGCGTGACCATCTTGGCATCCGCCGCCAACCGCCCCGCCTCGGCGCGGGCGAACATGTCCTGCAGGTTCTCCATCTGGTAGTTCATATGGTCGAGGACGGCGGCCAGCGAATACTGGTCGATCGTCTCGTCGCCGTCGTCGCCCACCAGCCCCACGCGCGTGATCGAGCTGAGCCAATCCTCCATCTCGCGATAGAAGCGGTTCTGGCCATGGCCCGCGAACAGCTCCAACAGGCCCACGACCAGCGATCCGGCCAAGCCCAGCAGCGACGAGGCGAAGGCCGTGCCCATGCCCGCCAGTTGCGATTCCAGGCCGCCGATCAGGCGCCCGAACACCGCCATCCCGCCTTCCTCGCCCGTGGGATTCAGGCTGCGGATCGTGTCGACGACGGCCGGCACGGTCGTGGCCAGGCCCCAGAACGTACCCAGAAGGCCCAGGAAGATCAGCGTGTTGACGATATAGCGGGTGATGTCCCGCGCCTCCTCCATCCGCGCGCCGACCGAGTCGAGGATCGAGCGCGAGGAGGAGGCGGAGATCTGGCTGCGCGCCGAGCGGGACCGCAAGAGCGCGGCCAAGGGTGCGAGCAGGCCGGGCGGTCGCGTGATGTCATGGCCCGACCGCCGTTCCACGAAGCCCTCGATCCAGCTGACGGAGCTGAACAGCTGGAGGACCTGCGCGAAGCAGGCGATCACGCCCAGGACGAAGACCCCGATGATCATGCCGTTGAGCCAGGGGTTCGCCTCGAAGATCGGCGCGACCCTCGGATAGGCCAGCACGACGCCGACGCCGACCGCGGCGAGGACGGCCAGCATGTAGACGATCTGCCGGATCGGCTGCGAGAATTGCGTCCCGTGTTCGAGCGGTTCGCGTGCCATCTGCCCCCGGCCCGTTCGGGCCCCTTTTCATTCGCCCGAAGCCTATCGACCGGTGGGACTCGCCACAAGCGGCCCTCAGCCGCCGTCGCGCATCTGTTGCACCCGCGTGACCAGCCAGTCGAGATCCTCGTCGCCGATCTCCAGCGCGTGCAGGCCGGCGGCCGTTCGGGTCAGGTATTCGTGGTTCGGACCGCGCCCGCCGGTGGCATGGGCGATGATTTCCGCCTGCCGTTCCAGCGACAGGTCGCGGGCATACTGGCTGTGTCCGGTGTCGATGACATAGGCCAGCGCGTCGAGCGGGGTGCCGTCGGGCTGGTCCAGGGTCACATGCGCCTCGTGATAGGCGGCCGAGACCAGTTCGCGGGCGCGCAACTCCTTGATCGCCGCCGTCGGGTCGGCCGCCCGGATCGCGACGCCGCAGCAGGAGGCGCCTTCGGCAGGCTCCAGGGCCAACACCAGCCCCGGATCGCATTCGGACCCGCGGTGATGTATCGACCACATGCAGAAGCGCCGCCGATAACCGCGCAAGGTCGCCGGCCGGGTCTCGGCCACCTCGATGCCGGGGTTCCAGACGAGCGATCCGTAGCCGAAGACCCAGAGATCGCCCTCATCCCACATCTCGCATCCTTTCGCCTGTGACGCCGCAGGGATAGACGGGCGGGGCACGGACGGAAAGGGCGAACCGGGATGATGCGACTGCTGACGATCGGGGTGGCGCTGGCCGCGCTTCTCTGGGGCGGGTACTGGTTCGTGGGCGCGCGCGCCGTCGAACGTGGGCTGGCGGGCGCCCTGACCGACGCCCGGCAGGCGGGCTGGCGGATCGCCCTGTCGGACCTGTCGGTCGGCGGCTTTCCCAATCGCTTCGACACGACGGCGACGGACCTGCGGGTGGACGCGCCCGATGGCGTCTGGGGCGCGGCGCTGCCCTTCGTGCAGGTCTTCGCGCTCAGCTATCGCCCCCAGGAGGTGATCGTCGTCCCCGCGCGCGAGGCGATCCTCCGCACGCCTGCGGGGCCGGTCGGCGTGCGGGCGGGCGACATGCGCGCCTCGGCCGCGCTGACGCTGTCCACCCGACCGGACCTGCGGCGCGCGGTTGCCGTGGTCGAGAATGTGGTGCTGGACGGCCCGTCCTGGCGCGCGACGTTGGAGGATGGCCAGATCGCGGTCCGCCAGTCCGAGGGGGTCGGGGCCTATGATCTGTCGCTGACCTTCGCCGACATCGCGGTCGAAGGCGCGGAAGCGGCGCTTCCCCCGGTGCTGGAGGATGGGGCGATGGACGCCACGCTGACGTTCGACGGTCCGCTGGTCGATGGCGGGATGCCGACCCTGCTGACGCTTCGACATGCCCGCGTCGCCTGGGACGGCACCGTGGCGGACCTGTCCGGCGAGGTCGCGATCGACGCCGCCGGCTGGCCGTCCGGCGATCTGATCCTGTCGCTGAAAGGCTGGCGCGCGGTGATGCCGCTGCTGGAAGCGGCGGGGCTTGCGCCGTCGCAGGTGACGCTGCTGACCGCCGGGCTTCGCGGGCTGGAGGTCGACGGCAGGGTCGAACTGCCGCTGACGCTGCGCCGGGGCGAGCTGCGCTTCGGCACGATCCCGTTGGCCGATCTGCCCCGCCTGACGCGACGCTAGAGGCCATAGGGCAGCACGACGCGCCAGCGACGGGCGCCCAGGCACGGGCTGGGCGGCCCCGGGCCGACCCTGCCGGTCTCGGCCGCGATGGCACGCGCGATGCAGGTCGCGATGGGGCCCGGCAGGCCGGCGCCCTGATCCATGATCGCGGCGCCGGGGAAACGGGCAAGATCGAAGACCAGCACCTTGCGTCCGCCCCCCGGCCGGATTTCGTAAAGAATGGTCAGCGCGCCGTCGCATCGACCCCGGCAAAGGCGCGCGACCTCGGGGATATGCCGCAGGTTCTCCATCCGGCGCAGCAGCACGGCATCGACCGCCCCGATCCGCGCGTCGATATCCGCGGCCAGCGGGGCGAAAGCGGCCTTCACAGCCGCCGCGCCGTCACCGATGATGTCGATCTCCACCCGGTCGGGCGGCGTCAGAAGGGCAAAGGCCAGCGCAGCCGGCGGCAGCAGCCAGAGGGCATGCCGCCAGCGGCTAGCCATCCACGCGGATGCGGGCGTTCGTCGGATCGTAGGGGCTGTCCTCGGTCACTTCGGCATCCCAGAGGTTGCGCTGCATCCGGACCTTCAGCTTGGTGCCCGGCTGGGCCAGGTCGGGGCGGACATAGCCCATGCCGATGGATTTGCCGAAGGCCACCGAATAGCCACCCGAAGTCAGGCGCCCCACGCGCGCGCCATCGGCGTCATAGAGCGCCTCGCGACCCCAGGGGTCGGCGTCTTCGGGGCCGTCGATGAGCAGCGTGACGCATTTCGACCGGATGCCATGCGCCTGCATCGCGTCCTTGCCGTGGAATTCCTTCGACAGGTCCACGAACCGGTCGAGCCCCGCCTCCAGCGGCGTGGCGTCGCGGCCAAGCTCGGTGCCGAAGGCGCGGTAGGACTTCTCCTGCCGCAGCCAGTTCTGCGCCCGCGCGCCGACCGGCTTCAGCCCGTGCCCCTCGCCCGCCTCCATCAGGCGATCGAACAGATAGTTCTGCATTTCCATCGGGTGATGCAGCTCCCACCCCAGCTCGCCGGTATAGGCGACGCGGATGGCGTTGACAGGCGCCATCTTCAGCTCGATCCGCCGGGCGGAGAGCCAGGGGAACCCCTTGTTGGACAGCGCGAAGGCCGGGTCGGGCGTCACGATCAGGTCACGCAGGATGTCGCGGGCATTGGGACCGGCCAGCGCGAAGACGCCGTGCATGCCGGTGCAATCGTCCAGATGCATCGGTCCGAAGGTCGGCACCATGTCGTTGACGGCCTTCGCGAGGTAGTCGCTGTCATAGGCCTGCCAGGCCCCGGCGCTGACCAGGTAGAACGTGTCCTGGGCTAGTCGGACGATGGTGTATTCGGTGCGGGTCGTGCCGGCCTCGGTCAGGGCATAGGTCAGGTTGATGCGTCCGACCTTCGGCAGCCTGTTGGTCGTGAACCAGTCCAGAAACGCCGCTGCGCCGGGGCCGCGCAGCTTGTGTTTGGTGAATGCTGTGGCGTCGATCAGGCCCGCCGCGCCGCGAATGGCCTGCGCCTCCTCGACGGCATGCTGCCACCAGCCCCCGCGCCGGAAGCTGCGCGACGTGAGGTCGAAATCCGCCTCGGCGCCCGGCACGAAGTAGTTCGGCCGCTCCCACCCGTTGACGCAGCCGAACTGCGCGCCGTGGGCTTTCATCCGGTCGTAGCAAGGCGCGGTCTTGAGCGGGCGCGCGGCGGGCCGCTCCTCGTCGGGGTGGTGGAGGACATAGACGTGGTCATACGCCTCCTCGTTCTTGCGCATGGCGTATTCGGTCGTGACCCAGTTCCCGAACCGGCGCGGATCGAGCGAGGCCATGTCGATCTCGGCCTCGCCCTCGACCATCATCTGCGCGAGGTAGTGGCCGGTCCCGCCGGCGGCGGTGATGCCGAAGCTGAACCCCTCGGCCAGCCACATGTTGCGCAGGCCCGGCGCGGGGCCGACCAGTGGATTGCCGTCGGGCGTATAGCAGATCGGGCCGTTGAAATCGTCCTTCAGGCCGGCGTTCTCGCTGCTGGGGATGCGGTGGATGAAGGACATGTACTCCTCCTCGATCCGCTCCAGATCGAGGGGGAACAGATCGGCGCGGAAGCTGTCGGGCACCTCGAACGGAAAGCGGGCGGGGGCGTTCTGCTCGTAGGGGCCCAGGATCCAGCCGCCGCGCTCCTCGCGGACGTACCACTTGGCATCGGCGTCCCGCAGGACCGGATGCTGCGGGTTCGACTTGCGCCATTCGACCAGGGCCGGGTCCGGTTCGGTGACGATGTACTGATGCTCGACCACGATGGCGGGCGTCTTGATGCCCAGGAGGCGCGCGGTGCGCTGGGCGTGGTTGCCGGTGGCGGTGACGACATGTTCGGCATGGATCACGATCCGTTCGTCCGAAGGGATCAGGTTGCCGCCTTTCTCGACCATCTTCGTGGCCGTGACGTCCCAGTGATCGCCCTTCCATTCGTAGCCGTCGACCTGCCAGCGGCGTTCGATCGCGACGCCCCGCTGCCGCGCGCCCTTGGCCATGGCCATCGTGACGTCGGCCGGGTTGATGTAGCCATCGGTCGGGTGGAAGATCGCGCCCTTCAGGTCCTCGGTCCGCACCAGCGGATAGCGGTCCTTGATGTCGGACGGGCTAAGCCATTCGTAGGGGATGCCCACCGTCTCGGCGGTCGAGGCGTAGAGTTCGTACTCGTCCATCCGCGCCTGCGTCTGCGCCATGCGCAGGTTGCCCACCACGCTGAAGCCGGGGTTCAGCCCGGTCTCCTCCTCCAGCGTCTTGTAGAAATCGACCGAATAGGCGTGGATGTGGCTGGTCGCGTAGCCCATGTTGAACAGCGGCAGCAGGCCCGCGGCATGCCAGGTCGAGCCGGAGGTCAACTCGTCGCGCTCGAGCAGCATGACGTCGGACCAGCCCGCGCGGGCCAGGTGATAGGCGATGGCAGTGCCGACGGCGCCGCCACCGACCACGAGTGCTTTGACATGCGTCTTCATCGGATGTTCCCCGGATGCGTCGCCGCCTTTCTGCCCGATGGCGTCAGCCGGCGTAAATCGCGGGCGACGCCCCGCGCGCGTATTGCGACAACGGGGCGTCATTCCGGGGTTCGGTCGTCACTCTCCCAGGCGGCAGGTCAGGCGCAGTCGAGGCGTGTACTGCCGGATGGGCAGCGTGCCGCCCAAGCAGGATCCGCTGACGCGCAGGACGTCGCTGCGCGGCAGGGGCCGGGTCGGACCGAAGACGAAGGTGGCCTCGGTCTGGCATCCCGCCTCCAGGATGGGGTTCTCGCCGCAGGCCTGCGTCGCCTCGCGGGCGAACTGTGCGCAGACCTGGTCGAGCGCATTGGGATCGAAGCTATCCTGCACCGTGTGGCCGGACATCGCGTCCATGGACCCGTGAATGCCCCGGGTCTGGTTGCCGCCCGGTCCCGCGATCGCGATCCAGTCGATCCCAGTGCCGCAGGACGCCGCCGCGCGCCAGCGGATGCGGCGGGCCTCGGTGTAGCCGCCGTCGTTCGGGTCCCAGCGCTGCCAGTCGAACTCGTTTGGCTGCGCCGATGGATCGGACGGCCGCATCTGCAGGATGACCTCGTGGTCGTTCTGTGGCTGCCGCAGGATGACGTAGTCCTGCGCGCCACCCGGATTGGTGCGAATGGGTTGCGCCACCGCCCCGCCCGCATGGAGCGTCGCGCATAGCATCAGGCAATAGAAGGTACGCATCGGAAATCTCCCGATTTGACGAATGGTTGCATACGAAATGGCGGGCGCGTGGCCGGGCGCCCATATCCACAACCTAGCAGATCTGGACGATGGACGCCCTGCAGGTTTCCCTTACCTGCCTAGAGCACGCCGATCTCGGCCAGGGCCACGGACAGGCCAGCGGGCAATGCCTCCTCGGTCGCGCGGGCGGGGTCGATATCGGGGGGCGCATCGGCCGGGTCCAGATACCGCCAGCCCTGGAAGGCGCGGCGCGGCGTCGGTGCGACGGGGATCAGATCGGGCGCCAGCACGATGCCGCAGCGCGGGATGCCGTCGGCACGCCGCACCTCCTCGAAGCGCAGGATCGGCTGGCGGCAAAGCAGCACGCCCTTGATCACCCAATAGATCGAGCCGCCTTCCAGCACCTCGTCCGCGCGTTTCGGCCACATGCGGGTGACATGCCGCGGATTGCCGTCGGGCCCCTTGGCCGCCGCCGATCGATGCCAGTTGGCCAGTTGGGCCATGGACTCGGTTCCGACGGAAAGCTTGATCAGGTTCATGGGCATGGCGCGACACTCCAGGCTGGGGTATATCTAGACGTCCCGGCGCCCCGCGCAACCAATCCTAGAGGATCTTTGCCCGATGTCCGCATTCGACGCCCCGATCGCCGCGCAGATCTGGGACATGAAATACCGCCTGAAAGCCGCCGACGGAACGCCTGTCGACGACGACATCGACGCGACGTGGGACCGGATCGCCACCGCCCTCGCCGCGCCCGAGGCGGAGCCGCAAACCTGGATCCCGGCCTTCCGCGCGGCGCTGCAGGATTTCCGCTTCCTGCCCGCCGGCCGCATCGTTGCGGGGGCGGGCACCGATCGCAGCGTGACCCTGTTCAACTGCTTCGTCATGGGCACGATCGAGGACAGCATGTCCGGCATCTTCGATGCCCTGCGCGAGGCGGCGCTGACCCTGCAACAGGGCGGCGGCATCGGTTACGACTTCTCGACCATCCGGCCGAAGGGCGACGCGGTGCACGGGGTATCGGCCGATGCCTCCGGCCCGCTGTCGTTCATGGATGTCTGGGACGCGATGTGCCGCACGATCATGTCGGCGGGCTCGCGTCGCGGCGCGATGATGGCCACGCTGCGCTGCGACCACCCGGATATCGAGGCCTTCGTCGCCGCCAAGGCCGATTCCGCGCGCCTGCGGATGTTCAACCTGTCGGTGCTGGTGACCGACCCGTTCATGGATGCGGTCGATGCCGATGCCGACTGGCCGCTGGTGTTCGGCGGGCGGACGTTGCGTACCGTGAAGGCGCGCGCGCTGTGGGACGCGATTATGCGCGCGACCTACGACTATGCCGAACCGGGCGTGATCTTCATCGACCGGATCAATGCGACCAACAACCTGTCCTATGTCGAAACCATCGCCGCCACGAACCCCTGCGGCGAGCAGCCCCTGCCACCCTATGGCGCCTGCCTCCTGGGCTCGCTGAACCTTGCGCGGCTGGTCGAGGAGGCGTTCACGGACGGTGCCCGCATCCCCGAAGGCGCGCTTGCCGACCTGACCGCGACCGCGATCCGCATGATGGACAACGTAGTCGATGCCAGCCGCTTCCCGCTGCCCGCGCAGGCCGAGGAGGCGCGCGCCAAGCGGCGCATCGGGCTGGGCGTGACGGGCCTGGCCGACGCGCTCGCCATGTGCGGCCTGCGCTACGGCACACCCGACGCCGTCGCCGCGACGTCGCACTGGCTGGAGGTGATCGCGAACGCCGCCTATCGTGCCTCTGCCGACCTCGCCGCCGAAAAGGGGACGTTCCCGCTCCATGACCGCGCGGCGATTCTGGCCGCGCCTATGGTCGCGCGTCTCGCGCCCGACACCCGCGCCGCCATCGCCGAACACGGTTTACGCAACGCGCTCCTGACCTCGATCGCGCCGACCGGCACGATCAGCCTGCTGGCCGGCAACGTCTCCTCGGGGATCGAGCCGATCTTCGCCACCGAATACACCCGCAAGGTGCTGCAACCCGACGGGTCGCGGACCGAGGAGGTGGTGCAGGACTACGCCGTCGCCGAATGGCGCCGCCTCCACGGAGACGCGCCCCTGCCGGGCAGCTTCGTCACGGTTGCCGACCTGTCGCCCGCCGATCACGTCGCGATGCAGGCGGCGGCGCAGGACTGGATCGACAGCTCCATCTCCAAGACGATCAACGTGCCCGCCGATATCGGTTTCGATGCGTTCAAGGACGTCTATCTCCAGGCGTGGCAGACCGGCTGCAAGGGCTGCACGACGTATCGCCCCAACGACGTGACCGGCAGCGTACTGTCGACGACGCCGGAGCCCCGGGCCGCAGACAAGGTCGTCCAGCTCTTCGCGCCGCTCGACCGGCCGGCGGCCCTGACGGGCGAGACCTACAAGATCAAGTGGCCCGCCAGCGAGCATGCGCTCTACATCACGATCAACGACATCGAACTGGACGGACAGCGGCGACCGTTCGAGATCTTCGTGAACTCCAAGAACATGGAGCACTTCGCCTGGACCGTCGCCCTGACCCGGATGATCTCGGCGGTGTTTCGGCGCGGCGGGGATGTCAGCTTCGTCGTCGAGGAACTGAAGGCCGTCTTCGATCCGCGCGGCGGGGCCTGGGTGCAGGGCAAATACGTGCCCTCGATCCTTGCGGCCATCGGCGGCGTGATCGAACGGCACATGATCGCAACCGGGTTCCTGGCGGGCGAGGGGCTGGGCCTGAAGCTGGACCCGGCCGACCCGATGGCCGCGGCGGCCACCGTCACCGCGCCGGGCCCCGCCTGCCCCAGCTGCGGCAGCTTCGACGTCCACATGGCCGAGGGCTGCGCGACCTGCGCGAATTGCGGCTTCTCGAAATGCGGCTGACGGTGGTTGCCTGGGCCGACACGCGACCGGATCCGGCGAGGGGGCGTCATACGGCGCGCGATCATCGACGCAGCAGGATCCAGTCGCCCGTCAGGTCGGGTGGCCCGCCGGGGCCCATCGGGCGGCGCGCGACTTCGCCGAAGCCTTCGGCGGCATAGAAGGCCCGTGCGCCGAGGTTCCCCGAGGCGACGATCAGCGTGAGCGGCACACGCGCCTGTCCGGCCACATGGGCGATCAGGCTACGGGCCACGCCCCGCCGCCGGGCCTGCGGCTCCACGGCCAGCACGTTGATGTAATGCGTATCCGTCGCCACCTCCTCCAGCTCGCAAAGCGGGCGCAGAAGGGCCGGCACGTCGTGGCCCGGCGGATCGACCGCCACCAGCGGATAGTCGATCACCATGCCCGCCGCTGCCCCCCGCCAGGTGGCCACCGTTGTGTTCCGCCAGGAAAACGCGCCTTCGCCGCGCGCCGCGCGGGCCCGCCCCACGTCCCACGGATCCTGGTCCGGCGCCGCCATGCCGGCCCACAGGTGCAGCGGCAGACCCTCGCCTGCCATGTCGGCCAGCCGCGCGATCAGGGATGCGTCCCGCCGGACGGCGGGACGCACCTGGATCGCGGGCGACATTGCGATCAAGGGGGCGCCCATCAGTCCGCCTCGATCTCGTGCAGGTCTTCGTCGCGATCGAAGCGGGGGGCGGCGAGGACGAACCGCGCACGCAGCCCCATATCCTCCGACCAGCCGAGGAAGGTCTGGTGGACGTCGCCGTCATTGCCCCGGAACGTGCCTGTGGATCCGGTCACGGCGCGTATCTGCGGCACGCCGATATCGACGATCTCGGGCCCCTGCGTGATCAGGATGGCGCCATCGTTCAGCACGATCGTCTGGCGCGAGATCAGGAACGGCCCGGTGGTCGTGGCCATCGCCTCGTCGATCAGAAAGCCGTCGCAGGTCCAATCGCCCAGGACCAGTTCGGGATAGGCCGGCGTCCCGTCGGGGTTCACGCCGCTCTCGCCCTCGCCCAGCGTACCGAGCGGATAGACATAGCCGCGCGTCACGAAGGGATTGCCGTGCCGCGGCATGCCGTCGGCATCGACCGGCTCGGCCTGGAAGGCGAAGCGGGTGTGGTCCTCGGCCACGTCCCAGGCGCGCAGCATGCGGGCATCCGTTGCACCGGCGACCGACGCCGCCGCGATCAACGCGGCAGAAATGAGAAGGGTCTTCATGTGATGTCCTTTCTGGACTCGGGTATCGGTCCGGCATGTCCCCCGGACCTCGGGAATTCGGATCGCGTCGTGGCCGTCAGGCCAGGGCGGCGGCCGTGCGCGCGATGTGGCGTTCGTCGGTGCCGCAGCAGCCGCCGATCACGGCGAGGTTCGGCAGGCGACGTGCGAGTTCCGCCGCATCGCGGGCGAAATCGCCGGGATCGCCGTCGTCGAGCGTTTCGCTCGCATCCAGCTCGGCATGGCTGAGCCGCGACGCATTGCACCGGATCGCACCGATCCGCGTGGCATGCGCGCCCTCCAGCGCGTCCGCGAAATGCTCGGGATGCGCACAGTTGACCATGAAGCGTTCCGGCGGCCGGTCGGTGGCCGCGTCGACCTCGGCAATGGCCGCCGACAGGGTCTGCCCAGAGGGCAGCCTGCCGTCGGTCTCGGTCGTGAAGCCGACCGTGATCGGCAGACCGACGGCGTTGGCCGCACGCAGGATGCCCGTCGCCTCGGACGCGTTGGTCATCGTCACGGCCGACAGCGTGTCCACGCCGCCGGCGGCCAGCGCATCGACCTGTTGTCCGTGATACGCGGCCGCAGCCTCGGCGGTCATGACGGCTTCGGCGACATACCCGTCACCCCGCGGTCCGATCACGCCGTTGATCAGGACGGGCGCGCAATCGCTCGACCGGCGCAGGATGCGCGCAAAGGTGACGGCATCGCGGTTGATCCGGGTCATCGCCTCGGCGTCATAGCCAAGATGCGCGCCCCAGTCGCGGCTGGCCCGCCATGTCGGCGTATCCAGGACGAAGCCCCGTCCGGCCTGCGTGGCGATATCGAGGTAGCGGCGGAAGTAGCGGGCCAGCGCGCTGCGCCCGGCGCCCGTCTCCAAGAGTTCGAATGCCGCGAATTCGCGCAGCGCGATGCAGTCGCGGTAGATCAGCGAGGTTTCGAGCCCGCCATCTGTCAACAGGATCTGTTCGGTCATCGTCCGGGTCTCCGTTTCGGTACGGGACCCGTTTGGGCTGACGTCGTGTAACCCACCGTGTAAGAGAGCGTGGTAATCGCCGCCCCGTTCCGTGGTATTCCGATGCAGATCACCCTTCTCGGCGTGCTCGAGGTGTCTCGTGCCGAAACGGCGCTGCCGTTGCCCAGCTCGCGCAAGGCGCGGGCGCTGCTGGGTTATCTTGCTGCGACGTCACGCCCGGTGCGGCGCGAGCGGCTGTGCGAGCTGTTCTGGGACCTGCCGGACGACCCGCGGGGGGCGTTGCGCTGGGCGCTGTCGCGACTCAGGTCGGTCGTCGACGACGACGCCGAGCGCATCCAAGCCGACCGCGAGCGCGTCGCCTTCCTGCCGCAGGGGGCGCGGGTCGACTGGGCCGTGATCCGGGCCCGGTTGCGCGACGACCCGCCGCTCCTGCCCCTGCCCGACCTGCGCGAGATGGCGGAAGCGTTGTCGCGGCCACTGCTGGAGGGCCTGGACGCCGCGGGCGACGAGGACTGGCGCGCCTGGCTGACCGCCGAGCGCGAAGACGCGCGGCTTCTGCATCTGGACGTGCTGCGTCGGCTCGCGCTGCATCCGGCGGTGGCGCAGGACGAGGCCCTGGCCTGGGCCCGCCGCTGGACGGCCGCCACCCCGCTGGACGTGAAAGCGGCGCAGGGCCTGGTCGGCGCGCTGGCCGCCGTCGGCCGCCAGGAGGAGGCGCAGGAGGCCGCCGATTCCTTCGCCGACGCCGCGCGCGCCGCCGGTCTGCATCTCGACGCACCCTTGGCGGTGGAGCCTCGCCCCATCCCCATCGAGCCGGCCGAGCCGCCGCCCCGCAAGATGCTGCGCCGCCAGTCCATCGGGTTCTGCCGCGCCCCCGACGGCGTGCGGATCGCCTATGCCACGGTCGGCGAGGGGCCACCGCTGGTCAAGGCGGCGAACTGGCTGAACCACCTGGAGCTGGACTGGAACAGCCCGATCTGGGGGCCGACCTTCCAATCCTGCGCCGAGGGGCGCACCTTCCTGCGCTACGACGAACGCGGCTGCGGCCTGTCCGACTGGGACGTGGGCGACCTGGGCTTCGAGGCCTTCGTCCGGGATCTCGAAACCGTCGTGGATGCCGTCGGGCTGGACCGGTTTCCCCTGCTGGGTATCAGCCAGGGCTGCGCGGTCTCGATCGCATATGCCGCGTGCCACCCCGAACGGGTCAGCGCATTGATCCTCGTCTCGGGTTACGCGACCGGCTGGCGGATCGGCGCCACGCCCGAGGAGCAGGCCCGGCGCGAGGCGGTGCTGACCCTGACGCGGCACGGCTGGGGTACGCCAAATCCGGCCTATCGCCACATCTTCAGCCAGACCTTCATGCCCGATGCCAACCCCGAGGATCTGGCCTGGTTCGACGAGTTCCAGCGGCAGAGCACCTCGCCCGAGAACGCCGTCCGCTTTCAGGAGGCGTTCGGCACGATCGACGTGCGCGACGACCTGGCCCGTGTTCAGGCGCCGACGCTGGTGTTCCATTCCACGGACGACCAGCGGATCGCGCTGCGGCAGGGGCGCGAGCTGGCGATCGGCATTCCCGGCGCCCGCTTCGTCCCGCTGGAAAGCCGCAATCACATCCTTCTGGGGGACGAACCGGCCTGGCGGGTCTGCCGGGCCGCCAGCGCCGCATTCCTGGAAGAACACGGCCTCTGACAGAACCGCGTCAATCGCTGAGCGACGGTCGTTCCGCGCGCAGCACCTCGATCGCGTCGGCCACGTGGACGTCCGCGATGCTGTCGTCGCCGCGCGCCGTCCGGATCCGGTGCGCCTGCATCAGGACCTCGGCATGGGTGCGCCCCGCAGGCGGTTCGAAGCGATAGGAGGCCAGCTCGATCAACATGCCCAGCGGGTCGCGGAAGTAGATCGAGTTCATGAAGCCGCGGTCCTTCTCGCCCGAATGGGTGACGCCGCGCGCGTCCAGGCGGGCGACGAGTTGCGAATAGGTCGACTGGCTGACGGCGAAGGCAATGTGATGCATCATCCCCGGCAAGGCCCGCGCCGGACCGCCGCCGGGACGGCGCGCCTCGTTGGTGAAGATCGTGATCAGCCGCCCATCGCCGGGATCGAAATACAGATGCCCCTCGTCCGGGTCGTCGAGATTGGGCTGCTCGAACACGAAAGGCATCCCCAGGACCCCCTCCCAGAAGTCGATCGACGTCTGTCGATCGGCCCCCATCATCGTGACGTGGTGCAGTGCCTGAACCTGAAGTCTCTGCATGGGTACCCTCCTCATTCGATCGATCGATGCGTCTCGCGCCACTACCTAGTGCGATCCACGCCGCGCGTGCACCCGCACGCGCGCAACCGGACCGTGCCCCTCCGCACGCCGCCCCGGCCTCAGCGCAGTCCGACATAGCTTTCGGCCATGGCCGCCCTGGCCGCGCGCCCGTCGCAAAGGGCGGCGAACTCGGCGGCCCGCAGGCGGCGGTCGAACCCGGTTTCGTCCGCGAAGCGGTGCAGCAGGCGCGTGAACCACCAGCTGAAACGCTGTGCCTTCCAGACCGCGGCCAGCGCGCGTTCGGAATAGCGGTCGATCCCCTCTTTGTCGCCCACGCTGAAATGACGGCCCAGCGCCTCCTGCAGAAGGCCCACGTCCGACAGTGCCAGGTTCAGGCCCTTCGCCCCTGTCGGCGGCACGATATGCGCCGCGTCGCCGCACAGGAACAGCCGGCCCCGGCGCATCGGCTCGCAGACGAAGGACCGAAGCGGGGCGATCGATTTTTCGATCGACGGGCCGATCACGAGCGCCTCGGCCTGCGCGGGCGGGATGCGGCGCCGAAGCTCGTCCCAGAAGGCGTCGTCGGTCCACGCCTCCGGCCGGTCGGACAGGTCGCATTGCACGTAGTAGCGGCTGAGATTGGCGTTCCGCATCGAGCAGAGGGCGAAGCCCCGGTCCGACCCGGCATAGATCAGTTCGGCATCGACGGGTGGCGTCTCGGACAGGACGCCCAGCCAGCCGAACGGATAGACCCGCTCGAACTCGCGCCGGGCCGCGGCCGGAATTGCCTGCCGGCTGGGCCCGTGGAAGCCGTCGCAGCCGACCACGAAATCACCGGCGGCCCTCCGGTCGCGCCCCTCATGGCGAAACGTGACCGACGGCGCGTCCCCGTCCAGATCGTGCAGCGCGACATCCGCGACGTCGTGCAGCACGGTGCCGCCTGCGGCATCGCGCGCGGCGTAGAGGTCGCGCGTCACCTCGGTCTGGCCATAGACCGTCACCGAATGGCCGGTCAGGTCGCGCAGGTCGATCCGGACCGCTCGGTCGCCCCGCGCGATCAGGGTTCCGTCATGGCGGATCCCCTCGCGCTCCAGGCGCGCGCCCACCCCGGCCCGGCGCAGCAGGGCGCAGCTTCCATGTTCCAGCACGCCCGCGCGGATCCGGCCGAGGACATGCGCCCGCGACCGCCGCTCCAGGACGACGCTCTCGATCCCCTGCCGGGACAGCGCCTGCGACAGCAACAGGCCCGATGGCCCGCCGCCGATGATCACGACCTGCGTCCGCATTGCATCCCCCCCGGGTATAGTCTGCCGCCGGACGCGCGAAAGACAAGGTCAGACGGCGCGCGTCGTGGCGCCGGGCTGCAAGTGCACGGGCAGCGTCGTGACCGGGCCGGGACGCAATCCGTTCAGGCGGGCCAGCAGATGCTGTGCCCCGATCTCGCCGATCTGGCGGCGCGGAGTCGCCAGCGTCGTGATCGGGCGCGTCATGACCGACGTCAGGTCCAGCCCGTTGAAACCGACGATGCCGATGTCGCCCGGCACGTCCAGTCCGGCACGTTCGGCGGCCATCATGCCACCGAACGCCATGTTGTCGGTCAGGAAGAACACGACGTCGGGCGGTTCGGTCAGATCGATCCGGCCGAACCCCTCGGATCCGGCGGCGAAGCTGTTGCCGCCGGTCACGGCCACGCGGCGCGGGGCGGCGGCGCCGACATCGGCGAAGGCGCGGGCGATCCCGTCGAACCGCTTGTCGGCGCGCACGTCGACGCCGGGCGGCGCACCCACATAGGCCGGAGCGCGATAGCCCAGGGCCGCGACGTGGCGGCCGAGTTCCATCCCGGCGGCCAGGTGGTCGATGCCCACGCAGATGTCGATCGGATCATCGGTCACGTCCCAGATCTCCAGCACCGGGCGGCGTTCGCGCGCGAGGCGTTCGCGCAAGGTAGGGTGATGGGTCACGCCGGTCAGGATGATCGCCGCCGGCCGCCAGGCCAGCGTCCGCTCCGCCCATCGCAGCTCGCGGTCCGGGTCGTAGTCGCTGGTATCCATGACGCTGGAATAGCCGGCCTTCTCGAACGTCCGGCGCATCCCCGACAGGACATCCGCGAACACGTCGTTCAGAAGCGTCGGAAGCGAAATCCCCACCAGGGTGGAATTGGTCACCGCCAGGGCCCGCGCCGCCGAGTTCGGGAAATACCCCATTTCCTGCGCCAGACGGACGACGCGCTTGGCGGTGGCGTCCGACACGCCGTCGACCCCCCGCATCGCGCGGCTGACCGTCATAAGCGATACGCCGGCCGCGCGGGCGACCTCGTGGATGCCGATCCGGTCGGTGGATTTGGCGCGCGACATGGCCCACCCGGCGTTAACGTTAACGTCGATCGGCAAACTGCCACCTTCCCAGCGACCCGTCCAGCCGGAAGGATGGGTCCAGCACTTGGGATGGGGAGACCGGGTTGCCGCGCATCACCTTCGACAGCGTCGAGAAGTCCTTCGGGCGCACCCGCGTCCTGCCGCCGCTCGACCTGGTATTGGAGGATGGGGAGTTCA
The DNA here is from genome assembly GCF_023015695.1 of Jannaschia sp. S6380. Classification (NCBI taxonomy): domain Bacteria; kingdom Pseudomonadati; phylum Pseudomonadota; class Alphaproteobacteria; order Rhodobacterales; family Roseobacteraceae; genus Jannaschia; species Jannaschia sp. S6380. Next base: position 2,091,993 of record NZ_JALKAS010000001.1, read on the forward strand.
CCGTCCTCGTCGGCCCCTCGGGCTGCGGCAAGTCGACGACCCTGCGCCTTCTGGCGGGGCTGGAGACGCTTTCGGGCGGCGAGATCTATTTCGACGACCGCCCCATCGGCCGGCTGGAGCCGAAGGAGCGGGACATCGCGATGGTGTTCCAGGACTACGCGCTCTACCCGCACATGAACATCGCGCGGAACATGTCCTTCGCGCTCCGCCTCGACCGGCAGCCCAAGGCCAGGATCGACGCCGAAGTCACGCGCGTGGCCGAAATGCTGAACATCGCGCATCTGCTGGATCGCAAGCCGGCGCAGCTGTCGGGCGGCCAGCGGCAGCGCGTCGCCATGGGACGGGCGCTGGTGCGCGACGCCTCGACCTTCCTCTTCGACGAGCCGCTGTCGAACCTCGATGCCAAGCTGCGCGCGCGGATGCGGACCGAACTGGCCGAGATGCGCGACACGATCGACAAGAACATGATCTACGTCACCCACGACCAGGTCGAGGCGATGACGCTGGGCGATCGCATCGTCGTCATGAACGAGGGCGTGATCCAGCAGCAGGGCACCGCCGAGGAGCTGTTCGCCGATCCGGTGAACCGCTTCGTCGCGGGCTTCATCGGCTCGCCGTCGATGAACTTCCTGCCCGGCCGGATCACCGGCGACCGGGTGGCCGGCGACGGGTTCGACCTGCCGCTGCCGCCCGCACTCGCCCGCCGCGCCGAGGCCACCGCCGGCCGAGAGGTGGAGGTGGGGATCCGACCCTCGCATATCGTGCTGGAGGGCGGCGCGCCCATCGACCTGCGGGTGATCGTCTCGGAATATCTGGGCGCGCAATCGGTGCTCGTCACCCGTTGCGGCGCCGCCGAGATGCGCGCCGAGATCGCCAGTGTCGACCGCATTCCCACCGGCCAGACCCGGACATTCGGCGTGCTGACCGACGATATCATGCTTTTCGACAGGGGTACGGGCGCCCGCCTGTAGACCCGCACCACTTCAGGGAGGAAGACAGGATGCAACATTGGAAGCTGACAGGCGCGGCCATCGCCGTCGCCATCGCGGGGGCCGCCCATGCGAACCCCTACGAGGAATACGAGGGCACGACGCTGGTCGTGAACTTCCCCGCCCATCCGCATTACGACGCGGCGATCGAGGTGCTGGACCAGTTCACCGAGGAGACCGGCATCGAGGTCGAGGTCGACCAGCTGCAGTACCTCAAGATGCGCGAGCGACAGACGCTGGAGCTGACCAAGGACGAGGGCGATTACGACCTGATCTCCTTCGTCGTCTTCTCGAAGGCCGATTACGTCTATGCCGATCAGCTGGAGAACCTGGCCCGCTACTTCATGAACCCCGAACTGGCCGACCCGACCTACGACCAATCCGACCTGATCACCGGTTATGTCCAGAACATCGGCGTCGCCGGGGGCGAGAAGGGCTACCTGCCCGGCCAGTTGGGCAGCGCCTTCGGGGTGCCCTTCGGGTCCGAGACCAGCGTCCTGGCCTATCGCAAGGACATCTTCGAGAAACACGGGATCGAACCGCCCGAGACCTATGACGAACTGCTGGAGATCGCCTGCCAGATCCCCGAGCTGGAGCCGGGAATGGGCGGCATGGCGTCGCGCGCGGCCAGCGGCCACCAGGCCAGCCACGCGTTCCTGCTGCACCTCGCGCCGCTGGGCGGCCGGGTGTTCGACGACCAGTGGAACCCGATCATCAACAACGAGGCGGGCGTCGAGGCGGCAAACGCGCTCAAGACCATCGTCGATTGCGGCCCCGAGGGCGGCACCACCTTCGGCCCGGCCGAAGCGGCGGCGGCCTTCAAGCAGGGTCAGGCGGCGATGTTCCTCGACTCCATCGCCTTCGCGGCCGGGTTCGAGGATCCCGACGAATCCACCGTCGCAGGCAATGTCGGCTACATCATGCACCCGATGGGCGTGCAGCGCGCCAGCCAGACCGGCGGCTTCGGCCTGGCCATTCCGAAGAACGCCCCCAACAAGGAGGCGGCCTTCCTGCTGCTGCAATGGCTGACCTCCAAGGAGGGCGACCTGGCCGTCGCGCTGGCCGGGGGAAATCCGTCGCGCTTCTCGACCTATCAGAACGCCGAGTTGAACGAGAAATACCCCTATTCGGCGACGTTTGGCGAGGCACTCCAATATGCGGACCCCGACTGGCGGCCGATCATCCCCGTCTGGGGGCAGATCAACGCGGATATCGGCACTACGATGAGTCAGGTCCTCACCGAAGGGCTCGATCCGCAGGAAGCGCTCGACGGCGTCGCCGATCGGACGCGCGATCTGATGGAGGAAGCCGGGTACTACACCTGGACCGACGCCGACTGATCGGCGTGTTGGGGGGCGTCTGCCATGTGCGCCCCCCAATGCCCCCGGGCGTCACCAAGGTTGGCGACCGCCGGCACCGTCCCGTTCCGGAATCCCGTGAAATCATGATCGTAAGCCGGTCCTGACCCTCGCCCCGTCCGCCCGTCGCACGCCGCGCCCCGCGGCAATTCAGAGGCCCCGCGCATGCTCGCCAACGCGAACAGACTGACGCCCTACCTGTTCCTCGCGCCCGCGGTGGCGGTGATGGCGATCGCGCTGCTCTATCCTATCGGCTACATGGTCTGGGCGTCGTTCCTGGACTGGAATCCCAGTCAGCGAATCGGCGAGGCCGAGTTCGTCGGCCTGCGCAACTACGCCAACCTTCTGGCCGATGCGGCCTTCCGCGAGTCGTTCTGGGTGACGATCCGCTTCGCCGCCATCGTCGTCACGGTCGAGATGGTGCTGGGCGTGGGTCTCGCGCTGCTGCTGGACCGCGAATTGCGCGGGATGACGCTGCTGCGCACGGTCTTCATCCTGCCGATGATGATCGCGCCCATCGTCGTGGGCCTGATCTGGCGTTATATGTACCACCCCACCGTCGGCACCTTCAACAAGGTGCTGGACGGGCTGGGCCTGCCCACCGCGCCCTGGCTGTCGGATGGCGACTGGGCCTTCGCCAGCGTGGTCATTGCCGATATCTGGCAATGGACCCCCTTCATCTTCATCCTGTCGCTGGCCGCGCTGCAGTCCCTGCCCCGTTCGGCGATGGAGGCGGCACGGATCGACGGGGCGAACGGCTGGCAGATGATCTGGCACATCAAGCTGCCGCTGATGCTGCCGGTCTTGATCGTGACCGCGCTGCTGCGCCTGATCGACGCCTTCAAGGTGCTGGAGGTGATCCTGGTGCTGACCAATGGCGGCCCGGGCCTGTCGACCGAGATCCTGGCGCTGCGCATCAGCCGGACCGCCAGCGAATTCCGCGAGCTGGGCTATGCCGCGGCGATGTCGAACCTGCTGCTGATCCTGCTGCTGATCCTGACGATCCTCATGTTCGGCTACACCAAGCTGCAGGAGGTGCGCGCCGCGCGCCTCGTCGCCGCGAAGGAGATCGCATGACCGCCCCCGCCGCACGGGGCCCGAACCCCGCCTTCTATGCGCTGCTGGTCGCGCTGATCTTCATGGCGCTGGGGCCGATCGTCCTGATGGTGGCCAATTCCTTCAAGCTGAACGTGCAGATCACGTCGCCCACGGCGGGTCTCCTCTTCACGCCGACGATCCAGAACTACGAGACCGCGCTCTGCAACTTCCTGCCCTACGAGCCCGAGCATATCCGCCGCTGTGACAAGACCTTCGGGCGGGCGCTGGTGAATTCGCTGACGATCTCGCTCATCTCGACGGCGATCACGCTGATCGTTGGCTGCATGGCGGCCTATGCGCTGGTGCGCTTTCGCTTCATGGGCCGCGGGGTCACGTCGCTGACCACGCTGATGGTGCGGATGGTGCCGCCGGCCGTCCTGCTGGTTCCGGTCTTCGGGATCTGGACGTTCCAGTTCGGGATCGACGGCACGACCTTCGGCATCATCCTGATCTACGTGGCGATGAACCTGCCCTTCGTGATCTGGATCCTGCAATCGTTCATCGTCCAGGTCCCCATCCAGCTGGAGGAGGCCGCGCGCATGGACGGCGCCGGGCCGTTCCGCACGTTCTTTCTCGTCGTCCTGCCACTCATCAAGCCGGGGTTGGCGGCGGCGGCGATCTTCACCTTCCGCATTGCCTGGAACGAATTCCTTCTGGCCAACGCGCTGGCCGACCGTGCCACGCGGACGGTGCCGGTGACGATCGTGAACTCGCTCACGGAATACGACATCGACTGGGGTGTCATCATGGCGACAGGTACGCTGCTGGCGATCCCGCCGATCCTGTTCACGCTGGTCGCGTCGCGCCAGATCATCACCGGCATGACCGCCGGGGCGGTGAAGGGGTGAGGCGCGGTTCGGCGAAGCCGATGGAAGGTCCGGTGGACCTTCCAAGCGCCGAACGGGCGGAGCCCCGGGCAAGGCGCGGTTCGGCGAAGCCGATGGAAGGTCCGGTGGACCTTCCAAGCGCCGAACGGGCGGCACCACGGACAAGGCGCGGCCCGGCGGCGTTTGGGACAGGGCACAGCTCGGCGAAGCCTCGGACGACGAGCGTCCCGGCGGAGCCCCGGGGGGGCCGATGCTGGACTGGCTCCTGACCCCGATCGACGCGACCCGGCCCCACGACCTAGGCCTGCACCTGAAATACCACGGGCGGCTGATGGTGATCGCCTGGGGGTTCCTCGTGCCCGCGGGCGTGATCGCCGCGCGGTTCTTCAAGGTCCTGCCGAACCAGCGTTTCCCCGAGGAGGTCGGCAACCTCGTCTGGTGGCGCAGCCATCTGGTCGCGCAGATCGGTGCATTGCTGTTGATGCTGGGCGGCCTCTACCTCGTCCTGACCCGGCCCGAGACGACGGATTCGCTCACCGTCGGCATCTGGATCCACCGCGCCTTCGGCTGGGCCGTCCTGTGGCTGGGGCTGACGCAGGCGCTGTCGGGCGCCTTCCGCGGCTCCAAGGGCGGCCCCACGGACCGCCGCAACATGCGCGGCGACCATTACGACATGACGCCCCGACGCCTCGCGTTCGAGATCCTGCACAAGGCCGCGGGATATGCAGCGCTCGGCCTGTCGATGGGCGCCGTCCTGTCGGGGATGTGGCAGGCCAACGCGCCGATCTGGATGTGGATCGTGCTGCCGGCCTGGTGGGCGATGCTGGCGGTGCTGTTCGTCCTGTTCCAGCGGCGCGGCATGGTGATCGACACCTATGTGGCACTTTGGGGGCCGGACGCGATCCATCCCGGAAACGCCCGGCGCGGGCCACCCCAAGCCGGTGAATGACTTAATCCCTCAGCAGTATCAGCAATGCCACCACCGTCAGCGCCACGCCTGCGAGGATCCCCGCCGGCGGCGGCGCGGCGCCCAGCGCCAGGCCCCAGACCGTGACCCAGGCCGGCACCAGATAGGTATACGCCATCACCTTCGACGACGGCAGCCGCAGCGACGCGAATTGCAGCAGGGTAAATGTCGCCGCACTCGCGAAGACCGCCGTGTACCCGATCGCCACCCAGACGCGGGCGGGCAACGCCGTCCAATCCGTCGCCGCAATCGCCGGGGCGGCCACGACCACCAGCACGACGGTCCCCGCCAACAGCGTGCCGAAGGTGAAGACGAGCGCACTCTCGCCCCGGTTCAGGCGCCGCACCAGCGGTGTGTAGAGCGCATGCGCCGCGCATCCGGCGAAATAGATCCACTCGCCCTGCCCCACCGCGAAGGCCCGAAGCGCCCCCCAATCCGCGTCGAAGATCACCCAGAGCGCCCCCGCCGCCCCGAGCGCCAACGCACCCGCGATGCGCGCCCCGGTCCGCTGGCGCAGCAAAAGCCAGCCGAACCCCGCCGCCATCACGGGCGTCAGCGTGAAGACCGCGGCGGCCGAAACCGGCGCGGCCGTCTTCAACCCCTCGAACATCAGAACGAAATAGACCGCGAAGATGCCCCCCAGCAGGACGTATCGCCAAGGCGCCGACCGCGCCGCACGTGGCACCCCGCCGCGGGCTGCCACAGCCCCGCCGATGATCGCGGCCGCCAGTGCGAACCGCACCGCATTCAGCGCCAGCGGCGAGATGTCGTTGGCCGCCGCGGCCCCCAGCGGAAACGACCCCGCCACCAGCGCCGAGAACAGGAGCATCGCAAGGTGCCCCCGTGCGGCCCGGCTCACGCGGCGGGGTCGGGCCAGCGCCGCGCCCAGTCCTTCAGGAAGGACAGGAACGTCTGCACCTTGGCCGTTCGATGCAGGTCGACATGGGTGACAAGCCAGAGCTGGCTGCTCCACTCGGGACGCGGGGGGAAGACCATCTCCACCCCCTCGCAGCCGGCCTCGGCCCAGGTGGTCGAGAAGCCGATGCCCAGCCCGGCAAGGACGGCCGGCCGCGCGGCGGTGATCTGGTTGACCTGGAAGCACATGTTCTCGGGCGGGATGTGCTTCTTCAGCCAGGCGTAGAAGGGCGCGCGCGGCGACTCCTCGGCCGACCCGATGAAGACATGATGGCCCACCTCCTCCAGGCTCTCGGGGCGCCCGTGCCGTTCAAGATATTCCGTGGAGGCATAGAGCGCGAAATCCTGCCGGTAGAACGCCTGCACGACGTTGTCGGGCTGGTCGGGCGGCGACCCGGCCCGGATGGCCACATGCGCCTCGCCGTATTCCAGGCGGAACACGCGCTCGTCGGTCAGGAACTTGATCGTGACCTCGGGATGCGCCTCGCGGAAGGCCGCCAGCGCGGGCGACAGAAGCGGGGCCAGCACCGCCAGCGACGTGATGATCAACTCGCCCGTCACCTCGTCGCCGCGGCCGCGGATGCGGTTGGCCAGCTGCGCCAGCTGATCGTCGGTCGACTGCGCCACCACCAGCAGGTCCTGTCCCGCCTCGGTCGGGGTGTAGCCGCGCGCATGGCGCTGGAACAGCTTGGCGCCCAGCTTGCCCTCCAGGCTGTCGATGTGGCGGATCACGGTGGCATGGTGCACGCCCAGCGCCTGCGCCGCGCCCGACACCGTGCCCAGCCGGGCGACCTGATAGGCGGTGCGCACCTCGTCCCAATCGTTGAAGGCCATGGCTCTCCGTCTCCTCGCGGTGGCGCGGGTGCGGCATGGCTAGCACCCGCACCGCGCGGCTTCCAGCCGAGGGGGCCGCGGCGCGGGCCGGCGCCTCATTGACGCCACGGATCGGTGCAAATGTTGACGTAACGGCAACAGTATGAGGCGCAGGATGAAACGTTTCATGGCCGCGGACTCCGGTGCGCTCCCCGTCGACCTGGGCGTCCTGGGCGGCACCGCCCTGGCCCTTGCCCTCTCGGTCACCGGCATCGTCGCGGGCGGGGGGCGTCATCCGGGGCCCGGGACGCCGCCCCGAACCGACGCCACCGCGGTTCAACCCGCGTTCCAACCCTCGGATCGGATCCGGTTGCGCGGCCCGGTCCATGCGAGCCATTCCGATGCCTGGCTGGTCGCGACGCTGGCGGCCTGGGGCGATCCGGGGCGCATGTCCGACGGCCGCCTTCGGCAGGTGCATCGCGACAGCGCCGCCTATGTCGCCGATCAACAGGGCGCGGGCGTCACCGACCGGATCGAGTACGAGGCGCATCTCGACTATCTGGGCGTGGCCGAGGCGGCGCTGCGCGCGCGGGGCCTCGAATGCCCGGCCTCGGCCACGCATTACGACGCCGCGCTCGCCATCTTCGACCGGCGCTGACCGCAGCCCCGGCGCCTGCGCACAGACCCCGTGCGCCCATCGGCCTTACGGGCAGCGCGCAGATCCCCATCTTTCGGTGCGTAGCGACACCGAAGGGACCGACGCCATGACCATCCTGCGTATCGACAGCTCCGCCCGCACCGAGGGCTCCACCACCCGCGCGCTTCTCGACGGGATCGAGGCGCGGCTCGGTGCCGCCGACACCCACCGAGACCTCGGCGGCCAAGCCCTGCCCCAGATCGACGGGACCTGGGTGGCCGCGAACTTCACCGCGCCCGAGGACCGCACCCCTGCCCAGCACGACGCGCTGGCCCTCTCCGACGCGCTGGTCGAGGAGTTGCGCCAGGCCGACACCATCCTGATCGGCGCGCCGATCTACAACTTCTCGGTTCCCGGCGCACTCAAGGCCTGGATCGACCTGGTCTGCCGCGCGGGCGTCACTTTCCGCTATGCCGCGGACGGCCCCGTCGGCCTGCTGCAGGGCAAACGCGCCATCGTCGCCGTGGCGTCTGGCGGGACGCAGGTCGGATCGGGCATCGACTTCGCCACCGGCTATCTGCGCCACATCCTGGGCTTCGTCGGCATCCAGGACGTGACCTTCGTGTCCGCCGACCGGCAGGGCGCGCGGGGCGACGCCGCATTGGCCGACGCGCGCGACCAGATCGACGCGCTGGCGGCCTGACGACCGGCCCTGCCCGGGTGGCGGTGCCCACAAGATGCCGCATCGCCTCCCGGTTTTTGCCCGCCCGTCGCCCGCCCGTCGCCGCGATCTTCGCGCAGCCTTCCGACCGTATACCCGGAACGGAGAAGACGATGCGCAACATCTACAGCTCGCAACCGCGGACGCCGCTCCTCGACCGGCTGGCGTTGATCTCGGCGCTCGTGCTGGCCGGGATCGTGTCCTTCGACCTCGTGGCCTACAAATGGCACGGCGGGTTCGATCCCGTCATGGTCAGCGCGATCACCGACACCGCGGCCACCGCCGACTGATCCCGGCACGGGGCCTCCGGCGACATTTCGCCTCCCCCCGCCCGGGGGCCGGGAACGGCCCCGGGTGTTGCGGCGTTCCTGCGGAAACCTTGCCCCGACGGAGGAACACCCGATGACCCCCTACATGCAGAAGATGACCGCCGCCGCCCTCCTGCCGCCCGCCATGGCGGCCGAGACGATGGCCCGTTTCGGCGCGCTCGGCGCCCGCCGGGCCGCCCGGATGTGGGGTCGCGGCGATGTGGGCGGGCTCGCCCCCGTCCGGTTGCCCGCGCCCGACACCGCCGGCCCGACCGCTCTACGCCGGGACGGGGCGAACGACACGTCGCCCGCCGAGACCTTCGACCCGACGGCCGGTCCCGTCGGCCCTCTGCCGGCCTGACGTCCCGGCCCGACGGGCGCCTTGACAGGACGGGACGGCGCGCGTATCCGCCCCACCGACCCGGAAGCGTCTGACTTCCGGTCCCCGTCCGTGACGGGGATCGCCCTCCGCCAGCGTTGTACGCCCGCGGGGGCGTTTGCGCATTGGACCATGCGGCCCCATCTGGGGGTCACGTGACAACCGGAGGGACGAGGATGTTCGAGAGCCTGTCAGACCGCCTGGGCGGCGTCTTCGACCGCCTGACCAAGCAGGGCGCCCTATCCGAGGACGACGTCCGCACCGCCATGCGCGAGGTCCGCGTGGCCCTGCTCGAGGCGGATGTCTCGCTGCCGGTGGCCCGCGATTTCGTCAAGCGTGTCACCGCCAAGGCTACCGGCGCGGCCGTCACCAAGTCGATCACACCGGGCCAGCAGGTCATCAAGATCGTCCATGACGAGCTGAAGCTGGTCCTGGCCGGCGAGGACGGCATCCCGCCCCTCAAGATCGACAACCCGCCCGCCCCGATCCTGATGGTCGGCCTGCAGGGCTCGGGCAAGACGACGACGTCGGCCAAGCTGGCCAAGCGCCTGAAGGACCGCGACGGCAAGCGCGTGCTTATGGCGTCCCTCGACGTGAACCGCCCCGCCGCGATGGAGCAGCTCGCCATACTCGGCACCCAGATCGGCGTCGACACCCTGCCCATCGTCGCGGGCCAGAAACCCGTCGACATCGCCAAGCGCGCCCGTCAGCAGGCGTCGCTTGGCGGCTACGACGTCTACCTTCTCGACACCGCCGGCCGTCTCCAGATTGACCAGGTCCTGATGGACGAGGTCGCGGCCGTCCACGCCGCCGTCGCTCCGCGCGAGACGCTGCTGGTGGTCGACGGCCTGACCGGCCAGGTCGCCGTCGAGGTGGCCGAGGAGTTCGACGCCCGCGTCGGCGTCACCGGCGTCGTCCTGACCCGGATGGACGGCGACGGCCGCGGCGGCGCCGCGCTTTCGATGCGCGCCGTCACGGGCAAGCCGATCCGCTACGTCGGCGTGGGCGAGAAGATGGACGCGCTCGAGACGTTCGAGCCCGATCGCATCGCCGGCCGCATCCTGGGCATGGGCGACATCGTGGCCCTGGTCGAGAAGGCCCAGGAAACCATGGAGCTGGAGCAGACCGAGCGCATGATGAAGCGCTTCCAGAAGGGTCTGTTCAACATGAACGACCTGAAAGGCCAGCTTCAGCAGATGCAGAAGATGGGCGGCATGGAAGGCCTGATGGGCATGATGCCCGGCATGGGCAAGATGGCCAAGCAGATGGACAAGGCCGGCCTCGACGACAGCATCCTGCGCCGCCAGATCGCCCTGATCGACTCCATGACGAAGAAGGAACGCGCCAACCCCGCCCTCCTCCAGGCCAGCCGCAAGAAGCGCATCGCGAGGGGCGCGGGGCTCGAGGTCAGCGAATTGAACCAGCTTCTCAAGATGCACCGCCAGATGGCCGACATGATGAAGAAGATGGGCAAGGGCGGCATGCTCAAGAAGGCCATGGCGATGATGGGCGGCAAGGGCGGCGGCATGCCCGACCCGAGCCAGATGGACCCCGCCGCGCTGGAGGCCGCATCGCGGCAGCTGGGCGCGATGAAGGGCATGCCCGGCGGCATGACCCTGCCCGCGGGCTTCGGGGGCATGAAGAAGAAGTGACCGGCACCGACCTCCATATTCCGCATCTCCAGACGGACCGCCTGATCCTGCGCGCACCGCGCGTGGCGGATTTCGAACGGGTGGCCGCGTTCTACGGCTCGGACCGGGCACGCTTCGTCGGCGGGCCGCTGACGCCGGAACGTGCCTGGCGCCAGCTTGCTGCCGAAGCCGGGCACTGGGTGCTGCGCGGCTACGGGCGCTGGGCGCTGGAGGAGAAGGACGGCGGTGCGTTCGTCGGCCTGGTCGGGCTCTGGTTCCCCGATGGTTTCCCCGATCCGGAACTGGGCTGGGACCTCATGGACGGCGCCGAAGGCCGCGGCTACGCCACCGAGGCGGCGCTGGCCGCCCGGGCCCATGCCTACGACACCTTGGGTTGGACCACCGCCATTAGCCTGATCGCCAAGGGCAACGAAGGCTCCTGCCGGGTGGCCGCGCGCCTCGGCGCGACCTATGAGCGGACGATGGACCATGCCGCCTTCGGCAAGGTCGAGATCTGGCGCCACCCGGCCCCGGGGGCCGCATGACGCCTCCGACGCTCACCACCGCGCGCCTGATCCTCCGCCCCCATCGGTTGGAGGATTTCGAGGTCTATGCCGCGACCTTCGCCAGTCCGCGCGCCGGTTACGTCGTCGACACGCCCTCGCGCCGGAATGCCTGGTATTCCTTCGCCGCGGACGTGGCCGGATGGCTGCTGCAGGGGCATGGCCAATGGGCCATCGACCTGCATGACGGCACCCATGTCGGCCAGACCGGCATCTCGCGCCCCGACCATTTCCCCGAGGCCGAAATCGGCTGGCTGCTGCATGACGGCCATGAAGGCCACGGCTATGCCACGGAGGCGGCCGAGGCCGCGCGCGACTGGGCGCGGGATCGGGTCCCCTCCCTCGTCTCCTACATCACACCGGGCAACGACCGCTCGATCGCCGTGGCCCGACGGCTGGGTGCGACACATGACCCGGATGCGCCCCTTCCCGACGGCGAGACGGCCGACGACACCGTCGTCTATCGCCACTGGGGCTCCGCATGAGTGCCGTAGCCCCCCCGACCCTGCGGACCGCCCGCCTGACGTTGCGCGCGCCCACCGTGGCGGACAGCCATACTTTCGCGGCCTTCCTCGCCACGGATCGCGCCGCGCATCTGGGTGGCCCCGTGCCCGACCCGACGGCGGGACATCGGGCGTTCGGACATGCGATGGGTCTCTGGACCCTGCGCGGATACGGCCCGCTGGTAATGGATCTGGACGGCACCGGCATCGGCATGGCCGGCCCGTGGTTCCCGGTGATGTTTGACGAACCCGAGCTCGCCTGGACGATCTGGGATCCCGCCCGGGAAGGCCACGGCCTGGCGTTCGAAGCCGCCTCCGCCACCCGCGATTGGGCGCGCGATGCGCTGCGCCTGCCCTCGCTGGTCAGCTACATCGCGCCCGGCAACGACCGCTCGATCCGCCTGGCCGAACGGCTGGGCGCCACGTTGGAGCCGGACGACGATTTCGACCCCGAGGAAGACGACCTCGTCTATCGCCACTGGGGTCCCGCATGATCGCCCCGGCCACCATCCCCGTCACCTCGCCTGCGGCGGCCCGCGCCCGCGCGCTCGAAAGCGTCGTACCGGTCCTGCGCACGGCCCGCTGCACCCTGCGTGCCCCGCGTCTCGCGGATTTCGGCGCGCTTCATTCCATCACCGGCAGCGACCGCGCCGTTTTCGAGGGCGGCCCCTTCACGCCCGCGCAAAGCTGGGCCGATTTCTGCGGCATGACGGCGACGTGGCTGCTGCGCGGCCACGGCATGTGGACGATCGAGACCGGCAGCGACGTCGCGGGCTTCGTCCTGATCGGCACCGAACCGGGCGACGAGGAACACGAGCTCGGCTGGCTGCTGTGCGACGGGCACGAAGGTCGCGGCCTCGCCTTCGAGGCGGCCAAGGCCGCGCGCGACCACGCTTGGTCCGCGCTCGCCCTGCCGTCGCTGGTCAGCTACATCGCCCCCGGCAACACGAGGTCCGAGGCGCTGGCCCGCCGCCTGGGCGCGGCGCCCGACGGGACCATCCTCGACGGCCGGATCACGGTCTGGCGTCACCCGCGGGGGGCCGCATGATCCCGACGCTCACCACCGAACGCCTGACCCTGCGGGCGCCCAAACTCGCCGATTTCGACGCTTTCGCGGCTTTCGGCGCGTCGGACCGGTCGCATTTCATGGGCGGGCCCGTCCACCCGGCCAATTCCTGGCAGAAGTTCTGTGCGGTGATCGGCCATTGGACGCTGCGCGGCTATGGCCGCTGGATCGTGACCGAGATGGGCGCGGACCAGGCCCTGGGTCTTGTCGGCCTGCACCATCCGCTGGAATGGCCGGAGCCTGAAATCGCCTGGACCCTGTATGACGGCGCCGAGGGCAAGGGCTACGCCCACGAGGCCGCATTGGCCGCCCGCGCCCATGCCTACGACACATTGGGCTGGACCACCGCCATCAGCTTCGTGGACCCGGCCAACACCCGCTCCCTCGCCCTGGCCCGCCGGTTGGGTTGCCGTGCGGACGGGACGTTCGAGCATGCCGTCTTCGGTACCATGCATATCCAACGCCATCCCGGCCCGGAGGAAACCGCATGATCACCTGCACCGTCCACTACCAACTCGACCCCGAAAAGATCGACGCGTTCGAGACCTATGCCCGCGCATGGCTCTATCTGATTCCCCGCATGGGCGGCACGCATCACGGCTATTTTCTGCCGCATGAAGGGGCGAACGACCGCGCGTCGTGCCATTTCTCGTTCCCGTCGCTCGCCGCCTACGAGGATTACCGCACCCGCATGGATGCCGATCCGGAGTGTCAGCGCGCCTATGCCTTCGCGCGCAAGACCGGCTGCATCCGCCGCTACGACCGGACGTTCGAGCGCCCCGTCCTCGAAGGTGCCTCGCCGGAGGAGTTGGGCCTGTGATCCGTATCTTGACCCCGACCCCGCTCCGCCTCGGCCGCCGCGCGATATGCCTTCGCGTATGCACGGGGGGTGCACAAGCGGTGCACAGGGGGTGCCCCCCGATTTGCGAGGGAAATCAATGACCGAATCAGCCCGCGCCGCCGAACTCCTGGCCGAGCATCGCGACAGCATCGATCGCCTCGACGCGGTGCTGGTCTATACCCTCGCCGAACGCTTCGCCCGGACCCAGGCGGTCGGGCGGCTCAAGGCCCGACACGCCCTCCCCCCCTCCGACCCGGAGCGGGAGGCCAAGCAGATCGCGCGGCTCGAAAGACTCGCCGAAGAGGCCGGGCTCGACCCCGGTTTCGCCAAGCAATTCCTCGGCTTCATCATCGAGGAAGTCATCCGACATCACCGGAAACACCAATCCTAATCTACGAAAAGAACGGAGAAATATCATGGCCATGAAGATCAGGCTCGCCCGCGGCGGTTCCAAGAAGCGCCCGCATTATTCCATCGTCGCCGCCGACAGCCGCATGGCCCGCGACGGCCGCTTCATCGAGAAGCTGGGCACCTACAACCCGCTCCTGCCCAAGGACAGCGAGGACCGCGTCAAGATGGACATGGAGCGGGTGCAGCACTGGCTGTCGAACGGCGCCCAGCCCACCGACCGCGTCTCGCGCTTCCTCGAAGCGGCGGGCGTCGTGGAAAAGAAGGAGCGCGCCAACCTGAAGAAGGGCGAGCCCGGCAAGGCCGCCCAGGAACGCGCGAAGGAGCGCGAAGAGAAGGCCGCCGCCGCCAAGGCCGCCGAGGAGGAAGCCAAGAACGCCCCCAAGGAAGAGGCCCCCGCCGAGGACGCCGCGGCCGAGGAAACCGCGTCCGAATAAAGGCTTGCGCGGCGGTCCCATCCGGGTCGCCGCGTCCCGCCTCATGGCGCATCTCATGCTGCTGGCGCTCGGCCTGCTCGGCCTCGTCGTCGGGACGGTCACGCTGCTGGCGGCAGGACGGGGGCGGCACCGGCTCATTGGCGTCGCGGTCCTGGTATTGGCGACGGTCCCCTTCGCCCATGCCCTCCTCATCTCCGGCCCCTGACGCATGGGCGATCACTGGCCGTCTTGACCGCCGCGCCGCGCGGCCACAGGTTGTGCCCCCGTCGCCGGCCGAACCGAGAGAATTCCAATGAAAGACCACGTCTGCCTCGGCGCGATCATGGGCAGCTACGGCGTCCGCGGCGAAGCCCGGGTCAAGAGCTTCTGCGCCGACCCCTCCGCCATCGGCGACTATGGCCCGCTGACCGACGATCAGGGCCGCAGCTACAAGCTGACGGTTTTGCGCCCGATCAAGGGCGGCTACGCCGTCCGCCTGTCCGGCGTGCCCCACAAGGAGGCGGCGGATGCGCTGAAGGGTCAACGCCTCTGGGCCCCGCGCGAGGCACTGCCGGCGCTGCCCGACGACGAGTTCTACCATTCCGACCTGATCGGCCTTTCGGCCGTCGACACGGGGGGGGCCGATCTGGGCCGCGTCCACGCCGTCCACGATCATGGTGCCGGCGACCTGCTGGAGCTGCGGCCACGGGGCGGATCGCCGGTTCTGGTGCCGTTCACGCGCGCGGTCGTGCCCACGGTCGACCTGGCCGCCGGCCGCGTCATCGTCGACCCGCCGGCCGGCCTGTTCGACGAGGCGCCCGACTGAGCCTGCGTCAATCCTGGTCCAGCACCGCCGCCAGCCGCCGCGCCCCGGCCAGCCGACGCGCCTGGAAATCGTCGCGCCGCCCGGCCTGCGCCGGCACGGCCTGCCACAGCTTCAACAGGTCGAACCACATCAGGGGGCGCAGCCCTGGCGCCATGACTTTGCCATAGCCCTCCTCCGTCGCGCGGATCGCCTCACGAAGGTCGGCCGCCGCCGCAGCCCGCGTGACCTCGCGCGGATCGGGGAAGAAGCTCGCGTATGTCGTCAGCAGCCGCGACAGGTCCGCGGCGGCGGGTTGCGGGGACGCCCCCGCGAAATCGATCCCGAGGACGGTGCCGTCGGCGCGGATCATCAGGTTCCGCAGACCCAGATCGCCATGAACGGGCACGCGTGGGACGGGCGCGCCGGACGCGCCGTCCATCGCGGCAATCGCCCGATCGGCTGCCTTCACGAAGGCCCGCGGCGCCGCAACCGTGCCCTCCCCCTCGGCCGCATCGCGCCGCCAGGCCCGCACCCGCTGCAATTGTCCGCGATAGTGCATCGCCCCCTTCTGCCCGAGTTGCCCGTCATGCAGGTGGCGCGCCCAACCCGCGCAGTCGGACAGGACGACATGGCGACGGGCCGCGTCCCCGGCCGCGGCGACGGCATCATGCGCCGTCCGGCCGCGAATGAAATCCATCACCAGCGCCCGTGCCGGCACCGATGCGGCCAGGATCCGCGGCACGCCCAAACCACGGACCCCGGCGAACCGCGCCCGCGCCGCCAGATGGGCGGCCAGGCGCGCCTCGAAGGGCCGCGCGCCGAGCTGCGTGTCGAACTTGGCGATGACCGTCCGGCCCTTGCCGTGGGCGCGAAAGACGGCCCGCTGTCCATCGGGCTCGATCCGGTGCCAGACGGGGGTCAGATCGAACGCATCGGCATCCAGCCCGGCGCAGGCGGCCAGGTGCGGCCAGGAATCGACGACATGCTGAAATAGGTCTTCGTCGGACATCCGACCGGAATGTCAAATTCCGCCGCCCGACGCCAGCGGGTCAGGACGCCGCGCGAAACCTGGCCGCCATGCGCCGGATGCCGCGCCATCTGCGATGATGGACGAGGCCCCGGCGCCACGGGGCCACCGGGATCGACTGCCAGATCAGCAGAAGATCTGCCATCATCGCCAGATCCAGCCCCGCCCGGTCGCGCCAGCGCCCGCCATGCGCGTCCAGCAGCGCCGCGCGGGCGGGGACCAGGCCGTCGGCATCCTCTCCGCCCGCCGGACCGAAGAAGGTCGCGTGCCCGATCAGAAGACGCGCCAGGTCGCGCGACGGCGCCCGCATTTCCGTGGTGCCGAAATCGATGCCGCTGGCCTGCCCGTCGGGTCCGATCATCAGGTTCCGCAGACTCAGGTCGCCATGCGCCACCGTCAGGGTCGACTTGCGGCCCCGGTCGTCCTCGGCCCGGCGAAGGGTCCGGTCGGCAAGATCCAGGAACTTCGCGGGCGCGGGCACGGGCAGGCTTCCGTCAGCAACCGCATCGCGCCATCGGCCGACCTTGCGGAGCATCCCGGCAGGTCGCAACGGTGTGAAACGCACGTCGCCCGCACGGTGTAGATGCCCCGCCCAGCGACCGCAGGCCCGCAGGATCTCCAGCCGCTCCGACCCGTCCGGCGCGAGCAGCATGGCATCATGCGCGGTCATCCCCGGCACCCGCGCCATCACCATCGCGCGGACCTCGGGATCTGCGGCATGCAGGGTCGGCACGCCCAGCCCCTGCGCCGCGGCGAACAGGCGTTCCGCGCGTGCATGGGCGTCCACCTGGCCGGCGAACCGCGCCGGCGTCTCGCCCGGGGCATGTTTCAGGATCAGGTCGGCTTGCCCCGAACGCCGCAAAACGCAGACGATCCGCGCCTGCCCGCGTGATACGCGCGCCCGCAACACGGACACCTCGCGCGCCTCGGGCGCCTCGCCCAGCCGGGGCGCAAGACACCGCCAGGCCGCCCGCGCACCAGCTTCGAGTTCGGAATGACGGAGCATGGCGGACTGATGCCACGATCGGCCGACGGGGGCGAGCGAAACGGAACTCGCCCTGCCGGGAACACGTTGAACGGACAGCTTTGCATCAACGGAGGCACCATGCTCGAACTCATCCTCATCCTTCTGGCCGTGGCCGCCATCGCCGCGTTTCTCGGCATGGGCCGGGTCTCCGGCATGGCCCTGACCGGCGCGAAGATCCTGATCGTGATCGCCCTCGTCGTGTTCCTCCTGATCGTTCTGGGCGTGATCGCGATCGCCGCCTGACGCTTTCCCGACGCCCCGGCCCGCGCTATGGGCCGGGGCATGACATCTCCCACCCGCTCCCACGGTCAGAAATCCATCCGCGCCTCGGCCCGTCCGCGCGACCTGATGGCCGACGCCCCGGAACCCGGGGCATGGCAGGCCAACGTCGTGACCCTGTTCCCCGAGGCGTTTCCCGGTGTCCTGGGCCACAGTCTGACCGGAACCGCCCTGCGCGACGGGCTCTGGTCGTTGCGAACGACGAATCTGCGCGAATTCGGCCTGACGCGCCATCGCAAGGTCGACGATACGCCCGCCGGCGGCGGGGCGGGTCTGGTGCTGCGCCCCGACGTGGTCGGCCCGGCGATCGAGGCCGCACGCGGCCCGGGCCCCATCCTCTACCTCAGCCCGCGTGGCCGCCCCTTCGACCAGGCGATGGCGCGCGACCTGGCCGACGGGCCGGGCACGACGCTCCTCTGCGGACGTTTCGAGGGGGTGGACGAACGTGCCATAGTGCATTTCGGTATGATCGAGGTCTCGCTGGGCGACTTCATCCTGACCGGCGGCGAGATCGCGGCGCAGGCGCTTCTCGATGCGACTGTCCGCCTGCTGCCCGGCGTCCTCGGGAATGCCGCCTCGACCGAGGAAGAGAGCTTCGCGGGCGGACTGCTGGAGCATCCGCAATACACCAAGCCGCCCGAATGGCGCGGGATGCCGGTCCCGGAGGTCCTGATGTCGGGGCATCATGGCCGGATCGCGGCCTGGCGACGCGCCGAGGCCGAACGCCTGACGCGGGAGCGACGCCCCGACCTCTGGCAGGCCCTTCTGGAGCGCGGCGACCCCGGCAGCCCTTGATGTCGCGCCCGCAGGGGCGTATGGGGCGCCGGTGTACCGCCCCGGCCTGCCGGGACGCTCTGCATGGACCAACAAAGAACAGCCGCCCGGACCAACCGGGCCGGACATCATCCGCGGGCAAACCGCGCGCAACCATAGGAGGGTCCGATGGACCTGATCGCACAGATCGAGGCGGAACAAGTCGCCGCCCTCGACCACGAGATTCCCGACTTCAAGGCCGGCGACACCGTTCGCGTCGGCTTCAAGGTCACCGAAGGCACCCGGACCCGGGTGCAGAATTACGAAGGCGTGTGCATCGGCCGCAAGAACGGCACCGGCATCGCCGGCTCGTTCACGGTTCGCAAGATCAGCTTCGGCGAGGGCGTCGAGCGCGTGTTCCCGCTCCACTCGACCAATATCGACTCGATCACCGTGGTGCGCCGCGGCCGGGTCCGCCGCTCCAAGCTCTACTACCTGCGGACGCGGCGCGGCAAATCCGCCCGGATCGTCGAGCAGACGAACTACCGTGCCCCCAAGGCCCAAGGAGAGGCGTGATGAAGAAGGACATCCATCCCGAATACCACGTCATCGACGTCAAGCTCGTCGACGGCACCGTGGTCCAGATGCGCTCCACCTGGGGGTCCGAGGGCGATCAGCTCGCGCTCGACATCGACCCGAGCGTGCACCCGGCCTGGACCGGCGGCACCTCGCGCCTGATGGATACCGGCGGCCGCGTCTCGAAGTTCAAGAACAAGTATGCCGGCCTGGGTTTCTGATCCCGGCATCGGCTCAAGCCGTCGAACGCCGCCCCCCCCCCGGGGCGGCGTTTTGCGTTCCGGGCGGCGGAGAAGCACCGATTTCGCCCCCGACCGCGGTTTTTTTGCCATCCCGCCGAGAATTCCCTCCCGGGGTGATTCGGCAGTTCTGGGCATCGACGGCGGAAGTCCCTAGAAGGTGACCCAAGTCCGGTGAAACGGGCATGGATCAGACAGGGACGGGGCCAGTGGCGCACATCATCGTCTTCGGCAACGAAAAGGGCGGGTCCGGCAAGTCGACCTCCTGCATGCATACGGCGACGGCGCTCGTCCGGTCGGGACGGCGCGTCGGCGCGCTCGACCTCGACCTGCGGCAACGGACTTTCACGCGCTACCTGGAGAACCGGGAAGGCTACGGGGCGCGGCATGGTGTCGCCCTGCCGACGCCCACGGTCATGGGGCTGCCGAAGGTCGACCGCGCCGACCTGGCCGAAACCGAAAACCCGTTCGACAAGTCCCTCAGCCTGGCGGTCACCAAGCTGGAAGAGACCTGCGATTTCATCATCATCGACTGCCCGGGCAGTCATACGCGCCTGTCGCAGGTGGCCCACAGCCTCGCCGACACGCTGATCACGCCGCTCAACGACAGTTTCGTCGATTTCGACCTGCTGGCGAAGATCGACCCCGATACCGGCAAGATCCTGGGTCCGTCGGTCTATTCGGAAATGGTCTGGCACGCCCGGCAGTTGCGCGCCAAGGCCGGGCTGAAGCCCATTGACTGGATCGTCCTGCGCAACCGGCTGGGCGCGCAGGAAATGCACAACAAACGCAAGATGGGCCAGGCGCTGGAGGATCTGTCCAAGCGCATCGGGTTCCGCGTCGCGCCAGGCTTCTCGGAGCGCGTGATCTTTCGCGAACTGTTTCCGCGCGGAATGACGCTTCTGGACCTCAAGGACATCGGCATCGCCAACCTCAACCTGTCGAATGTCGCCGCGCGTCAGGAAGTTCGCGACCTTCTGCGCGCGCTGAACCTGCCCGAGGTCGAAGTCGCTTTCTGACAAGTTCCGTCGCAAAAGCCGGTTGACCTCCCCCCGCCCGCTTGTCACCTTTTGGATCGAACCCAACTTTCAAACACGGGTTTGCAATGCGCCTCCGGTGAACGGAGGCCCCCGACGCGACGTCGGGCGCATGTCATCCACACAGGGAGAAGTGGAAGAATGAAGAAGTTTCTGATCACGACGGCCTCCGTCGCGACGGCCGCGACGATGATGGCCGGCACCGCGATGGCGGACGCGCATGGCGACTGCGGCGAAGTCACCATCACCGAGATGAACTGGGCCTCCTCCGCGGTGGTCACCGGTGTCGCCTCGTTCCTAATGGAACAGGGCTATGGCTGCGAAGTCACGAAGGTGCCGTCCTCGACGACGCCGGCGCTGGCATCGGTTGCCGAGACCGGGCAACCGGACATCCTGACCGAGTTGTGGATCAACGGCGCACCCTCCTACGACAAGATGTCCGAGGCGGGCACGATCACCACGCTGACCGACGTGCTTCTGCCCGGCGGCGTCGAGGGTTGGTGGATCCCGACCTACTTGGCCGAGGAACATCCCGAGTTGGCCACGATGGAAGGCCTGCTGGCCAATCCCGACCTCGTCGGCGGCCGCTTCCACCAGTGCCCCGAGGGCTGGGGCTGCAAGAACACGAATGCCGGCATCGCCCGCGCGCTCGGCCTCGAGGACGCGGGCTTCGAGATCTTCCAGCACGGCTCCGGCGAGACCATGGCCACGTCGATCGCCTCGGCGGTCGAGAACGAGGAGCCCTGGCTGGGCTACTACTGGGGTCCGACCTCGGTCCTGGGAAAGTACGACATGACCCAGGTGGACCTGGGCCCGTACAACGAGGAAGCGCATATGTGCAACGCCGACCCCGATTGCGAGGAAGTCGGCATGTCGTCCTACCCCGTGGGTCCGGTGAAGACCGTGGTCACGACGGATTTTGCCGACAACCATCCGGATCTGGCGGAGCTGATGTCGAACGTGACCTTCACGAACGACCAGATGAACACCGTCCTCGCCTGGCAGGAAGACAACAACGCCTCGGCCGACGAGGCGGCGGTGTACTTCCTGACCAACTATTCCGACATCTGGTCGGAATGGGTGAACGAGGCCGCCCGCGAGAAGCTGGCCGCCTTCATCCAGTGACATCCTAACCGGAACGGGCCCTGCGGGGCCCGTTTCGCATCCGGCGAAGGGCGTCAGACCCCAGCCGCGAAGAATATGGACGGACGGGGAACGTAGATGGCAACCTATGACGGACTGTTCGAGGCCGCGGGCCTCGAGGAATGGTGCAGCGGCGGCGCGACCGACGGGCCCATGACCATGGCCGAGATGCTGGCCCGCGCGAACGGCACCCAGGTTGAGGACGGCCCCGATCCGGCGGTCCCCCTGCTCGAGACGCCGTTCCCCTCGCTCGATGCGCTCAACAAGTCCTGCGGCGCGATCCCGCGCTCCCGCGACATGACCGAGGCGGTCGAACAGGGCTTCCTGACTATCAAGGATCCGCTTAAGGTGGTCCTCGACCCTTTGACGCAACCGCTCAGCTGGATGCTGGACGCCTCGCTCGAGGCATTTCAGGCGATCCCCTGGTTCATCATGATCCCGCTTCTGGTGCTGGCGACCTGGTTCGCCTCCCGTCGGATCGGCGTGACGCTGTTCGTCGCCTTCGCCTTCCTGTTCATGGCGTTCATCGATTACTACGACGACGCCATCAAGACGCTGTCGATCATCTTCGTCTGCACCATCATCTCGATCCTGCTCGGGGTGCCCATCGGCATCGCCATGTCGCGATCGAACGCGCTGCAGCGGATGACCATCCCGATCCTGGACATGCTGCAGACCCTTCCGACATTCGTCTATCTGATCCCGCTGATCTTCCTGTTCTCGGTGACTGAATCCAAGCTCTACGGCATCGCGATCATCCTCTACGCCATCGTGCCGGTGATCCGCCTGACCGATCTGGGCATCCGCCTGGTCGACAAGGACGTGATCGAGGCGGCCGACGCCTTCGGCATGTCGGACCGCCAGAAGCTCTGGGGGGTGCAGATCCCGCTGGCGCTGCCCAACATCATGGCCGGCATCAACCAGACCATCATGATGTCGCTGGCCATGGTCGTGATCGCCTCGCTGGTCTCGGCCCCGGGTCTGGGCGTGAAGGTCCTGGCCGGCATCCGCAACCTGGAACTGGGCGTGGGCCTCGTCGCGGGCTTCTGCATCGTCCTTCTCGCGGTCCTGCTGGACCGTGCCACCAAGGCCGCTCTGGGCCGCATAGACTCGAGTGCCCGCTGATGACCGACAATGAAATCAAGGTTTCGATCCGCAAGCTCTACAAGATCTTCGGGCCGAACGCGAAAGCGATGATGGCGCATGTCGAGGGCGGCATGGGCAAGCCCGAGCTGTTGGACCAGTACAACCACGTGCTGGGCCTGCAGGACATCAATGTCGACATCCGCGCGGGCGAAATCACCGTCATCATGGGTCTGTCCGGATCGGGAAAGTCGACCCTGATCCGGCACCTGAACCGGCTGATCGATCCCACGTCGGGCGAGGTGATCGTCAATGGCGAAGACGTGCTGGCCTATGGCGATCCGCGGCTGGCCCAGCTTCGGCAGAACACGATGTCGATGGTGTTCCAGAAATTCGCGCTGTTCCCGCATCACACGGTGCTGGCGAATGCCGGCATGTCGCGGCGCGTCCGGGGCGAGAGCGCCGACATCGCCGACCGCGAGGGTCAGAAATGGCTCGAACGGGTGGGGCTGGCCGGCTACGAGGAACATTACCCAGGACAGCTCTCCGGCGGCATGCAGCAGCGGGTCGGCATCGCCCGGGCGCTGGCGTCGGATTCCGAAATCATGCTGATGGACGAGGCGTTCAGCGCGCTGGACCCCCTGATCAGAACCGACATGCAGGACCTGCTGCTGGAATTACAACGCGAGTTGCAGAAGACCATCGTCTTCATCACGCACGACCTGGACGAGGCGCTGAAACTGGCCGACCACCTCGTCATTCTCAAGGACGGCGCCGTCGTCCAGCAGGGCGAGCCGCAGGACATCCTGCTGCGTCCGAACGATCCGTACATCATCGACTTCATCTCCGACATCAACCGCGCGCGGGTGCTGCGCGTCCGCTCGGTCATGGAAAAGACGGAGCGCGAGGGGTCCGGGCTGTCAGGCGAGGTGGAGGCGAACCAGAACCTGGAGTCGGTGATCGCCCTGTCGGAAGGCGATACCAACCTGCATTACCGCGTGATGGAGGATGGCCGCCAGGTCGGACTTCTGCACATGCGCGACCTGGTCAAGGCCCTCGTCCCGGTCGAGGCCGCATCCGAGGATCGCCGCGTCGCCTGACGCCGGTCGAAGGCGTCAGTCGTAGCGCAGCGCCTTCGCCTTGCCGCGGAAGACCCAGTAGGCCAGCGCCGTGTAACCCAGGATGCTGGGCACAACGAAGATCGCGCCGATGCCGATGATCATCAGGCTTTCCGGTGCGCTGGCCGCCTCGTAAATCGTCAGTCGTTCGGGGACGACATAGGGATAGAAGCTGTAGGCCAGGCCGAGGAAGGCAAGCGTGAACAGCCCCAGCGCCGCGGTGAACGGCGCCCAGGCCCAGCGGTCCCCGTCGGCCGGCAGATGCCGGAAGCTGCGCCAGAGCAGGGCGAGCAGCCCGAGCGAGAGGATCGGCAGCGGGGACAGCCACAGCATGTCGGGCCAGACGAACCAGCGGTCAAAGATGCGGTCCGACACCAGCGGCGTCGCCAGGGAAATCGCGCCGATCCCGACCACGAGGCCCCAGATGCAGTCCTTGGCCCAGATGACGGCGTTGCGCTGCAGCCGGTCCATTCCCTTAAGGATCAACCACGCCGCCCCGATGAACGCGTATCCCAGCGTGAGGGCCAGCGCGCAGAGGATCCCGAACAGGATCGTGCCGAACGAATGTTCCAACCCCATCACATAGATCCCCAGCATGAACCCCTGCGCCAGCGTCGCCAGGAGAGAGCCGCCGAAGAACAGCCAGTTCCAGAGGTTCTTGTACTTGGCCCGCGCCTTCACGCGGAATTCGAAGCTGACGCCGCGCAGGATCAAACCGATCAGCAGGAAAAAGACCGGCAGGTAGAGGGTCGTCAGGATCATACCATGCGCGGTCGGGAAGGCCACCAGCAGCAGGCCGATGGCAAGCACGAGCCAGGTCTCGTTCGCATCCCAGAACGGACCGATGGAAGCGACCATCATGTCGCGCTGCTCGTCGTCGTCGGCGAAGGGCGTCAGCAGGCCGACGCCCAAATCATAGCCGTCGAGGACGACATAGATCAGGATCGACAGGCCCATCAGCGCCGCGAAGACGAAGGGCAGCCATTGGTCGGCCGGATATCCGAAGAGCTCCATGGTCATTCCGCCGGCACCGCGCCGCGATCCTCGCGGGTGATCGCATCGACCACGGCCTCGCCCGACGCGGGTGTCATGCTTTCAAGCGGTTCGTCATACCGCGCCTTGACCGCGAGGTAGAGGATCACGCCGACATAGGCAAAAAGCAGCGCGGCGTAGATCGCCAGGTAGCCCAGCAGCGTCGACAGGACCATCGGCGCCGGCAGGTCCGCGACGGCCATTTCGGTCGTCATCACGCCCTGCACCAGCCAGGGTTGCCGGCCGATCTCGGTCGTGTACCACCCCGCCAGCGTCGCGACCCAGCCCGAAAGGGCCATGGGAACCAGCGCATAGAGCAGAATTCGCGGCAGGCGGTCGATCTGCAGGCGGCGCCCGTGGGCGTTCCGCCGCGCTATCAGCGCGACCGAGGTCCAGCTGAGCAGCAGCATCGCGAGCCCGGTTCCGACCATGACGCGGAAGGACCAGAACACCTTGTCGACGGGCGGATGCAGGACCGTGCCGTCCTCGGTCACGAAGTCGTTCAGGCCGGGCACGACGCCGTCGGCCTTGTGAGTCAGGATGATCGAGGCGAGGTTCGGGATCGCGACCTCCAGGTCGTTCTCGCGCGTCTCCTCGTTGGGCAGCGCGAACAGGACCAAGGGCACGTTCGACCGCGTCTCCCAATTCGCCTCCATCGCGGCGACCTTGGCCGGCTGATGCTCCAGCGTGTTCAGTCCATGCATGTCGCCCGCGAAGATCTGCACCGGGATCAGCAGCGCCCCGAAGATCAAGCCGGCCCGCATCGAGGAGCGGACGCTTTCCTTGCGGTCGCCCAGCAGCCAGCGGAACGCGCTGATCCCCGCGATCAGGAAACTGACGGTCAGACCGCTGGCCAGCAGCATATGCGATAGCCGGTACGGCATCGACGGATTGAAGACGATGGCCCACCAGTCGGTCGCGTGCGCGACGCCATCGATCATCTCGAACCCCTGCGGCGTGTGCATCCAGGAGTTCAGGACGATGATCCAGAAGGTCGACATGGTCGTGCCGAAGGCCACGAGGAACGTCGCCAGCGTGTGCAGCCACCCCGGCACCCGGCTGAAACCAAAGAGCATGATCCCGATGAAAACGGCCTCCAGGAAGAAGGCGGTCATCACCTCGTAGGCCAGAAGGGGGCCCGCGATGTTGCCCACCGTCTCCATGAAGCCGGGCCAATTCGTGCCGAACTGGAACGACATCGTTATGCCCGAGACGACGCCCATGGCGAAACTCAACGCGAAGATTTTCACCCAGAACCGGTAGGCCTCCATCCACTTCAGGTCCCCCGTCCACTGGAACCGCAGCTTGAAGAACAAAAGGAACCAGCCCAGCGCGATGGTGATCGTGGGAAACAGGATGTGGAACGAGATATTGGCCGCGAACTGGATCCGGCTGAGCAGCAACGTGTCCATCATTTCGCCTTCCCCCACAGCTTCATCCTCGGCGCGCGGTCGAAAAGCGAGCCCAGCTTGCGACCCATCGTCATCAACTGGACCAACCGTTCCGTCTCCAGCCGCTCCATCTCATCATGGAACTGGGTCATCATCTCGATCATCTCGCGCAGCTCGGCGATGCGGGCCTCGGCATAGGGGTCGCCCTGGGGACCGGACATCTCCAACTCGCGCAACTTGGTCAGCGTTGGGTCGATTTCACGCTTGCGGCGCTCCGACACCAGGGTGCGGACAATCTCCCACAAGTCGTCGGGCGTGGTGAAATAGTCCCGCCGATCGCCCGGATAATGCCGCAGCCGGACCAGGTTCCAGCTCTGCAGTTCCTTCAGGCCCATCGAGGTGTTGGAGCGGCTGATGGAAAGCTGCGTCGTGATCTGTTCGGCGTTCAGCGGCGCTTCGGACAGGAACAGCAGCGCATAGATCTGCCCGACGGTACGGTTGATGCCCCACCGACTGCCCATCTCACCGAAGTGCAGGACGAACTCCTGATGTGTCGTGGAAAGCGCCATGTTATCCGTTTCAGTAATTTCTGAAATGGATGTATTGCCTCGGCCGATGTGGGCAAGGGGTGCGACGTCCTGCCCTACCCCCGCCTTTGCTGCAGGCGGCGTTCCAACCCGCGCAGGGCGAGGGACAGAAGGATCGTCATGGTCAGATAGATCAACGCCACGATGTTGTAGGTCTCGAAATACCGGAAGTTTCCAGATGCCGTCAGCTTGCCCAACTGCGCCAGGTCGAGCACCCCCACCACCGAGACGAGCGAGGAATCCTTGACCATCGCCACGAAATCGTTGCCCAGCGGCGGCAGGATCGTGCGGATCGCCTGCGGCATGATCACATGGCGAAACCGCGGCCAGCGCTTGAGGCCAAGCGCCTTGGCCGCCTCGATCTGGCCGGGATCGACGGATTGCAGGCCGGCGCGGAACACCTCGGCGATGAAGGCGGAATACGCGATGACAAGGGCAAGGATCGCCCGCCAGAGCAGCGAAAAATCCCGCGTACGGATCTCGGGCAGACCGGTCCAGTTCCACAACGCCACGAGCGCAGGCGCGAAGACGAACGCCACGTAGAGCAGCAGCACCAGGATCGGGATGCCGCGCACCACTTCGACATAGAACCGCGCGATCTGGCGCAACACGACGTTGCCCGACAGCGACATCAATGCCAGTCCCAGCCCGACAACCGTGGCGAAAGCGAAGGAGACGACGGTGACGAAGATGGTGATCGCCACCCCGCGCCGCAGGGTGGCGAATGTCTGCGACAGCACCTCGTCGTTCAGGATGGCCAGGTAGGCCCCGCCGATCAGGACCGTGACGGCCACCAGCCACCACGGAAAATCGCGCTCGGGGTCCGTCGCGGGGCCCAATTCCGACGCTCAGCCCCCGATCTGGTAGTCGACGAACCATTTCTGATTCAGCGCGTCGATGGTGCCGTCGGCCTTCATGTCGGCGATCGCGGCGTTCATCGGCTCGACCAGTTCGCTGCCCATGGGAAAGATGAATCCGAAATCCTCGGTTCCCAAGGGGTCGCCCACCAGCTTGAGCGCCCCGTCGGATGCCGAGACGTAGCCTTGCGCCGCCGTGGAGTCGGACAGCGCCAAGTCGACATCGCCCGCACGCAGCGCCTGAACCCCGGCACCGAAGGTCTCGAACAGCTTGATTCGGGGGTTGGCCTCGTCCCCGTCAAGGACGTCATAGACGCCGACATAGAAGGGCGTCGTCCCGGGCTGCGCGGCCATCAGCAGGTCATCGTCGGCGGCGAAACCTTCGGCATCGTCGAAGCGATCCTCGTCGCCGCGCACGATCATCCGCATCTGGGACCGCATGTAGGGATCGGAGAAATCGACCACCTCGGCCCGGTCTTCGCGGATGGTGATCCCGGTCATGCCCATGTCCATCTGCCCTTCGGACACCGCCGGGATCATCGCGTCCCAGCTGATCTTCTCGTATTCCGGCGTGAAGTTCAGGCGGTCCGCGATCTCGGCCATCGCGTCGTATTCCCAGCCGATCGCGTCGCCCGATCCAGGGTCCTTGAACTGCAGCGGCGGATAGGCATCCTCGGTGGCGATGGTCACCGTGCGCCCCCCGAGATCGGGCAGGTGCCCGTCGGCCAGGGCGGGGGCCGCGACGGCGATCGCGGCGACGAAAGCGAGGCTTTTCATGACGTCTCTCCTGTTGGTTGGGGGCGATGATGCATCCACAGATCGATCGCGCAAGGGTTCAGACCGCGCCGCAGACGCAGCAGCCGGGGCGCCGCGCGACGTCGATCCGGCGGGCATCGGCGTCGAGCCCGTCCCAGAGCAGGATAGTACCTCGAAGGGGCGTGCCTGCCCCGGTCGCCAGCTTGATCGCCTCCAGCGCCATCATGCTTCCGACGATACCGGGCAAGGCGCCCACCACGCCCGCCTCGGCACAGGGCGGGGCCAGGCCGTCTGCCGGCGCCTCGGGAAACAGGCAGGCCATGCACGGCGCCCCGCGGGCCGGATCGTAGATCGTCACCTGCCCTTCCCATTGGGCGATCGACCCGGAGACGAGGGGCTTTCCCGCCGCCACCGCGCCCGCGTTTACCAGCCCGCGCGTCACGAAACTGTCCGAGCCGTCGATGACGATGTCGTAGTCCGCGAACAGTTCGGCCGCGATCTCTGACGTCAGACGCCGATGATACGGTCGGACGGTCACATGCGGGTTCAGCGCGCGGATGGCACGTTCGGCCGAGAAGACCTTGGGCCGACCGCCATCGGCGTCGCCATGGACGACCTGCCGTTGCAGGTTCGAAAGCGAGACATCGTCGTCGTCGATCACGCCGATCGTCCCAACCCCCGCCGCCCCGAGATAGAGGAGAACCGGCGATCCCAGCCCGCCGGCCCCGATCACCAGCATGCGCGCCGCCTTCAGGCGTTTCTGCCCCGGCCCGCCGATCTCACGCAAGACGATGTGGCGGGCATAGCGTTCCAGTTCGACGGCCGAGAACGATCCTTCAGGCGTGGGGTTCTGCGCCGCGCGCGCGGCCTCGACGGCACGGGCGCGGCTGCGGACGCGACCCAGACCCGCGCGGTAGATCAGGATGGCACCGATCAGCCCGCCGAGGACCAGCCATTGCCCCGGCCCACCACCGAGGCTTTGGCGCAGGGGATGGCCGTCGGGCAGAGCGAACTGTACGAACAGCACTGCGACATAGAGGAGGCCCAGCATGTAGAGCCGCGCCGCCACCGGCGTCCGGAACACCATCCCCAGCCCCCAGAGCACCGCGGCCAGGATCAGGACGAGCATCATGTTCCGGTGGACCCGAAGCCACCCGCCCCGCGAGGCGTGGTATCAAGATGTTCGGCGATCTCCCACCCGACCTGTACGACGGGGGCGACGACGGCCTGGGCGATTCGCATGCCATGCGTCACCTGGAACGGTGCGTCCCCGAGGTTGAGGAGGATCACGCCCAGGGGCCCGCGATAATCGCTGTCGATGGTGCCCGGCGCATTGGCGAGCGTGACACCATGGCGCAGCGCCAGGCCCGACCGGGGGCGGATCTGCATCTCGTAACCGTCGGGAACGGCCACATGCAGGCCGGTCGGGATCAGCGCCCGCCCGCCGGGATCGAGCGTCGTGACCCCGCCCCCGGTATCTGCGCGTAAGTCGGCACCGGCAGCACCCAGTGTCTCGTAATTCGGCAGGGGCAGGTCCGGGTCCGCCCCCTCGGCCCGGGTCACGCGGATCCGAACGCTCATGCCAGATGATCCGCGATCCGTCGCGCGAGGCGCCTCGCCGTCTCCTGCTTGGACAGGCGCGGCCAGGTTTCGGCCCCCTCCGCGGTGATCAGGGTCACGGCGTTCTCGGACCCGCCCATGATGCCGCTGCCGGGCGAGACGTCGTTGGCCAAGATCCAGTCACAGCCTTTTCGGGCCCGCTTGGCGGTGGCATGGGCAATGACATCCTCCGTCTCGGCGGCGAATCCCACGACCAGGGGCGGCCGCGCCTCGGCCCCTGACACCCAGGCGAGAATATCGGGGTTCTCGGCAAAGGTCAGGCTCGGCAGGCCGCCATCTCCCTTCTTGATCTTCTGGGCGCCGGCATTCTCGACGTGCCAATCGGCGACGGCGGCGGCCATGACCGCGGCATCGGCGGGCAGGGCCGCGCGCACGGCGTCGAACATCGCCCGTGCGGTGTCGGCCCGCACGACCGCGACGCCGTCGGGTGGCGCAACCTCGGCCGGTCCGGTAACGAAGGTGACCCGCGCGCCCAAGTCGCGCAGCGCCGCACCGATGGCCGCCCCCTGCGCCCCGGAGGAGCGGTTGGCGATGTAGCGCACGGGGTCGATGGGTTCATGCGTAGGCCCCGACGTGACCACGACATGCCGCCCCGTCAGCGGCCCGTCTGTCAGCCGCGCCGTGATCGCGTCGATGATCTGCGAAACCTCTGACAGGCGGCCGGGGCCGTATTCGCCGCAGGCCATGGCGCCCTCCTCCGGGCCGATGACGGTCACACCGTCTGCAATCAGGGTAGCCAGATTTCGCCGGGTCGCCACGTGCTCCCACATGCGCACGTTCATGGCCGGCGCGATCATGACGGGCGTGTCCGTGGCCAGTAGCAGGGTGGTCGCCAGGTCGTCGGCGATGCCCGACGCCATCCGGGCCATCAGGTTCGCGGTCGCCGGGGCCACCACGATCAGGTCGGCGGAGCGGCTTAGTTCGATATGGCCCATCTCGGCCTCGTCGGTCAGGTCGAAGAGGTCGCGATAGATCTTCGACGCCGCCAGGGCCGAGACCGACAGGGGCGTCACGAACTCCTCGGCCGCCGCGGTCAGCACGGGCGTCACCGTCGCCCCGCGATCCCGCAGGCGGCGGATCAGTTCCAGCGCGCGGAACGCCGCGATACCGCCGCCGATGATGAGGAGTATTCTCTGGCCTGTCAGCATCGCCGCCCCCTTGCCCGCCCTGTCTAGGCGAGGCCGCGCGCTAGCGGAAGGCCGCGCAGGGGTCGGCGCGCTCCACGGGGGCGGATTGCAGGACGATGTCGCCGGGCACAACGGCCCCGCCCTCCCCCTGGATCACCGAGACGACATGGAGTTCCGGTCGGACCCGCGCGATCATGGCGGGGACGCCCCAATCGGTTCGTGCATGGCCGTTTCCGGTGATCAGAACCACGGGCGCCCCATGCTCGTCGAGCGCCCGGAGGGTCGCCGCCGCGAACCGGGCGTCCGCCGCACGCTGCCGGGCCACGAATTGTGGCAGCATCTCCGTGGGCAGGGCATCGCAATGTGCGGCAGCCTGCAGCGCCTCGCGCCGGGCCTGCTGCGCGTCGGGCAGCGGCCTGTCCAGATCAAATTCGGACAGGTCTAGATCGACCTCGGCCCCCAGGATGACGGAATCGTGGGCGGCCATGATCGGGGCGTACATGGCAATATCGGGCCAGCCGGACCCCGCCCAGCCAAGAAGGGGGCCGAGCGTCTCGGCATCGCGGGGCGTTCGGGGCGTGATGCGGTCGGCTTGCTCCCCGGTCAGCATTTCGAAGACGATGGCGTTGGGCCGAACCTCGGCGACCATCCGGGCCTGCCGGACGTGGTGGGCTGCATTGTCGTGGATCTCGCCCAGGACATAGATGTCTGCGGGCGGCAGTGGCGCAGCCGCCAGTGGGGCCGAGACCGCCGTCAGAATGGCGGTCGGAAGCCAGCGTCCGATCACCGGGCGCCCCTAGTTCAGGAGGCCCAGTATCTCGCGGTTGTCCCGCTCCAACGTCTTGCGCATCTTCGCGAAGGCCGCCGCCTCCAGTTGACGGACCCGTTCCTTGGATAACGACAGCTCGTTGCCCAGGCTTTCCAGCGTGCGCGGGTCCTCGCGCAACTTGCGTTCCCGGACGATGAAACGCTCCCGCTCGTTCAGTGACGACAGCGCGGTCAGCAGCCATTGCCGCAACATCGCGTTGTCATGCCGAAGGGCCACCGACTCGTCGGCCTGGACGCTCTCGTCCTCCAGCGCGTCGATCCACTCGCGCCCGTCTTCGTCGCTCGACTGCGTGGCATTCAGGCTGAAATCCGAGCCCGACAGGCGCCCTTCCATCATCTCGACATCGTGCAACGGTACTCCGACCTCGGTTGCGATCTTCTCGCGCATGGTCTGGCGGTCCAGAACCACGCCCTCGGCCTGGGCCTCGCGTTCGAGCCGGGCCTGCACGCGTCGCAGGTTGAAGAACAGGGACTTTTGACTGCTGGTCGATCCGGTCCGAACCATGGACCAGTTCCGCATCACGTGATCCTGGATCGACGCCTTGATCCACCACACCGCATAGGTGCTGAACCGCACGCCCCGATCGGGGTCGAACTTCTCGGCCGCCTTCATCAGGCCCAGGCCCGCCTCCTGGATCAGATCGTTCATCGGCGCGCCATAACGCCGGAACTTGGCGGCCATGGAAATTGCCAGACGCATGTAGGCCGTGATCAGCCGGTGCAGGCTTTCTTCGCAACGGTCGTCGCGCCAGGCATAGGCCAGGCGAAGCTCGGTCTCGGCGTCGAGAAGCTCTGCCTTCATGGCGCGCCTTGACAGGGACGTGTCGCTGTTGAAATCCAGTGCCATATCAAAGCCCCCCAAGGGTTGATGCCGGTGCCGCGGGGCGGCTCTTGAAAGCAACTACGGATGGACTACGCCCTCGGATGGAAAAAAGTTCCCCCGATCCGGTTCACGAACCCGGGATCGACCTTGTCCTCGGCCATGCGTCGTCGGGAAAATCCCTTTGGGCGGAGAGACTTGCGTTCGGCATGGACTGGCCTCTCACCTACGTCGCCACGGCGCGGGTCGCGGATGAGGAGATGCGCGCGAAGGTCGCCCGCCATGTCGAACGGCGCGGTCCGGACTGGCAGCTGATCGAGGAGGAGACGGATCTGGCCGGCCGATGCGCGGCCATGCCAGTGCAGTCCACCGTCCTGGTCGATTGTGCGACGATGTGGCTGACCAACCTGATGATGGACGGCGCGGATTGGCAGTCGCCGGCGGAGGCGTGGCTCGCCGCGATGCAGGACGCGCCCGCGCGGTTCGTGGTCGTCAGCAACGACGTGGGCGGCGGCGTGACGCCCGACAACGCGCTGGCCCGCGCCTTCCAGCGGGCGCAGGGCGAGCTGAACCAGCGCCTAGCGCAGGCGGCGGACCGCGCCTTCCTGGTCACGGCCGGCCTGGCGCAAAGGCTCCGTTGACCCGGCTCTGGCTCATCCGGCACGGCCCGACCCATGTCCGGCGCATGGTCGGCCATTCCGATCCTCCCGCCGACCTTACCGACATCGCGGCAATCGGCCGGCTGTCCGCCGCCCTGCCCCGGGCGCCCGTCGTCAGCAGCGACCTGATCCGCGCGACGGCGACCGCCGACGCGATCGCGGGGGCGCGCCCGCGCCTGCCGCACGAGGTCGCGCTGCGCGAGTTCGACTATGGCGACTGGGACGACCGGCCGTTCGACGCGATCGACGGGCCCGAACTGCGCGCCTATTTCGACGACCCGGGCGACCGCCGCGCCCCGAACGGCGAATCCTGGAACGACGTCGCAGAACGGGTGGACACCGTCCTGGCGCGCCTGGCCACCGGGCCGGACCTGATCGTCGTCGCCCATATGGGCGTGATCCTGACGCAATGGGCGCGGGCGACCGGCCTGACCCCGTTCCGGGCCCTGGCGCAGAAGATCGACAATCTGAGCCTGACGCGGATCGACATGTGGGCGGACGGCCCGGCACCGGTCTTCGCCAATCGCATCCCGTGATGGGCGCATCAAGGATCGGCGTTTCGTGCACGTCCGGGGGGCATGCTAGGGCGCATCCATGACATATGAACTCCTCATCGGCGACCGATCCTATTCCTCCTGGAGCTTGCGCGGCTGGCTCCTGTTCGAGGCATTCGGCATCCCGTTCCGCGAGAGCCGCACGCGGCTTTATCATGACGATTTCACTCGCGACCTGGCGGCCTGGGCGCCCGCGCGGACCGTGCCGACGGCGCGCACGCCCGAAGGCGGCCTCTGGACCGACAGCATCGCGATCGCGGAAGGCCTGGCCGAGGCGCATCCCGATGCCGGGCATTGGCCGCGCGCACTGAAGGCCCGCGCCCTGGCCCGTTCGCTTGTCGCCGAGATGCATTGCGGATTCGCGGCGCTGCGAAACGACTGCCCGATGAACATGCGGATGGCTTCCGGCGGGTTCGACCCGTCCGAGGCCGTGCTGGCCGACCTCGCCCGGCTGGAGGTGATCTGGGCCGCCGCGCGGGACCTGTCGAAGAGCGGTCCGTGGCTCTTCGGCGAGTACTCCGCCGCCGACGCCTTCTTCGCGCCGGTCGCGATGCGGATCGCGGGTTACGGCTTACCGGTGTCGGACGGATCGCGGGCCTATGTCCAATCGCACCTGGCCCATGTGCCCCTGCGCCGCTGGCGCGCGATGGGCGAGGCCGCGAACCGCACGATCGACGTCTACGCGATCCATCCGCCCGCCAGACCCTTCCCGATGCCCGCCGCGATTAGCGCCGAAGTCGCGGATGGCCCGTCGGTCAACGCGGCCTGCCCCTACTCGGGCAAACCGGTCACGCATTTCATGCAGGCCGGGGGGCGGGTCTGGGGCTTCTGCAACGCGTTCTGTCGCGACAAGACCCTGGCCGATCCCGAAGCATGGCCCGCCTTCATGGCGATCTACGAGGCGCGTTAACCATTCCGCAACCAATCGGCCGTTAACCGTGTCCCGACTGACAGGGACGCGACGGACATGCTGGCACGGACCACCACGGTGGCCTTCGAGGGACTGGAGGCACGACCTGTCGACGTGCAATGCGCCGTCTCGCCGGGTCTGCCCGGGTTCTCGATCGTTGGGCTTCCCGACAAGGCCGTGTCCGAGGCGAAGGACCGCATCCGCACCGCGCTCTCCGAGCTCGGCATCGCGCTGCCGTCGAAGAAGGTGACGATCAACCTGTCGCCCGCCGACATCCCGAAGGAAGGTGCGCATTTCGACCTGCCGATCGCGCTGTCGCTTCTCGCCGCGCTGGAACTGGTGCCCGCGTCCAGGGTCGCCCGTGCCGTCGGGATCGGTGAGATGTCGCTCGACGGGGCGCTGGTCGCCGTGACGGGGGCCCTGCCGGCGGCGATGACGGCGGCCTCCATCGAAGCGGACCTGCTCTGCCCGCAAGCCTGCGGGGCGGAGGCCGCCTGGGTCGGGGCCGCGACGGTCTATGCCGCGCCGTCCCTGAAGGCCCTGATGGACCATCTGACCGGCGCCTGTCCCTTGCCCGAGGCGCGCCGCGGCCATGTGGCCGAGGCCGAGGGCGGCCCTTGCCTGCGCGACGTTCGGGGCCAGGATCGGGCCAAGCGGGCGCTGGAAATCGCCGCCGCCGGGCGGCATCACCTGTTCTTGGTCGGGCCGCCGGGGGCCGGGAAATCCATGCTGGCCGCGCGTTTGCCGGGCTTGCTGCCGCCACTTTCGGCGATGGAATCGCTCGAGACGTCGATGATCCATTCGCTGGCCGGGACGCTGGACGAGGGTGGGATCCTGCACCGCCGCCCCTATCAGGAGCCGCACCACACCGCCTCCGTCGCCGCGATCGCGGGCGGGGGCAAGCGCGCCGGGCCGGGTCAGATCAGCCTGGCGCATAACGGCGTCCTGTTCATGGACGAGTTTCCGGAGTTTCCCCGCGCCGTGCTCGAAACCCTGCGCCAGCCGATCGAGACGGGCGAGGTCACGATCGCGCGGGCCAACGCGCATGTGCGCTATCCCTGTCGGTTCCTGCTCGTCGCGGCCGCGAACCCGTGCCGGTGCGGCATGCTGTTCGACCCCGATCAAGCCTGCACCCGCGCGCCCAATTGCGGCGAGGATTACATGGGCAAGATCTCCGGCCCGCTGAGGGATCGCTTCGATCTGCGGCTGGAGGTGCCGGCGGTGGAGGTATCCGACCTGGCGCTCCCGCCGGGCGGCGAAACCTCGGCCACGGTCGCGGCCCGCGTGGCCGGGGCCCGCGCGGTCCAGGCGAACCGCTACGACGGTGTGCGGGGCGTCACGGTGAATGCCGATATCGCAGGCGACGCCTTGATGGAGGTCGCGGCCCCCGATGCGGAGGGAAATGCGCTGCTTCTCCAGGCGGTCGAACGCTTCCGCCTTTCCGCGCGCGGGTATCACCGTGTGCTGAAGGTCGCGCGGACGATCGCGGATCTCGATGGCTCGGCGGATGTGCGACGGCCGCATGTGGCCGAGGCCCTGTCCTACCGGCTGGTCTCGGGAGCCTGACGGCAGAGGCGGAGGCCCGCCCCCGGACCCCCGAGGTATTTCGGGCCAGAGAAAGCGACGCCCCGTACGGCCGGATCAGGCGCGGCGGCGTTCGATCGCCTGCCAGATCGACGCGCTTGCATTGGTCCCGTCGAACCGCTCCAGCTCCTGCAGGCCAGTCGGCGAGGTCACGTTGATCTCGGTCAGATATTCGCCGATGACGTCGATCCCGACGAAGATCTGGCCCGCATCCCGCAGCCGAGGCCCGATCCGGGCACAGATCTCGCGGTCCCGGTCGGTCAGGGCGACCTTTTCGGGCCGGCCGCCGACATGCATGTTCGACCGCGTCTCACCCTCGGCCGGAACACGGTTGATGGCTCCGATCGGTTCGCCGTCGACGAGGATGACACGCTTGTCGCCCCTGGCCACGGCAGGCAGGAACTTCTGCATGATCAGCGGTTCGCGGTTCAGAACCGAAAACATCTCGTGCAGGGAGTTGAGGTTGCGATCCTCCGGCGTGAGCCGGAAGACGCCGGCACCGCCGTTGCCGTAGAGCGGCTTCAGGATCACGTCGCCATGCCGCGCCTTGAACGCCTTGAGCGTGTCGAGATCGCGCGCGATCGCCGTCGGCGGTGTCAGGTCGGGAAAATCCAGCACCATCAGCTTTTCGGGCCAACCGCGCACCCAGGCCGGATCGTTCACGACCAGGGTGTCGGGATGCACCCGTTCCAGGAGGTGGGTGTTGGTGATGTAGGCCATGTCGAAAGGCGGATCCTGCCGCAGCCAGACCACATCCAGATCGGCCAGCTCGATCTCCGCCATCGGACCGAGCTTCGCATGGTCGCCGCGCGTGCGGCGCAGCTCCATCGTCTGGCCGCGAGCCACAACCCGACCTTCGACATAGGCCAGCTTGTCCGGCGTCCAGTAGACCAGCGAATGACCCCGGGACTGGGCCTCCAGCGCCAGGCGAAAGCTCGAGTCGGCGCCGATATCCACGGCCTCGACCGGGTCCATCTGGAAGCCGACCTTGAGGGGCTTGGGGCTGGACATGGCTCGGCTCCTGCTGCGTGGCGTCGTCGCCTGCATGCCGGAACCGACCGGCGGTGACAATCGCGGGCGGCGTCAGGCCGAGAGGGCGTTTTCCACGATCTCGATCCGTCCGACGCCGTCGACCAGGGCCACATCGAAGCGGACGGCGGCGTTCATGCCGTCGGGCAGCGTGCCCATGTACTCGCCCGCACAATCGAACAGGCGGTGGATCTGTCTTTCGCTGACCCGAAGGGCCGCCGCGGCATGCGTGTCGCTCTTCTTTACCTCGACGAAGACCGTGTCCGGACCGTCCTGCACGATCACGTCGATCTCGCCCCCCTTGCCGCGCCAGCGCCGTGCGAGCACGTCATGCCCGGCACGTTCGTAATATCGGGCCACGCTATCCTCGGCCGCGAGGCCGGCATGGTAGGAGGTCGTTCCGCTCATCCTTCGTCCTTCATCGCCAGGGCCATGTCGTAGACCAGCTTACGCGGAACGCCGAACATATCGGAAACATCTTTTGCGGCGGATTTTACCGATCCGTCCGCGAGGGCCACGCGCAGTGCATCGCGTATCGCCTCCGGGTCGGCCTCGCGCGGGGCCGCGCGGTCGACGACCACGACGATCTCGCCGCGCGCGCCCTCCTCGGCATAGGTTTCGGCCAAGGCGTCCAGGGACCCGCGCCGCACCTCCTCGAACCGCTTGGTCAACTCGCGGCAGACGGCCGCCTCGCGCGGCCCGAGCATCGCGGCCGCGTCGCGCAACATCGCCGCCAGCCGCTTGGGCGACTCGTAGAAGACCAGCGTCGCCGGCACCTCGGCCACCTCGCGCAGCGCCGTTTTCCGCGCGGCCGATTTCGGCGGCAAAAAACCCGCGAAGAGGAACCGATCCGTCGGCAAACCCGCGACACAGAGTGCCGCCAGCACCGCGCTCGCCCCTGGTGCCGCCCGCACCGTCAGGCCGCCCTGCCGCGCCTCCACCCCGAGCTGAAATCCCGGATCGGCCACCAGCGGCGTGCCGGCCTCGGAGGCGTAGGCGACCGATCTGCCGTCCCGCAGGGCGGTCAGCAGGCGCGGACGCGCGGCGGCACCGTTGTGGTCGTGATAGGGGACCATCGGGCGATCCCCCAGCGGGATGCCGTGGATGTCCATCAACCGCCGGAGAGATCGCGTGTCCTCGGCGGCGAGCATGTCGGCATGGGCCAGGATATCCAGCGCCCGCAAGGTGATGTCGCGCGCGGCGCCGATCGGAACCGCGACCAGGTGGAGGCCGGGCTCGACGGACGACGGGTCGTCCTTGCCGATCTTCGCCATTCGCCGCCCCTTTCCGTTCAGCCGTTTACTCGCCCCCGGGGTCGCTCTACCTTCGCGGCGACATAATGCGCCGAGGGCGCCGTTCCGGGGAGATCACGATCATGTCCATCCGCGGCCTTCGCGCCAGACTCGTTTCATTCATCCACCGGTCGCGCAAGGCCGTGGCACTGGTCGCCACGACGGCCGCACTGACCGCCTGCAACGTCGCAGCCCCGCTGGGCACCGGTACGGGCGGTGGCGGCGTCGACAGCGCCGGGCCGACGAAGGTTGCGCTGCTGGTGCCGCTCGGATCGGCGCGCGGGACGGACGGACAGGTCGCGCGCAGCCTCGAAAACGCGGCCCGTCTGGCGGCGGCGGATCTGGGCGAAGGGGTCGTCACGATGACGGTGTACCCGACCCAGGGCACACCGGGCGGCGCATCGGCGGCGGCCACGCAGGCCGTGTCCGAGGGGGCGCAGGTCATCCTTGGGCCGCTCTATGCCGACAATGCGGTCGCGGCGGGCAACGCGGCGGCCGGCTCGGGCGTTCCCGTCCTCAGCTTCTCGAACAACACCGCGATCGCGGGCGGCAACGTCTGGGTCATGGGCAACACCTTCGAGAACACCGCCCGCCGCGTCATGGGCTTCGCCGCGCGACAGGGCCGCAATCGGGTGCTGGTGACCCACGCAAATGACGAGGCCGGGCAGATCGCCAATTCCGCCATCCGGTCCGCGGCCCGGGGCACCGGCGCGCAGATCACCGGCAGCGTTCCATACGAGTTCAGCCAGCAAGGCATCTCGGCCGCGGTGCCGACCATCGCGTCGCAGGCCCGGGCGACGAATTCCAACGCGGTCTTCCTGACCGGCACGCCGACGGGTGACCTGCCGGTTATCGCGCAACTGCTGAGCGAGGCCGGCATCGGCGGCGAGGCGTTCCGTTTCCTCGGCCTGACCCGCTGGGACATCCCGACCGAGACGCTGGCCCAACCCGGCCTGCAGGGCGGGTATTTCGCCCTGCCCGACCCGGCGCCGCTGGCGCAGTTCCGCGCGCGCTACAACGCCGCCTATGGCGGAGCGCCGCACCCGTTGGCCAACCTGGCCTATGACGGCATGGCCGCGATCGGCGCCATCTCGCGCCGGGGCGACACGGTCGGCCGCGGCACGCTGACACGGAACGCTGGCTTTGCGGGCACGGGCGGTATATTCCGCCTGCGCGGCGACGGCACCATCGACAGGGCGCTCGCGGTCGCACAGATCGTCAACCGTCAGATACAGGTGGTCAGCCCTGCCCCCAACAGCTTCGGCGGCGCCGGATCGTAAGAGCCCGGCCCCGGCCTTCACCACCGCCGACCTGCCTCCGCCCGCTTCGGCCGGGACGCTGATCGCGTCCTTGCCGGAGATCTTCGATGCGGACGCGACGCTTTCGGCACTGGACGATGCCGTTCGCGCGGGCGGCGACGTCATGGCCACGCGGCGGGCGGTGGTGTCCATCCTTCGCGCGGCGCGGGCCAGGGGGCGCGACGCGATCCAGGCCGGGTTCGCGGACGATCCGACGCGGGCGCGCCGCGTCACCCATTCCTACGCGCATCTGACCGATCGCCTGGTGCAATGCGCCTGGCTCGTCGCCACGCGGGCCCTGCACCCCTGTCCCAACCCGACCGAAGGCGAGCGTTTCGCGGTTCTGGGCGTCGGGGGATACGGCCGGGGCGAGATGGCGCCCTTCTCGGATGTGGACCTGCTGTTCCTGACGCCCTGGAAGGTCACGCCCCGGACCGAGAGTGTTGTCGAGACCATGCTCTACATTCTGTGGGATCTGAAGCTGAAGGTCGGTCACGCCACGCGCACGGTGAAGGATTGCGTGCGCCTGGGCGCCGAGGACTACACCATCCGCACCTCCCTGCTGGAGCGTCGACTGATCTGCGGCGACGCCGACCTCGGCGCTACCCTGGCCGAGCGGCTCTGGTCCGACCTCTTCGACGGGACCGTCGCCGAGTTCATCGAGGCCAAGCTGGAGGAGCGCGACGAACGGCACCGCAAGCAAGGCGGGCAACGCTATATCCTGGAGCCCAACGTCAAGGAGGCCAAGGGCGGGCTGCGCGACGTCCAGGCCCTCTACTGGATCGCCAAGTACCGCTACCGCGTGAAGGAGGCGGCCGACCTCGTGGCGCTGGGCGTGTTCACCGCCGAGGAATTCGACGCGTTCGAGGCGGCGGAGCGGTTCCTGTGGTGCGTCCGCTGCCACCTGCATCTGATCGCGGGTCGGGCGGCGGACCACCTGACTTTCGACATGCAGGTCGATGTGGCCGGCGCCATGGGCTACCGCGACCATGCCGGCCGGCGCGGGGTCGAGCATTTCATGCAGGACTACTTCCGCCACGCCACCCGCGTGGGCGAGTTGACGCGGATCCTCCTGGTCGCGCTCGAGACCGACAACATCAAGCGCGAACCGGCGCTGCTCGGCCTCTTCAAGCGCCGCCGCAAGGTCCGC
Organism: Jannaschia sp. S6380; assembly: GCF_023015695.1. Taxonomy (NCBI): domain Bacteria; kingdom Pseudomonadati; phylum Pseudomonadota; class Alphaproteobacteria; order Rhodobacterales; family Roseobacteraceae; genus Jannaschia; species Jannaschia sp. S6380. Next base: position 2,133,014 of record NZ_JALKAS010000001.1, read on the forward strand.
GCGCCCTATGCCGAACGCCAGGGCCGGCTGGACGTGGCCGACGAGGCGGCGTTCCTGGGCACGCCCCTCAACATGCTGGGCATCTTCGAGGAGGCGCTGCGCACGGGCATGCTGCTGCATCCGCATGCCATGCGCCTGATGGCCGCCAACCGGCACCTGATCGACCGCGACCTGCGCGAGGACCCGGAGGCGGCCAAGCTGTTCCTCGGCCTGCTGCTGAGACACGGAAATCCCGAACGCGCGCTCCGCCGCATGAACGAGCTGGAGGTGCTGTCGGCCTTCATCCCCGAATTCGCGCCCATCGTGGCGATGATGCAGTTCAACATGTATCACAGCTACACGGTGGACGAGCACACCATCCAGGTCATCTCCAACCTCGCGCAGATCGAGCGGGGGGAACTGGTCGAGAGCCTGCCGCTGTGTTCCGATATCCTGGCGAAGGGGGTGAACCGGCGCGTCCTCTACGTGGCCCTGCTGCTGCATGACATCGGCAAGGGCCGTCCCGAGGATCACTCGATCCTGGGCGCGCGCATCGCCCGCGCCGTGGCGCCCCGCCTGCGCCTCAAGCCGCGCGAGGTCGAGACGGTGGAATGGCTGGTGCGCCACCACCTGCTGATGTCGGACATGGCGCAGAAGCGCGACATCGCCGACCCGCGCACCGTGCGCGACTTCGCCAAGGCGGTGAAAACGCGCGAGCGGCTGGACCTGCTGACTGTACTCACCGTCTGCGACATCCGCGGCGTCGGCCCCGGCGTCTGGAACAACTGGAAGGCGCAGATGCTGCGCGCGCTGCACCGCGCCACCGCCGCCGCGCTGGAAAACGGGCTGGAGGACGTCAACCGCGAGACCCGCGAGGCGAAGGCGAAGAAGCTGTTCCGCGACGCCCTGCCCGACTGGACCGAGGCCCGCAGGCGTGCCGAGATCGCCCGCCATTACGGCCCCTACTGGCAGGGCGTGCCCACGGCCGCGCAGGTCCGCTTCGCGCAGATGCTGGACGGGCTGGGCGACGACGAGGTGCGGGTGGAGCTGGAGGCCGATGCCGACCGCGACGCGACCCGCGTGCTGATGGCCTGCCAGGACCATCCGGGCATCTTCTCGCGCCTGGCAGGGGCGCTCAGCCTGGTGGGCGCCAATATCGTCGACGCGCGGACCTACACCTCGAAGGACGGCTTCGCGACCAGCGTGTTCTGGCTGCAGGACGGCGACGGCCACCCCTACGAGGCGTCGCGCCTGCCGCGCCTGCGCGCGATGATCACGAAGATCCTGCGCGGCGAGGTCGTCACCCGGCTGGAGCTGGAGGGCCGCGAGATCAAGAAGCGCGAACGCCGCTTCCAGGTCGCCACGAATATCAGCTTCGACAATGAGGGCTCCGACATCTACACGATCATCGAGGTCGACACACGCGACCGCCCCGGCCTCCTCTACGACCTGACCCAGACGCTGGCGGCGGCGAACATCTCGATCTCCCAGGCCGTCGTCGCGACCTACGGCGCGCAGGTGGTGGACTCGTTCTACGTCAAGGACCTGTTCGGGCTGAAGCTCATGTCGAAGTCCAAGCAGGACGCGCTGGAACGCAAGCTCCGCGCCGCGATCACGAAGGCCGCGGAACGGGCGGGGGCATAGTAGAGGCGTACCCGACCTCCAAAGCCCACCTCTACGGCAACCTGTCAGCTGGTGGGGAAATCGCGAGCGATCTTGCGCAGGAAATCCATGCGCTGGGAATCCGGAAGCTTCTTCATCGCAGGCCAGACGACGTCCGAGTACCTCTGGTTGCTGGACGCCGTGCGACGGGGCGCGGAGGTCGTCGATACGGGATGCGAGGGGATGCGCCGGTATCATCCGGATGGACGCCCGGTCACGGACTGAGGCAGGGATGGACGAGCGCATCGAACTTGCGCGTACTGGGCCTTCGCCATCGGGTTCCGACTGGCAGCGCCGGGAAACGATCCGTCCCGGCGCATGACGCGATGAATGCGGACATGGCGCTTCGCCACCTCGATGTGCCTGCCATCCGCCACGGGGCCGAACAATACCATTCACGCCGCCTGCCGGAATCTGTAGGGCTGCGCCCGACTGTTCCGGAGACCGCTGCCATGATCCCTTCCGCCGAAGCTCTCTGACGTGATGTCCCACCCATGATCCGTGGCTTCCTCACCGTCGGCGGTTGGACGCTGATGTCCCGTATCCTCGGGTTCGCGCGCGATATCCTAATCGCGCGGTTCCTCGGCACGGGCGCCGCGGCGGAGGCGTTCTTCGTGGCCTTCTCGCTGCCCAACATGTTCCGCCGCTTCTTCGCCGAGGGCGCATTCAACATGGCCTTCGTCCCCCTCTACGCCAAGAAGCTGGAGGGCAACCCGGCCGAGGCGGACGCCTTCGCGCGCGACGCCGTGGCGGGCATGGTGATGGTCCTGACGCTGTTCACCGTGGCGGGGATCTTGTTCATGCCGGCGTTGGTCCTGGCCATGGCCAGCGGGTTCGCCGAGGACGCGCGTTTCGGACTGGCCGTCACCTATGGCCGGATTGCGTTCCCCTATATCCTGCTGATTTCGCTGGCCGCGCTGGTCTCTGGCGTTCTCAATTCGAACGGTCGCTTCCTCGCCGCCGCTGCGGCGCCCGCGCTTTTGAACGTCGTGTTCATCGCGGCGATGCTCGGCGTATCCCTGCGCCCCGACCTCTGGGCCTGGCTCGAGGCGCCGACGCAATCGCGGATGGTCGGGCGGGCCCTGGTCTGGGCGGTGCCGCTGGGCGGGCTGCTGCAACTGGGCCTCGTCTGGTGGGCGGCGGCGCGGGCCGGGCATCGCCTGCTGCCGCGCCGTCGGCCCCGCCTCACGCCGGATCTGAAGCGGCTGCTGGTCATCGCGGCGCCCGCCGCACTGGCCGGGGGCGTGGTGCAGGTGAACCTTCTGGTCGGCCGCCAGGTGGCCAGCTATTTCGACGGTGCGGTGGCGTGGTTGAACTACGCCGATCGGCTCTACCAACTGCCTCTCGGGGTCGTGGGTATCGCCATCGGCGTGGTCCTCCTGCCCGACCTCGCGCGACGGGTCCGCGCGGGCGACCGGGCGGGTCAGCAGGATGCCTATTCCCGCGCCTTCGAGTTCTCGTGGCTCCTGACCCTGCCCTCGGCGGTGGCGTTGCTGGTGGTGCCCTGGCCCCTGGTCGAGGTCCTGTTCGAGCGGGGCGCCTTCGACGCCGACGACACCGCCGCCACGTCGCTGGCGCTGATGATCTATGCGCTGGGCCTTCCGGCCTTCGTGCTGCAGAAGGTGCTGCAACCCCTCTACTTCGCGCGCGAGGATACGCGTCGGCCGCTGAACTACGCCGCCGTCTCGCTTCTGGTGAATGCGGGCGTGGCCATCGGCCTGGTCGTCTGGCTTGGCTGGGCCGCCGCCGCGCTGGGCACCACGCTGGCCGCCTGGGCGATGGTCGTCCTGTTGGTGCGGGGCGCGCGCGGGCTGGGCGACGTCGCGACGCTCGATGCCCGCGCCCGCTCGCGCGGCTGGCGTATCGCGGTCGCGGCGGCCCTGATGGGGGTGATCCTGTGGATAACGAACCTGATGCTGGGTCCGATGTTCGGCGGTCCGCTGCGCGGGTTGGCGCTGGCCATCCTGGTGGGTATGGGCATCGTCAGCTATTTCGCCTTCGCCCAGGCGATCGGCGCGGTGCGGCTGCGCGAATTGCGATCGTCGCTGCGCCGTCAGCGCTGACGCAGCCTGTCGCGGATGCGGTGCATGGCGCCGGGAAAAAGCAGCGCCGCCATCCCGTAGCCCGTCGCCGCGCCGGCCAGGTCGGCCGTCCAGTCGGGCACCCAACCCAGGTTCCGCGCGATGAGCAGGCCGAAGACCGGCTGGATCGCCAGCAGGAACCCGATCAGCAGGAACGCCCGCGACGGATCCGCCCGCGTCAGGCCCCGCTGGGTCAGATAGGTGAATGCTCCGATCAGGCCGTAGGCGGCCGGAAAGCCCCCGATCAACGGGGCGCGCGTCTCGAACAGAAGGAGATAGGCGAGCGCCCCGCCCAACGTCGCGGCGAAGAAGATCGCGGCGAAGCGCCAGGCGGGGTAGACCGGCGCGACGACGTTGCCAAGTGCGAGCACGAAGACCGCGACGAAGGCGGTATGCGTGAAGCCGCCATGCACGAATGGATAGGCCACGAAGCGCAGAAGCTGCCCAAGCGGGGCCTGACCCGTCTCGACCATCCAGTCCCAGACCTGTTCCGAGACGGCGAAGGACTGCATCGCCGACAGGCGCCAGCCGACGCCCTCGGCGCCACCGACGAAGCCCGAGGCCCCGGCCTGGAAAAGAAGCTCGATCGCGACCATCGCGCCGGCGAGGGCCACGACGATCGGCGGCAGGGCGTTGAAGGGGCTTTGCTGGCGGGGGTCCATCATGGCGGGCCTCGTTGACGGCGATTGCCCCGCTGGCTAAGCGATGGCCCGACCCGAGACCACCCCTGCCGGAGGCTTTGATGGCCCAGTTCACCCCGCGCGTCTTCTCCGGCATCCAGCCTTCGGGTGGATTGACGCTGGGCAACTATCTGGGGGCGATCACGAAGTTCGTGGCGACGCAGGACGCGGGCACGCATGAGACGGTGTTCTGCATGGTCGACCTGCATGCGATCACCGTGCCGCAGGCGCCCGAGACGTTGCGGCACAACACCCGCGAGCTTTGCGCGGGGTTCCTGGCGGCGGGGATCGATCCGGAAAAATCCATCCTCATCAACCAGTCGCAGGTGCCCGAGCACGCGCAGCTCGGCTGGGTGTTCAACTGCGTCGCGCGGATGGGCTGGATGGGTCGGATGACCCAGTGGAAGGACAAGGCGGGCGCCAATGCGGAAGGCGCGTCGCTGGGCCTGTTCGCCTATCCGGCGCTGATGGCGGCGGACATCCTAGTGTACCACGCGACCCACGTGCCGGTGGGAGAGGATCAGAAGCAGCATATCGAATTGACGCGGGACATCGCGGCCAAGTTCAACCACGATTACGGCGTCGACTTCTTTCCGGAGGTCGAGCCGGTGATCGAGGGCGTGGCGACGCGGATCATGTCGCTGCGCGACGGGACGCGGAAGATGTCGAAGTCGGATCCGGTGGATGCGAGCCGGATCAACCTGACCGACGACGCCGATACGATCGCCCGGAAGTTCCGCAAGGCGAAGACCGATCCGGACCCGTTGCCGGGCGCGCCCGAGGGGCTGGATCAGCGGCCGGACGCGCGCAACCTGGTCAATATTTATGCGGCGCTTTCAGGGGCTTCGGTCGCGGATGTGCTGGCGGCGCACGACGGACAGATGTTCGGACATTTCAAGCAGGAGCTGGCCGATCTGGCGGTGGCGAAACTGTCGCCGGTGTCCGACGAGATGGCGCGGCTGATGCGCGACCCGGCCGAGATCGACCGCATCCTGGCCCGGGGCGCCGCGCGGGCGCGGGAGATCACGGTCCCGATCCTTGAGCGGACCTACGAGATCGTGGGCATGGTGCGGTAGGGACAATTCTTCGCATTTCGTCCGGGTGGCGGACGGGGTTGCGTTCGACCCCATATTTTCCTGGCCGAAACGCGTGTCACCCCCCGTGCACCCGGCGTACACCCCCCGTACAGACACGGATGCACCCCCCTGCGCGCGGAGGGGGGCCGCGGCGCAACGGCGGGTGTTCGGCGTTACGGCGTCGGGATTCGGGACGTTGGGCTTCGGTTCGCGCCGTCGGCTTGCAACGTCGTCGGCCGGCGCGGGTCCGGTGCGGGGCGATGCCGTTGCCGGGGCCCTCGCGAGGGGGCTGGTCACGACATGATCCGTTTCGCCGTCCATTCGCTCATCTTACTTATCGCGACGGCCCTGACGCAGATCGGCGGCCTGGCCTGGATCGTCGCACTCCTCTTCCGGCGAAGGCTGATCGCGTTCGCGGGGGTCTATGCGGCGCTGACGGTGGCATCGGTGTGGATCGCGCCGGGCTTCGGGCGGGTCGCGCTCGATTGCTTCGACGACGGGCCGCTTCGGGTCCAGAGCCCGCTCTATTGCGCGCTCAACCGGACCTACGTGACGCCGGAACTCGAAGGCATATTGGTCGAGACCGCCGAGGAGATGGACCGGCGCTTTCCCGGCACGGTGACGTTGGTCCTGGATGCGAACTTTCCGTTCCTCGACGGGTTTCCGCCTCTGCCGCACCTTTCGCATGACGACGGCGAGAAGGTGGACCTCGCCTTCTTCTACGCGGACGGGACCGGGTATCGTCCCGGCGCCACGCGATCGCCGATCGGCTACTTCGCGTTCGAGCAGGGTCCGACGGAATGTTCCGGGGACTGGCCGACGCTTCGCTGGGACCTCGACATGCTGCAGCCGTTCTGGCGCGATTACCGATCGGACGACGCGCGCAACAGGGCGATCCTGCGGATACTGTCCGAGGACGCGCGGGTCGGGCGGATATTCGTCGAGCCGCACCTGGTCCGGGCGCTCGACCTGTCGCTTCCGGACATCCGGTTTCAGGGATGCCGGGCCGCGCGGCATGACGACCACATCCACCTTCAGCTACGATGAACGGCGGTGTCGGGCGGGCCTGACGGCGAAGAACAGGCCGATTCGGGCGAGATGTAGGTCGCACCAGCCGCGTGCCGTCATGCGGGGGGAATGGCCGGTGGTACGGTGCAGGAGGCCGGGTTCAAGGACCATCCCGAGGGCGATTATGGCCGCGAAGGCGCACTTGAAGTCGTTGGCGTGGTTGCGGATCGGGCCGACCGGCAGGAGGACGATCGTCGGGCCGGAGATGGAGATGGCCCCCAACGGCAGGGTCCGGTCCCGCCGCCACCGCAGGAGGATGGCGAGCGCCGTCGTCCGCATCGCCGGGCCGTCGTGCGCAATTTCGAGCGCCTGTCGGGGGGCGACCGGTCGTTCCTGGCCGGGCCGCCCGCCTCCCGTCGGTATCCCGCGGGGCATCGGCCGGCGGTGCGCCGCTAGCGAACCGCCATGCCGTCGGCGTCGAAACGGTGCACGTCGGTCGGGGCAGCGGTCATGCGAAGGGGCGCGCCGGGGGTCAGGTCGGTGTCGCCGGTGAGCCGCATCGTAACGCGGCCGGCGTCACCGCATTCGGCGATGACGTAGCTCTCGGCGCCCAGATATTCGATCACGTCGACCGTGCCGTGAAGCGGGCCATCGCCCGGCGCCAGATGTTCGGGGCGGATGCCCACATGCCGGGCGCCCCCGGCCCAGTCGGGGACGGCGACAGCGGGCATCACGTTCATCCGCGGCGAGCCGATGAATTGCGCCACGAAGAGGTTCGCGGGCCGCTGGTAGAGTTCGCGAGGCGTGCCGACCTGGGCGATGCGGCCCGCCTCGAGCACGACGATGCGGTCGGCCAGGGTCATCGCCTCGATCTGGTCGTGGGTGACGTAGATCATCGTGGCGCCGAGGGACTGGTGCAGCTTGGCGATCTCGTAGCGCATCTCGACGCGCAGGGCGGCGTCGAGGTTCGACAGCGGCTCGTCGAAGAGAAAGGCCGCCGGGTCGCGGACGATCGACCGACCGATCGCCACACGCTGACGCTGGCCACCCGAGAGGTCCCGCGGCCGCCGGTCGAGATAGTCGTCCAGGCGAAGGACACGCGCCGCCTCCTCGACCTTGGCGGCGATCTCGGCCCTGGGGATACCGGCGGCACGGAGGGGGAAGCCCAGATTTTCACGCACGGAGAGGTGGGGGTAGAGGGCGTAGGACTGGAACACCATGGCCAGGCCGCGCTTCGACGGCGGCTCGGCCGTGGCGTCGCGGTCGCCGACCATGATCCGGCCGCGGGACGTCTCCTCCAGCCCGGCGATCATCCGGAGCAGGGTGGATTTGCCGCAGCCCGAGGGGCCGACGAAGATCACCAGTTCGCCATGTTCGACGGCCAGGTCCACGCCCTTGATGACCTGCGCCTGGCCGTACCATTTCTCGGCCCCGACAAGTTCGATGGATGCCATCAGTCCGCCCCCCGCGCCCAAGTCAGCCAGATGGCGGCCGTCCAGGTGAAATCGCCTCCGCCGCAGGCGGTGCCATCGGTCGGGTCGAAATACTCGTTGAAGCCGCCGCCCCGGATCAGCGCCGCGGTGTCGGATCGCAGCCGCTCGGCGCGCGACCCGTCGAGACCCATCGCGATCAGCGCGTTGAGGAAAGGCCAGGCCGGCCCGCGCCAATAGCGCCGCGCGTCGAAACCGGGTCCCTCGGGGTCCGACGATGGCAGGCCGTAGCGCACGGCATCCCAGATCCGGTCGAGATGGGCCGTCAGCGGGGGGCGGCCCTGTCCGGCGAGGAAGGCCAGCATCGCGCCCGTGCCCAGGGTCCCGGCGAAGCGGCCACTGCGCATGTCGCGCGCGTCGTAGGCCCCCAGCGCGTCGTTCCAGATCACGTCGCAGCCGCCGGCGAGGATCGGCATCCAGGCTTCGATCTCGGCCACGTCGCGGCCCAGGGCCCGGCCGAGCGCGGCGAGGTCCGAATGGGCGCGCATCAGGATGAAATGCGTGCCCGGATCGGCCATCAGGAACGGCCCGTCGTCGACGATGCGGGACTGGTCCCAGCCGACGTCGCGGCCGAATTCCACCAAGGCGACGTAGCGGTCGTATTCCTGCCGGGTCGGACGCATGGAGGCGTCGACATGCCCGGTGTCGCGCCGCTGATAGGGGGCGACGCCGGAGCCATCGACGGCAGCGAGGCCGATGTCCCAGTCGGGGCAGTTGTCGCGCCCCGATTCCCAGGGGTGGGTGACGCAGGCGACCCCCTGGCGGACCCGATGGATCATGAACCAGCGGTGCCAAGACAGGAGCCGGGGATAGAGCGCGGCCAGGCGGCCTTCATCGGGGCTGCGGTCGTGGACGAGGCGGGCCATGGTGGCCGCGACGGGCGGCTGGGTGATGCCGGAGGACGCCGGCATGGTGCCCGAGGCCCAGACCTCGGGGCCCGGAAAATAGCCGGGGTCGGGGCGGTGGAACAGGATGTGGGGCACCATCCCGTCATCCCACTGCCCGGTCATCAGCGTCTCCAGCTCCGTCCACGCGCGGGAGCCGTCGAAGGTGGCGAAACCCCAGGCCGCGAAAGCCGAATCCCAGTTCCACTGGAATGGATAGAGGCCACGCGTCGGCACGGTATAGCCGCCCCGGTCGTTGACGCGAAGGATGGCGCGGGCGCGCGCGTCGAGGTCGAACGGTGTGTCTTCCATGGTCATCCTTTCACCGAACCCGCCGTCAGGCCTTTGGTCATGAACCGCTCCAACCCCAGGAACAGGGCCATGATCGGCACCGTGGCGATGACGGATCCGGCCATCAGGTGCTGGCGCGGGATCTCGGAGGAGTTGAGCGCCGCGATCCCTCGGGTCAGCGTGAATTTCGACGGATCGTCGAGCAGCATGAAGGCCAGCAGAAACTCGTTCCAGGCGATCATGAAGACGTAGAGCCCGACCGAGGCGAGTGCCGGAAGCGAGAGCGGCAGCGTGATCTTCCAGATGACCTGGAGGCGCGACAGGCCATCCATCAGCCCGGCTTCCTCCACCTCGGCGGGCAGGCCGCGGAAATAGCCCTGCAGCATGTAGAGCGCGACGGGAATGGTGGTGACCGGATAGATCAGCAGGATGCCGAAGATGCTGTTGCGCAGGCCCGTCAGACTGAACGCGATATAGATCGGCAGGGCCAGCACAATCAGCGGCACCATGTAGATCAGAAGGATCGCCCGGCTGAACGCCGCCTGGCCGCGAAAGCGGAGCCGCGCCACCGCGTAGGCGCCCGGGATCGCGAAGGACAGCGTCACGAGGACGGTGACGACCGAGATGAAGGCGCTGTTCATCATGTAGAGGCCGAAGTCGAACTGCGTGAACAGCTCCTCGTAGGAACGGAACAGGTCGCGTCCCCGTGACAGGTCGATCCCGAAATCGAGGGGGTTGGCCACCTGCTCGGCCCGCGACTTGAAGGAGGTCATCAGCATCACCCAGAAGGGAATGGCGACGATGGCGGTGAAGAAGATGTAGCCGAAGCCCGTCAGGAAGCGGATCACGGCCGCCTCGAAGGCGTGGCGGTCGTTGGCGCCGGGCACGAGGCCGGCGAGCGTCGCGCGCAGCGCCAGGGCCAGCGCGCCCCCGAGGATCGCCGCGCCCACCGCCTGGGCCGCCGTCCCGGCTGCCTGCGTCATCGGGGGCAGCAGGCCCAGAAGGCAGGCCGCCGCCACCAGGATTCCGCCGGCCCGGACGCCCGCCCGCCCCATCCGCAGCGCCAGCACACCCGCCGCCCCGCCCCAGAGAAGCGCGGCACCGATCGCGGGCCGGAACGCGCCGCCGGTGGCGAAACTCATGCCCACGGCGACCGTCACCGACAGGGTGACGAGCCAGAGCGCGCCGAGCAATGCGGCGGCCACGTCGCCCCGGCGAAGCAGGCTCACAATCCTTCCTCCCGGCTGATGAAGCGGAAGAACAACGCCGAGAACAGCAGAAGGCAGCCGAAGATCACGACCGCCACCGCGGCGCCCGCGCCGATGTTCGAGATGGCGAAGGCCTGTTCGTAGACGTTGACGGTAAGCGTGCGCGTGCCGGCATTGCCGCCGGTCAGCAGGAAGATGTCGTCGAACTTGTTGAACGTCCAGATGAAGCGCAGAAGGAACAGGACGGACAGGATGCCGAGAAGCTGTGGCAGCGACAGCCAGGCGAACTGCTGGAAGGGCGACGCGCCGTCCATGTCGGCCGCCTCGTACATGTCGGCCGGGATCGACTGGATCCGGGCCAGGATGAAGAGGAACGACAGCGGGAAGTAGCGCCAGATCTCGAACACGGTGACCATGATGAGGGCCAGGGGACGTTCGCCGAAGAAGTTGATCGCGTCCTCGGTCATGCCCATCCGGATCAGGAGCGCGTTGGCGCTGCCCGAGAAGGGATCGAAGAGGATGATCCAGGCGAAGGCCACGGCGATGACGGGGGCCACGTAGGGAAACAGGTAGAGCCCGCGCAGGATGCCCTGCCCCCGGAACGACTTGTCGAGCAGGAGCGCGGCGAAGAGGCCCATGACGATCGCGCCGATCGTGCCCACGACGGTGTAGAAGAGCGTGGCGTAGAGCACGTCCCAGAATTCCGCGCCGTCGAAGACGCGGGCGAAGTTCTGCAGCGTGAAGGTCGCGTCGGTCAGCACCGAGGTGGCCTCGGCCGTGGTCGCGGGGGCAGTGTCCTGCACCCGCAGCGCCGGGTCGAAACCGGGGCCGGCGGTCACCGGAACCTCGATCCGTTCGCGCCATCCGCCGGGCACCTCGCCGAAGGTGCAGGTCAACCGGTTGTCGGCCATGGCACAGGGTTCGGGAAGCGAGCCCGGCGTCAGGCCAGGCGGGACGGCATCGGCGAACGAGACCCCCCGCAGCGGCCGGTCGGGCGAGGAGTTCCTGAGGCGGAAGCGCCAGGTCCCGGCGTCACCCGGGGCCTCCACGCGGCGCAGGTCCTCGCGCAGGACGAGCGCGGGCGGGCGCAGGTCCGAAAGCTGCACCGGTTTCACGCTGATCCAGAAGATCGCCAGCAGCGGCAGGATCACGACCGCCGAGACGATCAGCACCGTCGGCATCAGCAGACCCCAGGCCAGCCGGGCCTCGCCGCGGGCGAGCGGGCCGCGTCCGCGGGGCGGACCCGCGACCGGCACATCGGCGGGCGTGCCCGAAACGGGCACGGGATCGGGCGCCGGGGCCTTGCTGGGGATCGGATCGGTCATGGCACCGGGCCGGAGGGCACGCGCGGCGCCCCCCGGCACCTCCTCACTCGACGGCGGCGATCGCGTCGTTGAGCGCGGCGACGGCGGCCTCGCCCTCGATCTCGCCGTCGATGTACTGGCGCACGACGCGGTTGATCGCCTGGCTGTTGATGATCCGCGAGGCGGTGGCGAGTTGCCCCTCCTCGACGCCCCAGCGCTGCGCCACGTCGAGCCCGGCGACGATGTCCTCGATCACGGCGGGGTCATAGAGTTCGCCCAGCGGCGCGCGCCGGTCGACGCCCACGTCGAGCGTGGCCCAGAGGTCGGTGAAGGCGGTCGGATCCTCGGCGGTGCCGCGCCGCACCGGGAACTTGCCCTCGGGCGCGATGGAGAGCGTGGCCTCGTAGCCTTCGGACATGGAGTATTCGACGAACTCCATCGCCGCCTCGGTCGCCGCGTCGGCGGTGATGCCGAAATAGCGGATGTCCCCCCAGGCCGCGCCGTCGGGGTTCGAGGGGCCGGCGAAATTGGTCACGATCCCGGTGCGCGACGCCAGCTCGGACGAGGTCGGGTCGTCGGTGATCGTGGGCGGGGTGCTGTCGCGCAGGCCGGCCAACTCGTCGAGGATGAAGGGGGACCAGATGATCATGGCCGCGTTGCCGGAAAAGTAGAGCGTGCGCGACTGGTCCCAGTAGAGCTCGCCCTCGGGCGAGGCGTCGGCGATGGCCTTGTAGAAATCGAGGACCTCGAGCGTCGGCGCCACCTCCAGTTCCGCCACGCCGTCGTCGTCCACGACGCTGACGCCGTTGGCCAGGAACACGTGCTCCAGCACCTGGCTCATGAAGTTCTCGTCGACCTTGGTGGCGGCCACGAAGCCGTACATTTCGGGCGGATTGTGCAGCGTCTCGATCGCGGCGAGGACGTCGGCATAGCTGTCCGGCGCCTTCAGCCCGGCCTCTTCGAACAGGTCCTTGCGATAGACGATCATCTGCGTCCAGCCATCCACCGGAACCGAGGCATAGCCCCCGTCGACGGCCGCCAGCGAAAGCGCGCCCTGGCTGAACGTCTCGGCGCCCAGATTTTCGACCGCGTCGGTCGCGGCGTCCGTATCGAGGATGCCGGCCTCGGCCCAGGGCAGCGCGTATTGCAGCGGGTGATAGATCACGTCCGGCAGGTCACCGGCGGCGAAGGCCGCGGTGGCGCGGGTGCCGAGGTCGGATTCGGTGACGGGGATCACCTCGACGGTGTGACCCGTGGCCTCGGCGAAGGCGGCGGCCATCTCCTCCTGCAGGGCCAGGCGTTCGGGCTGCTCCTCGGTGGTCCAGAAGCGCAGCGTCTCGCCATGGGCATCGGCCAGCGCCGCCCCCGTGCAGAGGGCCAGCGCGGTACCGGCGAAAAGAATGGATCTCATGAGTCGTTCCTCCCAGTGGACTCGGGTGATTCCGCCGCAGCTGCGCCGCGGTCGGCATTCGGCGACGCGCCTGCCCCGCACGAGGCCGAGCCCCGATCGAGGAAGGTCGCGGGCATCGTCTCGCGCAGCGTCTCGGGCGGCTCGCCCCGGACACGGCGGATCAGCAGGTCGGCGAGCCGGGCGCCCGCGCGGTGCCAGTCGACCGCCCAGGTGGCCAGGGGCGGTTCGGCATGCAGCCCCTCGGGGTCGCCATCATAGCCCAGGACGGCCAGGTCGCGGCCGATGACCAGGCCACGGTCGCGGGCCGCCCGCCAGGCGCCCAATGCCGCGCGGTCGAGCGCGTAGACCAGCGCCGTGGGCGGCGTGGCCGCGTCCAGAAGCGATCCGGCCGCCGCCGCGCCGTCGGCCCGATCGAGCGCGCCGCGACGGATCATCGCCTCGGGCAGGTCCAGACCGGCACTGCGCATCCCGTCACGCAATCCTTCCTCGCGCAGTGCCGAATAGGTGTAGTCGGGATGCCCGCCGACATAGGCGATGCGCCGGTGGCCGCGTCGGGCCAGCAGGATCGCGGCCGCGCGCATGGCCGCGGCGCCGTCGACGTCGAACCAGGCGCATCCGTCCGGGTCGCCATGACCGCCGAACAGCACGAAGGGCGTGTCGACGGCGCGCAGCATCGCCACCCGCGGATCGTCCCGCCGGGTGCGGGGGAGCACGAAGCCGTCGACCTTCCGTTCGTCGAGGAGCCGGCGGTAGGTGTCCAGGGACGCGCCGAGCGGGGCCGTAGCGACCGTCAGCGTCCAGGCCTCCGCCGCGGCGCCCTGCGACAGGCCGGCAAGGAAATCGGTCAGAAAAGGACGGTGGGCGTCGTGCTCCTCGGTCTCCAGCACGAGCCCGATGGCGCGGCATCGCCCGGTGCGAATCGCCTGCGCGGTGCCCAGCGGCACGTATCCCATACGTTGAGCCACGCGGCGGACGCGTGCGCGGGTCCCGTCGGCGATGTCCGGATGGCCGTTCAGCGCGCGGCTGACGGTGCCCTTGGTGATGCCGATCTCGGCGGCGACATCGGCGATCCGGACGCGCCGGGGGCGACTTGGGGTGATGTCGAGGCGACCCTGCATGCGGAATGCTAGGTTTCAGAAACCGGTTTCGGCAACTGTTTTTCGGTCGGGTCCGGTCCATCGGGATTCGGCTCCAGCGACCGCGTCGTTCGGATGGGTCCGCCCGCCGTGTTCGGCAGGCGATGCACGACGTCACTAGATCGACCATTCCGGGCGGACGTTCGGCATCGCGGTCTGGATGTAGCCGGGGGTGAAGCGCATGAATTCGCGGACCAAGGGGCGGGCGTGGCTTTCGGGCGCGGCGACGATCCAGAACGGGACGGCGAGGTCGGGTTCGGTGAAACAGAACGTCAGTTCGGGTTCGAGGTCGCCGATGCCGCGGGGCAACAGGCCGATGGCATCGCCCATGCGCAACAAGCCCACCATGCCCGCCGGCTCGTCCGGGCGGACGATGCCGCCCGCCGGGGTGACACGGGTCTGAAGGGTGCGGATCGGTTCGATCTCGGCGGTGCGGTCGGAATAGCCGGCATAGCGGTGGCCGGCGAGGTCCGTCGAGTTCGCGGGGGTGCCGTGCCGGCTGAGGTAGTCGTCGGTCGCGTAGAGGCCCCAGGGATGGGTGAAGAGCTTGCGCGCGATCAGGGTGTCGCCTTGCAGGGTCACGCCGGGGCGGAAGGCGACGTCGACCTCGCCCTCCTCCAGCGAAAGGGTACGGTTCGACGTGTCGAGATCGAAGCGCGCCTCGGGGACGCGGTCCTGGAAGGCGCGGATCAGGGGCACGAGATAGGGCGTGACCGTCGTGTTCGCCGTCAGCCGGATGGTTCCCGAAAGACCGCGGGCCAAGACACCCGCCTGGCGGGCGAGGGCGTCGGCCGTGTCCTGCATCGCCTGCGCCGAGGGACGGAGGTCGAGCGCGGCCGGCGTCGGGATCGCGCCGCGCGCGCCGAAGTCGAAGAGGTGCAGACCGAGCGCGGTCTCCAACCGGGCGATGCGGCGACTGACGGTGGTCTGGTTGGTCGCAAGCTCGCGCGCGGCGGCGGCGGCGGAACCGTGGCGCAGTACGGCGAGGAAGGTGCGGATGTCGGACCATTCGTACATGGCGTTCCCCCGGGGGCTGCGAAAACGCAGATCCGCTCCACAGGAAACACAATTCCCGCGGCGCCGCAATCGGCGTGCAATGGCGGTGTCCCGCACGGACGGGGCGTGAAGACGGAGAGCACCATGAAACGCTTGATCCTGGCCGCCCTGGCAGCGGCGACCCTGGGCGCAGGCCCAACCCTTGCAATGACCGGACCGCCCGCGGGGATGATCCTGCCGTCGCTGGACTTCCCCGAGCCGCCCACGCCCGACACGACGCGGGACGCCACCGGCACGGACTGAGGGGCGCGTCGCTAGAGCTTGAGGTGCCGGGCGCGCGCGCCGCGTTCGATCGCGGCGGCGTGCAGGGTGTCGATCTCGAACTCGTAGCGGATCTCGCGCAGCAGCCGCAGTTCGGTCTGGCGCAGCGCGCCGTCGGCGGCGGCCACGTCGCAGGCGAGCGCGTAGGCCGTCTCGTGGTGGGTGGCGGGCAGCGCGGTGCGGATCAGTCCGAAGATCGCGTCGAGCCCGTCCTCCTCCTCCAGCAGGTCGAAGACGGTCTGGGCGATTCCCTCCATCCGGTCCTCGTCGAAATCGGCGAAGATCGGCAGGTGGTTCACGATCGACTGGATGGTCAGCAGTTCGGACGTGCGGATGGTCGCGTCGGAGGCCGAGACGGTGATCATCAGCGCGACGAGCGCGTCCTGCGCGGAAAAGGCGGTGTCGGTCATCTGGCGCTCCTTTGGGAGGGATTTATTGACGGGGCGGTGGGGCCGCAATAGGTGCGGTTCCGCTTCAACCCCGAGGACGTTCCCATGACCAGCTTGCGCGACGCGGCGATGACATCGAAGGCCTGGCCGTTCGAGGAGGCGCGCAAGCTGTTAAAGCGTGTCGAGCGGCAGTCGAAGGACCATGTCCTGTTCGAGACGGGCTACGGTCCGTCCGGCCTGCCGCATATCGGCACCTTCGGCGAGGTGGCGCGTACGACGATGGTGCGCCGCGCGTTCGAGGTGATCAGCGACATTCCGACGCGGCTGATCTGCTTTTCCGACGATCTGGATGGGATGCGGAAGGTGCCCGACAACGTGCCCGACCCGGCCGGCCTGCGCGCGCATCTGCAGAAGCCGCTGACATCCGTGCCCGACCCGTTCGGCACGCATGAGAGCTTCGGCCACCATAACAACGCGATGCTGCGGCGGTTCCTGGACACGTTCGGGTTCGATTACGAGTTCGTATCGGCCACGGAGTTCTACGGCTCGGGGCGGTTCGACGACGTGCTGCTTCGCGCCGCAGCGCGGTATGACGATCTGATGGCGATCATGCTGAAGACGTTGCGCGAGGAGCGTCGGCAGACCTATTCGATCTTCCTGCCGATCCATCCGGAGACGGGGCGTGTCCTCTATGTGCCCATGAAGCATGTGGACGGGGCTGCGGGGACCGTGACCTTCGACGACGAGGACGGGCGCGAATGGACGCTGCCGGTGACGGGTGGCCAGGTGAAGCTGCAGTGGAAGCCCGATTTCGGGGCGCGCTGGGCCGCGCTGGGCGTCGATTTCGAGATGTACGGCAAGGACCACGCCGCCAACACGCCGGTCTATGGCGGCATCTGTCGGGCACTGGGCGGGGTGCCGCCGGAGAACTTCACATATGAGCTGTTTTTGGATGCCGACGGGCACAAGATCTCGAAGTCGTCGGGCAACGGGCTGTCGATCGACGAGTGGCTGACCTACGCGGCGACCGAGTCGCTGTCGTACTTCATGTATCAGAAGCCGAAGACGGCGAAGCGGATGCATTTCGACGTGATCCCGAAGGCGGTGGACGAATATCACCAGCAGTTGCGCGCGTTCCACGCCGCGAACGATCCGGACCGACAGGCGGCGAACCCGGTGTTCCACATCCATGGCGGCGACGTGCCGGTATCGGACATGGTGGTGCCCTTCTCGATGCTGCTGAACCTGGCGAGCGTGGCCGGGGCGGAAAGCAAGGATGCGTTATGGGGATTCATAAATCGTTATGCACCCGACGCGTCGCCCGAGGCGAACCCGCAGATGGATCGCGCCGCCGAGGGGGCGGTGCGCTATTACAACGATTTCGTTAAGCCGGTTAAAATTTACCGATCACCGACCGAGGCCGAGCGCGAGGCCCTGGCCGAGCTGCGCGACCGTTTGCGCACCTGGAACGGGCCGGTGGATGACGAGGCGCTGCAGGGCGTGGTCTATGACGTCGGGCGGGCGCGGTTCGACCCGATGCGCGACTGGTTCAAGGCGCTCTACCAGGTGCTGCTGGGCGCCGATCAGGGGCCGCGCTTCGGCGGGTTCATCGCGCTTTACGGCGTGGCCGAGACGGCGGACCTGATCGACGCGGCGCTGGCGGGGGGGTTGGGCTAGGCCCCGCTTCCGCAAGGGGAGGCGATGGAAGAGCGCGAGGTCACGTATCACGTCCTGACGGCGAAGAACGCGCCGACGCTGCGAGGGGCGGACGTGTTCGACAAGGCTGTCGACCCGGACATGCTGTCGGCATTCGTGTCGGATACGGGGCATGAGATGATCTTCGCCGCGACCGGAGCGGACGTCATCGGCTTCGCCTCGGGCAACGTGCTGCTGCACCCCGACAAGCCGCCCGCCTTCTTCGTGAGCGAGGTCGGGGTCGAAGCGGCGTGGCGCCGGCAGGGCATCGCAACCGCGTTGGTGGATCGTTTGATCCGCCTGGCGCGGGATCGCGGATGCAGGGGGATCTGGCTGGCGACGGAGACCGACAACGTGGCGGCACGCGCGCTCTATCGCCGCCTGGCCGCGCGGGAGACGGGTGCGGTGGTCGTCTATGATTGGGACGGCGCGATGGACGAATGAGGGGCCGGACCGCCGTGACATGAAACTCTGCCGCGATTGATCCGTGACTGCGGGGCACTAGGGTTTGAACGCAGGAGGGTGCGACATGAAGGTTCTGGCGACGGTGATGGTTCTGGCGGCCTCGGCCGTGCAGGCGGACGAGGGTGCGATCCGCGGCGTGATCGGCGACCAGATCGAGGCGTTCAAGGCCGATGATTTCGACACCGCCTTCACATACGCGGCACCGAATATCCGCGGGATGTTCGGCACGTCCGAGAATTTCGGCACGATGGTGCGGCGGGGCTATCCGATGGTCTGGCAGCCCGGATCGGTCGAATATCTGGGTGCGCGCGACAACGGCGCGACCTGGCGGCAGGAGATCCTGATCACCGACGGCGCGGGGCGCTTGCACAAGCTGGCCTATCTGATGGTCGAGACACCCGACGGCTGGAAGATCGCCGGCGTGCAGATCCTGGCCGCGCCGGAGGTGGGCGCCTGAGCCGCACCGGTCGCACGGGCCGGAACTTAACCATCCGTTAACCGCTCGGGCCGAGTTTTCCCGACATGACGCCGGACCAGCCCGGCGCCGGCAACACATTCGAGGACCGTTCGGGCGCCGAGGCGCCGGGGCGGTCCTTTCTCGTTTCTGCGGAACTTCGGAAGGGCACGGATATGAACAAGGCGATCACCGACGGACTGACCCTGGCGCCCCCGGCCTTCGCGTCGGGGCTGGGCGTCTGGTCCAGCTAGGATGGGCTGCCCGGATCGGACACCTATGCCGAGAAGGACAACGCCGCCATCGTCCCGGCGGATCAGGATTTCGGCGGCTGCCTGGAACTGGTCAAGACGGCCAATGTGCAGAAGATCCGATGGATGGGTGCGACGCCGATCCTTCCGGGCTGCTACTATCGGATCACGGTGCGGGTGAAGGCGGTGGCCGGGAACCTGCCGCGCGTGCGGGCCGCCGCAACGCCGGTCAAGGCGAACGGCCAGGTCGCGAGCGGGCCCGTCACCCATGGCGCGGAGGTGCCGCTGAATGCCTATGGCCGCATCGCCACGGTCACCGCGATCGTCGGCACCGGCAACCGCGGCGGCGTGGACATGGCCTGGGACGCGGGCGTCGCCTATGCCCATCTGGGTTTCGACCTGGTCGGCGGCAACGGCGGATCGGTCCGGGTGGACGACATCGCCGTCGAGGACGTCACCGGGGCCTTCCTGCGCGACATGATGGACTGGGTCGACGTGCGCGACTACGGCGCGAAGGGCGACGGGACGAGTGACGACACGGACGCGTTCCACGCCGCCGACGCGGCCGCGGAGGGGCGGTCGGTGCTGGTGTCGCGGGGCGTGTATCGCCTGGAGGATCACGTCACGTTCAACGCGCCGGTGCGGTTCGAGGGACGGGTCGAGATGCCCGTGTCCAAGCGCCTGAGCCTGACGCGGAACTTCGAGCTGAACAGCTATGTCGATGCGTTCGGCGACGAGGAGGAAGGATTCCGCCGCGCGATCCAGGCCCTGTTCCACTTTACCGATCACGACACGCTGGACATGATGGGCCGGCGTGTGTCGCTGACGCAGCCGCTGGACGTGCAGGCGGCCGTCCATGGCAAGGACACCTATGCCAACCAGCGGTCGATCCGGAACGGACAGCTGGACATCCGCGACACGCCGGCCTTCGACACCGAGACGGTCACCGCGGGCTGCGATTTCGATCCGGCCGACCCGCGCGAGCTGTCGAACGTGGCCAATGTCGCCAACGTGCCGGTCGGCGCACTGGTGACCGCCGCGCAAGGCGTGGGGCGCGAGGTCTATGTCTCGTCGGTCGACGTGAACCGCCGGACCGTGCGCCTGAGTGCCGCGCTCTGGGGGGCGCCGGGACGGCAGACCTATACGTTCCGCCGGTTCAAATACGCGCTGGATTTCAGCGGGTTCAGCGTGTTGCAGCGGTTCTCGCTCGAGAATGTCGAGTTCCTGATGGCGGATCGGTGCTCGGGCATCCTGCTGCCGACGGGGGGTCTGATCTTCCACGTCAAGGACTGCTTCTTCACCGGCCCGCGCGACCGCGCGATCACCAGCCATCACGAAGGCTGCCAGGGCATGCTGATCGACCGGTGCCAGTTCCTGTCGAGCGAGCAGGCCAAGGACGTCCCCGACCGGCACACGATCGCGTTCAACGTCAACAAGAACGACGTCAAGGTGCGCAACAACCGAGCGGTGCGGTTCAAGCATTTCGCCGTCATGGGCGGGTCGGGCCACATCGTCAGCGGCAACCACTTCTTTCAGGGCGACAGCAACAGCGGCGGGCAGCGCACGGCCGGGATCGTCTTCGCGGAGGCGCAGGCCAAGACGGTCTTCGTCGCGAACTATGTCGACAACTGCTATCTGCAGTGGACCAACGAGCATGACGGCCATCCCGACTTCCAGTCGGAGCTGTCGTTCGGCGGCCTTCAGATCATCGGGAACATCCTGTTTTCGTCGAACGTCACCGCGGGGTACCGCCCGATCCACATCAAGCCTTTCGGGGCCGGGCATTTCATCAACGGGCTGACCATCACCGGCAACAACTTCAAGACCATCCAGGGGCAGGCGCTGGACCGTGTCGATTTCGTCGACACCACGCATGCGCCGCTGGACACGGCGCGCTTCGTCGATGTGAACGTCCATTCCAACACGTTCCAGGCGGTGCGCAAGCAGTTCCAGAACCCGATCACGGCGCCGTTGGTCGAGAATTCGGCCCAGTCGACCTGGGAGTTGGACCTGTCGGACTTCATGCCGTTCGGCGGCGAGGTCCGCGTGGTTACCGCCGTGCAGCCTGACGGGCCGATCCTCGACGCGGCGAACGGGACGGTCTGGACCATGCCCCATGCCCGCGGACAGGTGGGCGGCGACCGCCAGTCTGTCCGCGTGGCCTGGTCGGAGGCGGTGAAGGGCAAGGTCTTCGTCACCGCCCGTTGCGACGCCCCGACCTGAGTGCGCGCAGGGCCGAGTTCGGCATGGCGGCGACTTCGCGCAGGATCGCCGCCATCGTCCGGGTGCCCGTCATGCGCCCGGGCGGCCCCGAGAGCGCGGCGCGTCGCCCCATGAGGCGCGCGATCAGCCAGGCGCGCGGCAGGTGCCAGCGGTTCGAGACCAGCATGATGGCATCGGTTTCGCGCAGGAGGGTCAGTGCGCCCAGGATGTTCTGATGGGTGTTGGCCGACTGCGTCTCGGCCAGCAAGCGATCCGGGGGGACGTCCAGCGACAGGGCGAGGTCGCGGGCGACCTGGGCCTCGGGCGGGCCGTGGCCGCCGCGGCCGCCGGTCAGGCAGATCGCGTCGACGTGCCCGCGCCGCCAAAGGTCGACCGCGTGACGGACGCGCAGGTCGAGCGTGGGCGAGGCGGTGCCGTCGGGCCGGACGGCAGCGCCGAGGACGATCGCGACGCGTCGGCGCATTGGCTGTTCGATGGGCATGACGCGCACCCTGCCCCGGGGGCGGCGCGGCGGGAAGGGGCCGGGTGCTGGACGCCGCCCGGCCGCGCTCCTATCGTTCGCGCCAGTACAGGCAACAGGAGCCGCGACATGGCCTTCGGCAAGGTGATCCGCACGTATTTCGATGGGACGTGGCATGATGGCGACGTGCCGGTGATGCGCGCAGCCGATCACGGGTCGTGGCAGGGGTCGAGCGTGTTCGACGGCGCCCGACGATTCGAGGGGGTCACGCCCGATCTGGACCGGCATTGCGCGCGGCTGAACCGCTCCGCCGAGGCGCTGATGCTGCGGCCGACAATGGAGCCCGCGGACGTGGTCGCGCTGGTCCATGAGGGGCTGGCGGGATTTGCCCCCGATGCAGCGATCTATATCCGGCCGATGTACTGGGGCATCCACGGCAGCGAGCTTGGACTGGTTCCGTCGCAGGCCGAGACCGGCTTCGCGATCTGCCTGGAAGAGGTGCCGATGTACGGCCCCGACAAGACCACGACGCTGACGACGACGCGGTTCCGCCGCCCGGTGCTGGAAAGCGCCGTCTGCGACGCGAAGGCCGGGTGCCTTTATCCCAACAACGCGCGCATGCTGGCCGAGGCGCAGGCCAAGGGCTTCGGCAACGCGCTGGTGGCGGACGCGATGGGCAACGTCGCGGAGTCGGCGACGTCCAACGTCTTCATGGTCAAGGACGGCGAGGTGTTCACGCCCGCGGCGAACGGCACGTTCCTGGCCGGGATCACGCGGGCGCGGCACATCGCCAACCTGGCCGCCGACGGGGTGAACGTGCACGAGACGGTGCTGACCTTCGACGATTTCCGCGACGCCGACGAGGTGTTCCTGTCCGGCAACCTGACCAAGGTGACGCCGGTCACCGCGTTCGACCACAGGTCCTATCAGGTCGGACCGGTGACGCGGCGGGTGCGCGAGATGTACTGGGACTGGGCGCTTTCGGCGGCATGATCCTGCGCCTCGTCCGGGCCGCGCCGCTCTTGGCGACGCTGGCGGCGACGGGCTGGGCACTGTCGACCAACCCGCTGGCCGCGCCCCTGGTCGAGCGCGGGGCGACCGATCTGATCCTGACGCTGGAGCATCGCGTGCGGCGCACCGCGACGGCACCGTGGATCGAGGCGGAACTGGCCGCGGCGGTCGCGTCGGAAGACGTGGACCGGGCCGCGATGCTGATCGACCTGGCCCGCGATCTGGAACGCGACATCGACCTGTCGGCCGCGGAGGCGATGATCGCGGCCCGCGAGGGGTGGCTGGCGAGCGCCGGCGATTGCGCGGCCTGCATGGCGGACATCGCCGCCTGCCCCACGCTGGCGCATCTGGCGAGTTGCGCCGTGCCCTTCGAGATGTCGCCCCTGGGTGATGCGAACGCGCTGCGCCGCGCAGGCGTGGCCTGGGCCTCGGGCGCGGAGGTCGACAGGCTGGACGCGGGGTTGGCGCTGGTCGGGCTGGCGGCAACGGGGGCGGTTCTGGTGACCGGAGGCACGTCGGTCACGGTCAAGGCGGGGGCGGGCCTGCTGCGGACGGCGCGCCGGATGGGCAGCCTGACGCCGTCGCTGGCACGGCATCTGACGATCCCGGTGCGCTGGTCGGCGGTGCCGGCCTATCTGCGCGGCGCCGCGCCGCTGGATACCGTTACGGACATGGCCCGGCTGTCGGTCGCCACCGCGATCGCGGCCGACATGGGGCGGGTGCGCGAGGCCACTTCGACCGCGGAGGCGCTGCGCCTGGCGCGGCTGGTCGACACGCCGACGGACGCCGCGCGCCTGGCCCGCGTGGCCGAGGCGATGGGGCCGCGCACGGGCCGCACGCTGGCGGTCCTGGGCAAGGGTCGGGCGTTCCGGGCGACCCTGCGCCTGAGCCGCGCGGCGGCGGGGACGCTCGCGCTGGCCTGGCTCTGCATGGTGCAGATCGGGGCGATCCTGGCGGCGCGGCTGGGGGCCGCGGTGCTGCGGGCACTGACGCCAGCGCCGCGTGCGATGCCCGGAGCCCGTGCCGCGACGCCCGCCCTCGGCCCGGCCGGACCGCGACCGCGCCGCTAGCCAGTGGACAGCGCCCCGCCGCGGCGTCATTCTGCCCTTCGCCAAGTCCGGGGGAGCCCATGCGCAAGTTTCTGGTCGTTCTCGACGACAGCCGCGAATGCCTGAACGCGATGCGTTTCGCCTCGCTCCGCGCCCAGCACACGGGCGGCGGCGTCGAGGTCCTGTCGGTGATCCCGCCCGATGAGTTCAACCACTGGATCGGCGTCGGCGACATCATGCGCGAGGAGGCCCGCGAACGCATCGTCGCGCATTTCGAGGTCTTCGCGAAATGGATGCGCGACAAGCACGGACTGGAGCCGCACCTGGTCATCCGCGAGGGCGAGCCGGTGACCGAAATCCTGGCCCAGGTCAGCGAGGACCCCGAGATCGGCGTCCTCGTTCTGGGTGCCAGCGCCGACGGCAAGGGACCGGGGCCGCTGGTGTCGCAGTTGACCCGGTCGGCCGGGACCCTGCCGGTGCCGATCACCATCGTGCCGGGCGATCTGTCGAAGGAGCAACTGGAAGGGATCGCCTGAAATATCTCGGAATACTGGTTGAATGCCGCAGCCACGACCAACCCTTTCCGCGATCTCGACCGAATTACCTGCACCATGCAACGTATGATCCGCATTGCCCTTCTCCTTCTCCTGGTGGCGTTCCCGATACAGGCCGACCCCAGTGATCGCTTCGACGCAAACCGCCTGACGCGGGAGGATACGCGCTTCCTGCAGGCCGCGTTGTCCTTCAGTGGATTCTATGTGGGTCTGATCGACGGCGCGTGGGGCGCCCGAAGCGCGGACGCGTTGCGAGCGGCCGCCGGCCCGACGCCGACTGAGGCCGAAGTTCTACTTACTCTGCATCCGTTCATAGCCGACTTTGAGACCGCGACCTGGCAGGACCTGAACTTGGAAGGAACGTCGGCGCTGCTGCCAATAGGCATCTTGATCCGAGATGAGGGGCCTGACTACGCGGAGCTTCGGACCCCGGATCGAGATCTCATCGTGCGCCATATCTGGCGAACGGCAGACGGCACATCCGAAATGCACCGTTGGCTGGAGCAGGCCCACACAGCGCCCGTTCCCGTCTATCGAGCGGATACGGCCGAGGCATATGTAACGAAGGGCAGGCTCCCGTCGGGCGACGAGGTCTATCTGCGTACGATCACCCGCGGCGGATATTTCGAGACAGTCCTTGTGCAGTGGTCGAGGCGGCAGGCGGCTCGCGCCCGGGTCGTGGTCGCGAGCCTTACGAATAGCCGGGTCGATCCCCTTGTCCTACCGGACTATGGCTACTTCGCCGCCATGATGGAATCGCCGCCCCGGGGGTCCGCGCCGCCCGCGGCCGGCGTTTCGAACGAGCGCTCAACCGGCTCCGGTACGGGCTTCTATGTCAACGATACCGATATCGTCACTGCTGCCCATGTTGTCTCCGAATGCGCGCGGCTGTCTTTGGCGGACAACTCCCCGCTGCTTCTTCTGGCTGCCGAAAAAAAGACGGATCTCGCCGTGCTCCGCGCCGCCCGACGTTCGAACTCGTGGCTGGAACTCGGAACGGAAGTTCGCGCGGCACTCGGTGCACCCATCGTGGCGGTCGGTTTTCCCTATGCTGGCATGTTCCGACAAGGACTGAGCGTAACGCGCGGCAACGTCAGCGCCATGAAGGGACTGGCTGGTGAAGATCACGTCCTGACTTTCACGGCGCCCGTGCAACCGGGAAACAGCGGAGGTCCGCTTTTGGATGGCGATGGTCGAGTCATCGGCGTGATCAGTTATCGGGCATCGGACCTTTGGACCTTGGAGCAGTCCGGCACGATTCCCCAAAACATGAATGCGGCCACTGCCCTCGAGCCTCTACGCCAGTTTCTTGCTAAAGCCCGGGTTGAGTTTACCGTGCCTGATACCCCCAGCCGCGACCTTTCGCGCGGGCTTCCGATGGCGATCACAGACCCGGTTGTCGCAGTGCAGTGCCACCCTAGCTAAAGTAGTTCCAGCGCATTGGCCGGATGCGCACGGACTGCTGGGTTCGGATCCCGCAGCAGATGGGGGATTGCCAATGATTTGCAGGATACCTGCCGCCTTTGTCAGCGTCGTTCTGTGGTTCGTGACGGCGATCGGCGGTGCCAATGCACAGTCGATCTCGCTCGCGCAGGATTTCGACGCGCGCGACCTGACGCGGCAGGAGGTTCAGATCGTTCAGGCCGCGCTGGCGCATTACGGCACCTACGACGCGCTTCTGGACGGTGCCTGGGGTGGGGGAAGTCAGCGTGCGCTCGAGACCTACGTCACGCGCGAACGGGGCGGCGACGGCCCCGATTTCGACGACGTGCGCGCATTGCTTCGGGGGTTCGAGCGCGAGCGCCGCCTTGGCGGCTGGGCCCCGGTCTATCACGCCAGGGCGCAGGTCGGTCACCTGTTGCCGCTGGGCCGGCTGACGCGATCCGATACGCCAGAGGAGACGCGATACGCCACCTCGGACGGCGGGCTGGTCATCGTCAAGCGCAGCGGTTTCGTCCGCCCCTACGACCTGCACGACGCCATCGAGGCGGATTCGCAGCCGGGCACGACCCCCTACCGCACCGAGAGCGACCGCCGGATCATCACCGCGGCCCGCATGCGCGGCGGACGCGACGCCTATGTCCGCTCCGACCGCGACGATGGCGGATGGGAAACGCATATCGTGATCGCGGACGCGGCCCATGCCGACGATCTTCGACTGATCGCTTCCAGCTTCCAACGCGCGCCGGCGGTCGAATTGACGCCGCCTGCCGGGGGGACGCTGGACGCGCTGCTGCATGCCGATGGCGGTCGGCTGCCCGTCCCGGAACGCCCGCGCCCGCCTGAGCCGCGCGCGCCCGAACGCGAGGCCTCCTTCGAGGAGTTGCTGGTCGGGCTCATGGGGAGCGTCCTGGCCGAGACCTTGAGGCGCGAAAGCGACCGCGACCGCGACGAGGACGACCGCGAGGATTCCGAGGCCGAACGCCTGCGCGAACTGGCCCGCGAGCGGGAGCGCAGCCGGGGCGCGGCGTCGGGCTTCTATGTCAACACGACCGACATCGTCACGTCGGCCCAGGTTGTCGGGGCGTGCGAGCGGTTGGAACTGGTCGACGGGACGTCGCTTTCGGTGATCGGGCGGGACGACGCGGCCGGTGTCGCGGTGCTGGCCGCGCCGGGGCGGTCGGCGCACTGGCTTCCGGTATCGCCCCGCGCCGCAGAGCGCGGCGCACAGGTGCGCCTGCTGTCGCGCGCGGGCCTGGAGGGCGCGCGGGTCGCCGCCCGCGACGGCCGGATCCTGGGCGATGCCGACCGCCGGGGCCGGTTGCGTCATGACGTCCGCATCGCGCCGCGCGGCGATGGCGGCCCGTTCCTGTCGTCGGACGGACGGGTGATCGGCGTGGCTTTGCCGCCCAGCGGCGCCGCCGAGGATGGCGGGACGCTGTTGCGGGACGACGCGTTGCGCGGGCGGCTGGACGCGTTCGGCGTGCCCTATTCCGACGGGCACACCCGGCGCACCACGCTGACCCGCGACACGCCCCGCGCCCTGTCACGCGCCGTCGTCGCCATCCGCTGCGACGGATAGGGGCCGTTTAGAATCGTTCCAACTTATTGACAGACGGCGGACGGAGGATCACATAAGGCCCCTGAACCGGAGGTGCCCCATGTTCATCCAGACCGAGACGACGCCGAACCCGGCCACGCTGAAGTTCTTGCCGGGGCAGACGGTCCTCGACACCGGAACGGCCGATTTTCCGACGCCCGATGCGGGCGCGAAATCGCCCCTGGCACGGCGTATCTTCGACATTGGCGGCGTCACCGGTGTGTTCTTCGGCAACGATTTCGTGACCGTCACCAAGGATGACGACACCGAATGGGACCATGTAAAGCCCGCGATCCTGGGCGCGATCATGGAGCATTACCAGTCCGGCGAGCCGGTGATGGAAGGCGAGGCCCAGACCCAGCACGCCGCCAACCACGACGAGGCCGACAGTGCGATCGTGGGCCAGATCACCGAATTGCTGGACACCCGCGTGCGCCCCGCCGTCGCGCAGGATGGCGGCGACATCACGTTCCACGGCTTCGACCGGGGCGTGGTCTATTTGCAGATGAAGGGGGCCTGTGCGGGCTGCCCCTCGTCGACGATGACGCTGAAGATGGGCATCGAGAACCTGCTGCGCCACTATATCCCCGAGGTGCTGGAGGTGCGGCCCGTCGGGCTCTGACCCGTTGGTGCCGGTCTGACGCGGCACGGCCGATGACGAACGGCGCGGCGCGGCATCGCGCCTTCGGATAGGATTGGCAGGTCGCATGGACGCACCGATCGTTCTGGGCTTCGACACGTCGGGGCCATGGGTGGGAACCGCGCTGTTCCAAGACGGCGACGTGCGCGCGGCGGACTATACCGACATGGCGCGCGGCCAGGCCGAGCGTCTGCTGCCCGCGATCGAGGAGACGCTGGCCGAGGCCGGCGTGACGCTGCAGGACCTCGATTGCATCGGGGTCGGGGTCGGTCCGGGGAACTTCACCGGCATCCGCATCTCGGTTGCAGCCGCACGCGGCTTGGCGCTTGGTCTGGGCATTCCGGCAATCGGCGTATCGCTGCTCGACGCGCTGGCGTTCGATGCACCGCGGCCCGCCCTGACCACGCTGAACGCGCCGCGCGACCGGCTCTATATCCAGCGGCACGGCGCAGGAGCGGAGCGCGGGCCGGCCGTCATCGCGCGCGGCGATCTGTCCGGATGGGTCCTGCCGGGGATCACGCTGGTCGGGCAGGATTCACCCGACCTGTCCGCCGAATACGGCATCCCCCACGCGCCGGCCGCGTTCGCACCGGCATCGGCGATCGCGCGCATCGCGGCGCGGCGGTTCGGGGATCCACAGCCGCGCCCTGCCCCCCTCTACCTGCGTCCGGCCGATGCGGCCCCGCCCTCGGACGCGCCGCCGGTCATCCTGCCGTGACGCCCGATGAGATGGCCGCGTTGCAGGCGGCCGCCTTCGATGGCGCGACACGCTGGTCGGCCGCGAGCATACGCGCGGCATTGGCGGCGCCGGGCGGCTTCGCCGTCGTGCGCGCGGACGCGTTCCTGTTGGGCCGGGTGGTGGCGGACGAGGCGGAGTTGCTGACGCTGGTGGTGGGTGCCGGAGCGCGGCGGCGCGGCGTCGGCCGGACGCTCATGGCCGGGTTCGACGACGTGGCGCGCCGGCGCGGCGCCAGACAGGCATTCCTGGAGGTGGCGGCGGACAATGCCGCGGCGCTCGCGCTCTATCGCGGGGCGGGCTGGACCGGGGCGGGCCGCCGCGCCGCCTATTACGGCGACGTCGATGCCCTGATCCTGCGCAAGTCGTTCTGACGAGGGGTCACGGCCCCCAGACTCCGGTTGACCTTCGCCCTCCCCTGCGGCCTTATCGCCTGCATCAATCGCGGCGCGGGGGGCCGCCATCGGTCCAACCCCGCGCCCATTCGACGGGAGAGACCAATGACAATCACCAAGACCCTTCTGGGTGCGGCGGCGACCATCGCCCTGACCGCCGGCATGGCCACGGCCGAGCCGGGCCTGATCATCGACCTGGGCGGCAAGTTCGACAAGTCGTTCAACGAGAGCGCCTTCAACGGCGCGCAGCGGTGGGCCGAGGAGACCGGCTCCGACTATGTCGAGACCGAACTGGCCAACGAGGCGCAGCGCGAACAGACCATGCGCCGCATGGCCGAGCGCGGCGCGAACCCGGTCGTGGTCCTGGGCTTCGCCAACGGCTCGACCCTGGAAGCGGTCGCGCCGGACTATCCCGAAACCGAGTTCGTGATCGTCGACATGGTGGTCGACGCACCGAACGTGAAGTCGGTCGTGTTCTCCGAGCATGAGGGCAGCTATCTGGTCGGCATGATGGCCGCGATGGCGTCCGAGACGGGCACCGTCAGCTTCGTCGGCGGGATGGACGTGCCGCTCATCTCCAAGTTCGCCTGCGGCTATGCCCAGGGCGTCAAAGCGGTGAACCCCGACGCCAACGTCATCGTCAACATGACGGGCACCACGCCCACCGCCTGGAACGACCCGGTCAAGGGCGCCGAGCTGACCCGCAGCCAGATCAGCCAGGGATCGGACGTCGTCTTCGCCGCTGCCGGCGGCACCGGCATCGGCGTGCTGCAGGCCGCGGCCGACGCCGACATCCTGTCGATCGGCGTCGACAGCAACCAGAACCACCTGCATCCGGGCGAGGTCCTGACCTCGATGGTCAAGCGCGTGGACAACGCCGTCTACGACGCCTTCAAATCCGCGACCGAAGGCACGCTTGAGCCCGGGATCGCCGTCATGGGTCTCGACAACGAGGGTGTGGGCGTCGCGATCGACGAGAACAACGCCGACCTCGTCACCGAGGAGATGACCGCCGCCGTCGAAGAGGCGAAGGCCAAGATCGCCTCGGGCGAGATCGAGGTGCACGACTACCTTAGCGACAACAACTGCCCGGCCTACTGATGGGCGACGCGTCCCCCGGAGAGATGCTGCTCAAGCTCCTCTCGGCCTGGAACGAGGCCGATCCGGGGGCCCGCGACACGATCCTGGACGAGGCCCTCGCGGCCTCGTTCACCTATGAGGACCCGCACGCCCCCGACCCGATCCAGGGCGCGCAGGGGCTGGCCGGGTTCCTGACCATCTTCCGCAAGAACCTGCCGGACGCGATCCTGCTGCCGCAGGGCGCGCCGCGCGTCACGCATGACACCGCGATGGTC
The DNA here is from genome assembly GCF_023015695.1 of Jannaschia sp. S6380. NCBI lineage: Bacteria > Pseudomonadati > Pseudomonadota > Alphaproteobacteria > Rhodobacterales > Roseobacteraceae > Jannaschia > Jannaschia sp. S6380. The sequence goes on from NZ_JALKAS010000001.1 coordinate 2,163,258, forward strand.
GCGGCACGGCTCGACCGGTCGGGCACGCCGTTCGCGCGCCTCGTCTTCGTCGGAAGCGCGGGGTCCGACGGCCTGACCCGCGTCACCGGCTTCGTGGAGAGCGAATGACGGACCACCGCGACACCGACCTCGCGATCGAACTGCGCGGCATCTCCAAGGCGTTCGGCCCGGTTCAGGCGAACAAGGACATCTCGATCCAGGTCAAGCGCGGCACGATCCACGGCATCATCGGCGAGAACGGGGCCGGCAAGTCGACGCTGATGTCGATCCTCTACGGCTTCTACCGCGCCGATGCGGGCGAGATCTTCATCGGCGGCCGGAAAACCGAGATCCCCGACAGCCAGGCCGCCATCGATGCGGGCATCGGAATGGTGTTCCAGCATTTCAAGCTGGTCGAGAACTTCACCGTGCTGGAGAACATCATCCTGGGCGCCGAGGACGGGCGGCTTCTGAAACCTTCGCTGAGCAAGGCGCGCAAGCTGCTGCGCCAATTGGCCGACGATTACGAGATGGATGTCGACCCCGACGCGGTGATCGAGGATCTGGGCGTCGGCCGCCAGCAGCGCGTCGAGATCCTGAAGGCGCTCTACCGCGAGGCGGACATCCTGATCCTGGATGAGCCGACGGGCGTGTTGACCCCTGCCGAGGCCGACCACCTGTTCCGCATCCTCAACGGGCTGCGCGACGAGGGGAAGACGATCATCCTGATCACCCACAAGCTGCGCGAGATCATGGAGATCACCGACACCGTCAGCGTCATGCGGCGCGGCGAGATGACCGCCACCGTCAAGACCGCCGAGACCTCGCCCGAGGAGCTGGCCGAGCTGATGGTGGGCCGCAAGGTCCTGCTGCGCGTCGACAAGGCGCCCGCCACGCCGGGCGATGTCGTGCTGGAGGTGGAGAACCTGCGCGTGGTCGACGACCAGAAGGTCGAACGCCTGCGCGGCATCGATCTGACCATCCGCAAGGGCGAGATTTTGGGCATCGCCGGCGTATCCGGCAACGGTCAGTCCGAGCTGCTGGAGGTGCTGGGCGGTTATGCCAGCGGCACCGGCACGATCCGGGTGAACGGTCAGCCGATCGACCTGACCGGCCATGCCAGCGACGCCCGCACCCGCCGCGCGCGCGGCATCGCGCACGTGCCCGAGGATCGCCAGCGCGAAGGCCTCGTCATGGATTACCGCGCTTGGGAGAACGTGGGCTTCGGCTATCACGACGACGCGCGTTTTTCATCCGGCCTGTTCATGGACAACGCCGCCCTGCGCGAGGACTGCGCCGGCAAGATGGAGCGCTTCGACGTCCGCCCGCCCGATCCAAACCTGGCCGCCAAGAACTTCTCGGGCGGCAACCAGCAGAAGATCGTCCTGGCCCGCGAGATCGAGCGGAACCCCGACCTGCTGCTGATCGGCCAGCCGACGCGCGGCGTGGATATCGGCGCGATCGAGTTCATCCACCAGCAGATCGTGGCCCTGCGCGACCAGGGCAAGGCGATCCTTCTGGTCAGCGTGGAGCTGGACGAGATCATGGCCCTGTCCGACCGGATCGCCGTCATGTTCGACGGCCGCATCATGGGCGAGCGCCTGCCGTCCGAGACCGACCAGGGCGAGCTGGGGATGATGATGGCGGGCATGGCCGGGAAGGACGCGGCATGAACGACGCGCTGCCGAAATGGGCCGACATCGCGCTGATCCCGCTGATCAACCTGCTGCTGGCCCTGATCGTCAGCGGTCTGGTCGTGGCCCTGATCGGGAAGGACCCGTTCGAGGCGCTGTATATCCTCGTCAACGGCTCGGTCGGGTCGGCCTATGGCTGGGGCTACACGCTGTTCTACGCGACGAACTTCATCTTCACGGGCCTCGGCGTCGCGGTCGCCTTCCACGCGCGGATGTTCAACATCGGCGGCGAGGGGCAGGCGGCCTTGGGCGGGCTGGGCGTCGCGCTGGTGCTGCTCTACGTGCCCTGGCCGCACTGGACGGTCGCGCTTTTGGCGGCCAGCATCGGCGCGGCGCTGTTCGGGGCGGCCTGGGCGGCGATCCCGGCCTGGCTGCAGGCGCGGCGGGGCAGCCATATCGTCATCACGACGATCATGTTCAACTTCATCGCCTCGGCGCTGATGGTCTATCTGCTGAGCCGCGTCCTGCTGGTGCCGGGCGCCGGCGGCTCGCCCGAGACGGCCCGCTTCGCCGAGGCGGTGCGCCTGCCCAACGCCTATGACGTCATGCCGTGGCTTGGCTTCAGCCGGTCGACGCCGCTGAACGTGTCGTTCTTCCTGGCGATCGCATCCTGCGTCTTCGTCTGGGCCCTGATCTGGAAGACACGCCTCGGCTACGAGGTCCGCGCCTTCGGCCATTCCGAGCCGGCCGCGCTCTATGCCGGCATCTCGCCCACGCGCATCATCATGGTCGCCATGCTGATCTCGGGCGGGCTGATCGGCCTGATGGCCACGAACTCGGTCATGGGCGAGGCCGAGCGTCTCGTCATCGACCCGGTTCAGGGCGCGGGCTTCGTGGGCATCGCGGTCGCGCTGATGGGCCGGTCGCATCCCGTGGGCGTGTTCCTGGCGGCGCTGCTCTTCGGCGCGCTCTACCAAGGCGGCGGCGAGCTGACCTTCGAGATGAACGGCATGACGCGCGAGATGATCCTGGTGATCCAGGCGCTCGTGATCCTGTTCACCGGGGCGCTCGACAACATGGTCCGCGCGCCCGTCGAAGCGATGTTCCTGTCGCGCCGTCGCCGCCCCGAAGCGGCCGAGCCGACCTCGCCCAAGGGTGCCGACAACGACCCCGTCACGAAGGTGGAGCCGTGATGGACCTCGCCCCCTTCCTGCCGGGCTTCGCCGCGGCCTACGCCATCCTGCTCGTGGCCGCATCCTCGCCCGGTCCGGCGGTGGCGATGCTGCTGGGCATCGGAACCGCGCGGGGCCGCGGGCCGGCGCTCGTCGCCTCGGCGGGGATCGCGACCGGCAGCGTGGTCATCAATGTGATCACCCTGGTCGGCGTCGGCCTGCTGCTGCAGCAGGCGGGCTGGGCGATGACGCTCCTGCGTCTCGCCGGGGCGGCCTATCTGCTCTGGTTGGCCTGGGGCTCCCTCCGCAAGGCCGTCGCGCCCCCGGACATCCGTGTGGCCGAGGTTCCGGCCGTGTCCGCATGGCGGTATTTCGTCATGGGAATGCTGATGCAGGTCACCAATCCCAAGGCGATCGCGTTCTGGCTGGCCATCGCCGCCGTCGGCGCGACCCGCGGCGGCGGGGCCTGGGTGATCGCGGCTTTCGTGGCCGGGGCCTGGCTGATCTCCTTCGCGTGCCACGGGGCCTGGGCGGTCCTGCTGTCGGCCGCACCGGTGCGCCGGTTCTACGCCCGGTTCCGCCGATGGGTCGAAGGCGCGCTTGGCGGGTTCATGGCGTTCATGGCCTTCCGCCTCGCCACTGAAAGGGGCTGAGATGGATATCGCCGACATCATCCAGATCCTCGACTCGACCCTGCGCCTGGCCACGCCGCTGCTGTTCGCCTGCCTCGCCGGCCTGTTCTCGGAACGCGCGGGCATTTTCGACATCGGGCTGGAGGGCAAGATCCTCGCCTCCGCCTTCATGTCCGCTGCGGTCGCCTTCTACACCGGCAACGTCTGGCTCGGCCTTCTGGCCGGGATCGGCGCATCCCTGGTGCTGGCGGCGATCCATGGCGTGGCGTCGATCACGTTCCGCGGCAACCAGTTGATCTCCGGCGTTGCGCTGAACTTCCTGGCTTCAGGGCTGACCGTCGTGATCGGCGAGGCCTGGTTCGGCCTCGGCGGGCGCACGCCGCAACTGGAAGGCGCCGGCCGCTTCCAGGAGGTCGCCCTGCCCTTCGAAGCGGCGCTGCGCGATGTCCCTGTGCTGGGACCGATCTATTCGGACCTGCTCTCGGGCCATTCCATCCTGGTCTATGTCGGGCTTCTCTGCGTGCCCCTGACCTGGTGGATCTTGTTCCGCACCCGGTTCGGCCTGCGCCTTCGCGCGGTGGGCGAGAACCCGGCCGCCGTCGACACTGCCGGCGTCAGCGTGATCGGCCTGCGCTATGCCGCGGTGATGATCTGCGGCGTCCTGTGCGGGCTTGCCGGGGCCTATCTGGCCACCGCGCTGTCGGCCGGTTTCGTCAAGGAGATGTCGGCCGGGCGCGGCTTCATCGCGCTGGCCGCGCTGATCTTCGCCAAGTGGCGACCCTGGTACGCGCTGGGGGCGACGCTGCTCTTCGGGCTGCTGGAGGCGCTGGGCAACCGGTTCCAGACGATCCAGCTGGGCGACCTGACGGTGCCGACGCAGTTCATGCAGGCGCTGCCCTATATCCTGACCGTCGTGATCCTGGCCGGTTTCGTTGGCCGCGCCATCCCGCCGCGCGCGGGGGGCGAACCCTACGTCAAGGAACGGTAACGGGGCGCGCCCTTTATGACCAACCGGGAAAAGGACGTAAGTCCAACGCACGCACCGGCGCAGCCTGCCCAACCCGGTATTTGACACCGGCGGCGGCAAACCGTTTAGAGAACGGGACCACCCCGCGAGGTGCCCGTTGCAGATCTACCTTCCCATCGCCGAGGTTTCGGTCAACGCGTTCCTGCTGCTGGGGCTGGGCGGATTGGTCGGCATCCTGTCGGGGATGTTCGGCGTGGGCGGCGGGTTCCTGATGACGCCGCTCCTGTTCATGATCGGCATCCCGCCCGCCGTCGCCGTCGCGACCGAAGCCAACCAGATCGTCGCCTCGTCCTTCTCGGGGGTGCTAGCGCATTTCAAACGGCGAACGGTCGATCTGCGCATGGGGGTGGTACTGCTGATCGGCGGCCTGATCGGCGCGGCGCTGGGCGTGCAGGTCTTCGCGATCCTGCGCGAGCTGGGTCAGGTCGATCTGCTGGTCAAGCTCTGCTATGTCGTTTTCCTGGGCGTCATTGGCGGCCTCATGTTCATCGAGAGCCTGAACGCCATCCGGCGGGCGCGCTCGGCGGGCCCGATGCAGCGCACCGTCCGGCGGCAGCGCGGTTGGATCCACGCGCTTCCGCTCAAGATGAAGTTCCGCACCAGCGGTCTCTACATCTCCGTCATCCCGCCGCTGCTCGTGGGCCTGTTCGTGGGCATCCTGGCGGCGATCATGGGCGTGGGCGGCGGCTTCATCATGGTGCCGGCGATGATCTACCTGCTGGGGATGCCGACCAAGGTCGTCGTCGGCACCTCGCTGTTCCAGATCATCTTCGTTACCGCCTTCGCCACGCTGCTGCACGCGACGACGAACTATACGGTCGACATGGTGCTGGCGGTCCTTCTGCTGGTCGGCGGCGTGGTCGGCGCGCAGGTCGGCACGCGGATCGGCACGCGTCTGAAGGCCGAACAACTGCGCATCCTTCTGGCGTTGATGGTGCTGGCGGTCTGCGGCAAGCTGGCGCTCGATCTGCTTCTGGAGCCGGCGGAACTCTACTCGATCGGTGCCGGGGGGGGTCACGGGTGATCCGCCTGCTCACCCTGCTCGCGGCCGTCCTGATCGGAACCGCACCCGCCCGTGCCGAGGATATCGTCGCCGATCTCAGCCAGGACCGGGTCGCCATCTCGACCAATTTCGACGGCTCGGAGATCCTGATCTTCGGGGCGATCCGACGCGAGGCGCCGCGCCGCTTCGACAGCAAGATGGCGATCATCGTGACCGTGGCCGGCCCGCCGGAGTCGGTGGTCGTGCGCCGAAAGGAGCGTCGTCTGGGCATCTGGGTGAACACCGCCTCGGTGGAGATGGCCGGGGTGCCCAGCTTCTATTCCATCGCCTCCTCCATCCCGCTGGCAGAGGCGCTGACACCCGAGGCGGACGCGCGCTGGCACATCACCACGGCCAGCGCCCTGCGCGGCCCGTCCATGGCCACGACCCCCGGCGGCGACCCCGACTTCCTGGAGGCGCTGATCCGCGTCAACCGCGCTTCGGGCGCCTATGGGCGCGTCGAAGGGGCGGTGGCCCTGCGCGACGGGACGCTCTTCTCGACCGAGATCGCGCTGCCGGCGGACCTGACCGAAGGCAACTACGACGCCCGCATCTTCCTGACCCGCGACGGAGAGGTCGTCGACAGCTATGCGACCTCGCTCTACGTCTCCAAGGTGGGATTGGAGCGGTGGATCTATGCGCTGGCCCATGACCAGCCGCTGATCTACGGCCTGCTGTCGCTGTTCATCGCCATCGTCGCGGGCTGGCTCGCCTCCGCCATCTTCCGCTTCGTCCGGGTCTAGCGGCGTCAGCCCCGGCCGACGAAGGGCATCGCATTGGCCATGATCGTCATGTTCAGGACGTTCGTCCCTTCGGGCAGCGAGGCCATGTGCAGGACGGCACGCGCCGCGTCCTCGGCCGACATCATCGGCACGCCGGCATCGCCCGCCGCCCGCGCGGCGGCGTCCAACTCCTCCAGCAGGGGCGTCCGCGCGTTGCCGATATCGATTTGGCCGCAGGCGATGTTCAGGTGGCGCCCGTCCAGCGCCAGCTGACGGGTCAGCCCGGTGATCGCATGCTTGGTGACGGTATAGCTGACGGCCCCCGGGCGCGGGGCGTGCGCGCTGACCGATCCGTTGTTGATGATGCGCCCGCCACCCTGCGCCCGCATGACGCCGAACGCGGCGCGGGCGGCCAGGAACATTCCCGTCAGGTTCACCGACAGGGCATGTTGCCAATCCTCGACCGAGGTCTCGTCGATCGGTGCCGCCGGCACGAAGACGCCGGCATTGTTGAACAGCACGTCGAGGCGCCCAGCGGCGCGCGCGAAATCCGCGACCACGCGCGTCACGGCGTCGGGGTCGGTGACGTCGCCCGGCAGGACGTGGGCGGCCGGATGACCCCCGGCCACGGCGGCCAGCGCATCGGCCCGCCGCGCCATCAGGCCGACCGCCCATCCGGCGTCCAGAAACAGGCGCGCGGTGGCCGCCCCGATCCCGGAGGAGGCGCCGGTGACGAGGATGCTGCGGTTCATTCGGTCTCCTCCTGCGAAAGGGTCAGGGGCGCGGGCTCGGCCCTAAGGTCCGACGTGTCCAGCGGCCTGCGGGGCATCGCCAGCGCATAGCGTCGCACCCAGATCAGCCGCGTGACGGCGCGCGTGATCGCGACATAGGCCAGGCGTTTCCAGAGTTGCTGCCCCGCCTCCATCCGGCCGGCGCGACTGGCGGCATAGAGGTCGGGCGCGAAGACCTGCACCGCGTCCCACTGGCTGCCTTGCGCCTTGTGCGTCGTGACGGCCGCGCCATGCAGAAAGGCCGCACCCATCCGCGCGGCGAAGGGCAGGAAGGGCTCCTCCTCCTCGGGGTGCTCGATCTTGACGATGGAACTGACGCTGATCTCGGGCTCGGGGGCGCCGACGACATGCAGCTTGCTGAAGCCGGGCTTGCGGCCGGGGCCCAGATAGACGACCTGCGCACCCTTGATGAGGCCCCGCGCCTCAAGGTCGATGCGCCGCTTGCGATGCTTCAGCGGCAGTTCCAGCCCGTCGCAGATCAACGGCTCCCCCGGAAGAAGCTGTGTGTCGTCGGCCCCGTGCGCCTGACGAAAGGCCCGGATCAGGCGGATGCGGGTGGCATTGCGCCAGACCAGGACGGGTGAGCGCGCCATCAGGTCGCTGTCGACGCGGGCGGCGACCTCGACCCGGTCATCGCGCGCGGCCGCGTCCTCGACCATCCGTTCGAAATCCTGGAAGTCCAGCGCCGGATCGCCCAGCGCATGCGCCAGGTCGAGGATCGGGCTGTCCGCCTCCTGCCGGTGGACACGATCGAGATGCAGGTGGTCGTCGCCCGCGAAGCGATCGAACACCATCCGGCCGGACTGGTTCACGGGGGCGAGCTGCGCCGGATCGCCGAAGAGGACGAGTGTCGGAAAGATCTCCTTCAGGTCCTCGTATTGCTTGTCATCGAGCATCGAGGATTCGTCGACGAACCCGATGTCGAGGGGGCTGTCCCGTCGTTTCCATCCGGTGATGAAATCCGATCCGCGCAAGCCCGCCGCGGCCAGTGCGCCGGGGACGGACCCGGTTTCGTCGAAAACACGCTTGGCCCGGTCCATCGCCTCGTCGGTCAGGCCCTCGACCGTGGTGGGCCGGTCGCGGTCTCCGGCCAGCCATTCGGCCAGCTTTTCGTATTCCGGGTCGTAGACAGGGGTGTAGAGGATGCGGTGGATCGTCGTCGCCGGCACGCCGCGCGTGCGCAGGACGCTGGCCGCCTTGTTGGTGGGCGCCAAGACGGCCAGCGTGCGGCGGTCGCGGCGCTTGCGCTCATAATCGCCCGAGACGAGGTCGAGCCCGGCCCCGCGCAGCGCCTGCACGAGCTGCGCCAGAAGCAGCGTCTTGCCCGACCCGGCCTTGCCGGTGACGGCGAGCACCCGGCTGTCGTCATCCTCGCGCGCGGCGGCGAAACCTTCGACCAGGTCGATCCCGCTCTCGCCCAGAACCTCGGCGATGCGGTCCCATGCACTGGCCTGATCGGCTGAGAGGGCGGGGGCGCTGCTGTCCACCGCCCCCTTCTACCCGGTCAGGCGCGGACGGGAAGGGGCAGCCCTTCCAGCGCGGTCTCGAAGGCGCGGCGCAGGGCCTCGGGCTCGATCCCGGTATCGGCGCAGAGCTTGGCATGCACCTCCTCGGAGAAGGTCCAGAGCCCGGCGGCGATGCCGTCGCGGTGCCCCAGCATCTCGGGCGACCAGCCCAACCGGCGATAGACGCGCACCATGGGCCGGTCGAACACGCCCAGCGACTGGCGCACGCCGATGGCGAGCCCCAGTTCGGATGCCGCGAGGAGCAGCATCTGCGCCACCCGGCCCGACGCGTTGGGCGACAGGCAGAAGCGCGTGCATTCCCAGACGTCCGGGCTGCTGATCGGGCGGTGGTCGACGAGATGCGGGAAGATCTCGGCCAGCATGGTCCGGCCGGTGGTAGGCAGGAACCGCATCGAGCCGGCGTGATGGCCCTTCTCGTCCTCGACCACGACATAAAGCGGGTCGAGAACGTCGTACTGGTCGGTCTCCCAACCCATGTCGTCCACGGTGACGTCCCACCCCATCCGGTCCCGGAACTGCGTTGCGCGATCTCGGAACATTTCCGCTGCCAGTTCGGCATGCTGTTCCATCTGTGAGCCGTAAAAGTAGCGGATCATTGGTCTCTCTCCTGTCAACAGTGACAGGATTGAGTCTGCGCGTTGAAGTTTAGGAAAGGTTAACGTGGCAAAAATTGGGCAAAAACCACGTGATTCCGCCGATATACGGCTGGATTTCCGGTCCGATCAGGGAATTTGTCGCCCCTTCGGGGACTGATTCGTTTACCTTTGGGGCGCATTTGCGGCGGCGCGACGCGGTGTGCAACCCGCGCCGCGTCCGCCTGATCGTCGGTCCCGCCCGGGGATCAGTCGGCCTTGCCGGCCTCCAGCACATCCTCCAGCGTCCGCAGGCCCGTCACGGGCGCCTGGACCAGCACCGCCATGTTGCCCGGCTTGTGCTGGTTGCGGCGCATCTTCATATGCGCCTCCGGCAGGTCGTCCCAGGCGAAGCATTCGGACATGCAGGGGTCGAGCCGCCGTTCCACCATCAGGTTGTTGGCCGCGCTCGCTTGCTTGAGATGCGCGAAATGGCTGCCCTGGAGCCGCTTCTGGTGCATCCACATGTAGCGGACGTCGAAAGTCAGGTTGTAGCCGGTCGTCCCGGCGCAGATCACGACCATGCCGCCCTTCTTGCACACGAAGGTCGAGACGGGGAACGTCGCCTCGCCCGGATGCTCGAACACCATGTCGACATTGTTGCCCTTGCCGGTGATGTCCCAGATGGCCTTGCCGAACTTGCGCGTCTCGGCGAACCAGGTGGCGTATTCGGGCGTGCCCACGGTCGGCAACTGCCCCCAGCAGTCGAAATCGTTGCGGTTGATGACGCCCTTGGCGCCCAGACCCATCACGAAGTCGCGCTTGCTCTCGTCGCTGATGACGCCGATCGCGTTGGCACCGGCGGTATTGATGAGTTGGATTGCGTAGGAGCCGAGGCCCCCCGACGCGCCCCAGACGAGGACGTTCTGGCCGGGCTTCAGGTCGTGCGGCTCGTGCCCGAACAGCATGCGGTAGGCCGTGGCCAGCGTCAGGGTGTAGCAGGCCGACTCTTCCCAGGTCAGGTGGCGCGGGCGCGGCATGAGCTGCTGCGACTGGACGCGGGTGAATTGCGCGAAACTGCCGTCGGGCGTCTCGTAACCCCAGATGCGCTGGGTCGGCGAATACATCGGGTCGCCGCCGTTGCATTCCTCGTCGTCGCCGTCGTCCTGGTTGCAGTGGATCACGACCTCATCGCCGACCTTCCACCGCTTCACCTTGTCGCCCACGGCCCAGACGATGCCGGACGCGTCGCTGCCCGCAATGTGATAGGGTGCCTTGTGGCCGTCGAACGGACTGATCGGCACGCCGAGCGAAGCCCAGACGCCGTTGTAGTTCACGCCCGCCGCCATCACGAGAACGAGGACGTCCTGGCTGTCGAGTTCGGGGATCTCGACGACTTCCTGCTGCATGGCGGTGTCGGGCTCGCCATGGCGTTCGCGGCGGATGGCCCAGGCATACATCTGCTTGGGGACATGGCCGAGCGGTGGCATCTCCCCCATCTCGTAAAGGTCTTTGGCCACGGCGTCGTAGGAAAGCGGGCCGGGTTGCGTGTCGAGCGCCATGTCAGTGCCTCCTGAAGCTATGCCGCGTCGCGGAATCGCAACGCTGCGCTGCAACAGCGCTAACATTCGTATCGCAACATTCCAACCCCGGGTCGGGACATTATGAAACTTTATGACCCATCTACAGATCCCGGAAGCGTGTTCGCGTAGAAGGCAAAGACGTCTTCCCACCCCTCCTCCGGCGTGATCGCGCCCCCGTCGAGGCGCAGCGCCCGGCGTACTTCCAGCATGCGGAGCGCGACCAGCGCGGTCTCCCGCGCCTCGCGGTTGGCGTGGTGGACGACGTGGCCGGCGGCGCGCCAGGCATCCGCGTGCGCGTCCAGATGGGCGGCGACTGCGCTCACGTCGCGGGCCCCGGCATGCAGCGCCTCGCAGACCAGCGCCATCGGCAGGACGGGCAGGACCTCGGCGATGCGGTCCATCAACTCCTGCCCGAGCGCGGCGGCCGGATCGGTCGCGCCCTGCCAGCGGAAACGGTGCAGCGACAGCGGCCGCCCGAAGGCCACGGCGGCATAGCCGAACCGGCTGAACCGTCCGGTCACGCGCAACTGGATGTGGCGCCAGAGATAGCGAACCACCATCCACCAACGCAGCCGGAACGCGCCTGCCCCATCCGTCCCGGCGGCGATCAGGACGCGGTCCTCCAGCACACGCTCGTAATTCACGGCCACCGGCACGAAGATCACGTCGCGCGCCTCCTCGATGTCGTGATCGGCCAGGATGTAGCTGAGGATGCCGAGCTTCGGCGGTTGCAGCGCCCCGTCACGCGACAGCCGACCCTCGGGGAAGACCGCCTGCGTCACGCCGTTCCGCGTGGCGATCTGGACGTAGCGCGCCAGGATCCGACGATAAAGCGGGTTGAGGTCGCGCCGTCGCACGAAATAGCCCCCCATCGCCCGGATCAGCGAACCCAACGGCCACCGGCGCGCCCATTCGCCCACCGCATAGGCCAGCGCCGTGTGCCGCGCCGCCAGCCAGGTAACGAGGACGTAATCCATGTTGCTGCGGTGGTTGAGCACGAAGATTACCGTTGCGTCCCCGGGCAGGTCCTCGGTCGCCTCGGCCTCGCCCGTGACGCGCACGCGGTAGAGGCTGCGCGACAGCCAGCGCGCCAGCCGCGTGGCGACGCCGAAATAGAGCTGCGCCGAGAAGCCGGGCACGATCTCACGGGCATAGCGCCTGGCGGTCTCGAAGGCGACGGCCTCGGGGATGCCGGTCTCGCGCGCGTGGTCGAGAATGGCCTGCGCGACCTGTGGATCATGGGTCAGCCGGTTGATGGTGTCGGTCCGGCGGGCCAGTTTGAACGGCTGGATCGGGCGCTTGAGGCGGGCGTTCAGGCGCGTGACGAGACGTTCGGCGCGGCGGCGGAAGAACCAGCGGACCGAGGGGAACAGGAAATGCGACGCAAAGGTCACCGCCGCGAAGGCGAGGAGGAGCAGAAGCGCCCAGAGCGGTATCTCGACAGTGCGGAACACGCCGCGATCAGGTCCCGCCGACCGATGGATGCGCGTTGGTCTTCGTCACGCGGGGCGGGGTGATCGAGCATCCATGGATCACCTATAACACCGTATCGGCGCGGTCATACAGCCACCCTTGCCGCATCGCAGCGAATTGACGGGGCTGGACATGTCCTATATTTCCGCCTGAGGGAAACAATATTGCGCAAAGGCTCACCGTGATGCAGAAGGATCGGCCCTGGCTTTTCCGGACTTACGCGGGTCATTCGACGGCCGCGAAATCCAACGCGCTTTACCGGGCGAACCTGGACCGCGGGCAGACCGGCCTGTCGGTGGCCTTCGACCTGCCCACGCAGACCGGATACGACAGCGACCACGTTCTGGCCCGGGGCGAGGTCGGCAAGGTCGGTGTGCCGGTGGCGCATCTGGGCGACATGCGCACGCTCTTCGCGGATATCCCGCTGGAGAAGATGAACACGTCGATGACGATTAACGCGACGGCGCCGTGGTTGCTCGCGCTCTATATCGCGGTGGCCGAGGAGCAGGGCGCGGACGTCGCGGCCCTTCAGGGGACGGTGCAGAACGATCTGGTGAAGGAATACCTGTCGCGGGGCACCTATGTCCTGCCGCCTGGACCGTCGATGAAGCTGATTTCGGATGTCGCGGCCTATTGCTATTCCGAGGTGCCGAAATGGAATCCGATGAATGTCTGTTCCTATCACCTGCAGGAGGCCGGCGCGACGCCGGAGCAAGAACTGGCCTTCGCGCTCGCGACTGCGACGGCGGTTCTCGATACGCTCCGCGACCGCGTCCCGGCTGAGGATTTTCCCCGACTGGTCGGCCGTATCTCGTTCTTCGTGAATGCCGGAATCCGTTTCGTCACCGAAATGTGCAAGATGCGCGCCTTCGTGGAATTGTGGGACGAGATCTGCCGCGAGAGATACGGTGTCGAGGATCCGAAATACCGGCGGTTCCGCTATGGCGTTCAGGTCAATTCCCTGGGCCTGACCGAACAGCAGCCCGAAAACAACGTCTACCGCATTCTGCTGGAAATGCTGGCCGTCACCCTGTCGAAGAACGCGCGCGCCCGCGCCGTGCAATTGCCCGCATGGAACGAGGCCCTGGGCCTGCCGCGACCCTGGGACCAACAATGGTCGCTGCGCATGCAGCAGGTGCTGGCCTATGAAACGGATCTTCTGGAATACGGCGACCTGTTCGACGGATCGCCGGTCGTCGCCGCCAGGGTCGAGGCGCTGAAGGACGGGGCGCGGCAGGAACTGGCGACGCTGGACGCGATGGGGGGTGCGGTGGCCGCGATCGGCTACATGAAGGGGCGGCTGGTGGAGTCGAACGCCGAACGGCTCGCCCGGATCGAGACCGGCGAGACGACCGTCGTCGGCGTGAACGCCTGGACCAATGGCGAGCCGTCGCCGCTTGTGGGCGAGGATGGCGGCATCATGACCGTGGACCCCACCGTCGAAGCCGAGCAGATCGCCCGGCTGGAGGCCTGGCGCGCCGGTCGCGATGCCGATGCCGTCGAAGGCGCGCTGGACGCGCTGACCCGCGCTGCCCGTGCCGGGGAGAACATCATGCAGCCCTCGATCGCGGCCGCGAAGGCCGGCGTGACGACCGGCGAATGGGCCGGCGTGATGCGCGCGGTTCATGGGGAATATCGTGGTCCGACCGGGGTTTCGGACGCGCCCTCGAACCGCACCGACGGATTGGAGGCACTGCGCGCGGCGGTCGATGCCGTGTCGGACCGCTTGGGGCGACGGCTCTCGTTCCTGATGGGCAAGCCCGGGCTGGACGGACATTCCAACGGCGCCGAGCAGATCGCCGTGCGCGCGCGCGATTGCGGAATGACGATCCGGTACGAGGGCATCCGCCTGACGCCGGAGGCCATCGTCGCCGCGGCCGCCGAGACGGGCGCGCATGTCGTGGGCCTGTCCATCCTGTCGGGCAGCCACATTCCGCTGGTCAAGGATCTGGTGACGCGGATGCGCACTGGCGGGCTGGGGCATGTCCCGCTGATCGTCGGCGGCATCATCCCCGAGGAGGACGCCGCGCGGCTGCGGGCCATGGGTGTGGCCGCCGTCTATACGCCCAAGGACTTCGAGTTGAATGCCATTATGGCCGATATCATCGAACTCGCCGATCCCGATCGGATGGCGGCGGAATGAACGTTCTTGATTTCTGGATGATTCCATTCATAAGACAGGGTGGGGAAATCCAGAAACCGGGAAACTTGGAATGGCGAAATACGAAAAGATGACACGCGATGAACTCGAGAAAGAGCGGAACGAGACCGAGGCCCGCCTGCAGGAGATCGCGCGTGCGCAATCGGAATATGACGGCCGCCGTCTGAAGGAATTGCGCGCCGAAATCGATGCGATGCTCGCCAAGGAAGGCTATTCCTTCGACGACCTGGCGGGCGGAAAGTCCGGCAAGCGCAATACGGGCGGGCGCGCCAAGGCCCCGGCGAAGTATCGCCACCCCGAGAATGGGTCGATCACCTGGTCGGGACGCGGGCGTCAGCCCGGCTGGTACAAGGAAGCCCTGGCCGGCGGCGCCAAGCCCGAGGACATGGCGGTCTAGACCTTTCATCGGATTAGACGGAAAAGGGGGCGATCACGCCCCTTTTTTCATTTCCGGAGCCGTCCATGACCCCCCATATCCGCGCCGAAAAGGGCCAGATTGCCGAAACCGTCCTGCTGCCCGGCGATCCGCTGCGCGCGAAATGGGCGGCCGAGACGTTCCTCGAGGCACCGGAACTGGTGAACGACGTGCGCGGGATGCTGGGGTTCACCGGCACCTGGCGCGGCAACCGGGTGACGATCCACGGGTCGGGCATGGGGATGCCGTCGCTGTCGATCTATGCCAACGAGATGATCGCGCAATACGGGGCGAAGACCCTGATCCGGATCGGGTCCTGCGGCGCGATGCAGGAGCATGTCGGCATCCGCGACGTGATCCTGGCCATGACGGCGACGTCGATCTCGACCCCCTCGCGCGGGATATTGCGGGACCTGAACTTCGCGCCCTGCGCCGATTGGGACCTTCTGTCGGCGGCGCATCGCGCGGCCGAAGGCAAGGGGTCGAAGGTGCATGTGGGCGGGATCTATTCGTCGGACGTGTTCTACGACGAGCGGCCGGACCTGAACGAGCAGCTCACGCGTCATGGCGTCCTCGGCGTCGAGATGGAGGCGGCGGAACTTTATATCCTCGCCGCCCGCCACAAATGCCGCGCGCTGGCCGTCCTTACCGTCAGCGATCACCTGCTGACGCATGAGGCGCTGCCGGCGTCGGACCGTCAGTCGTCCTTCGGCGACATGGTCGAGATCGCGCTGGAGGCGGCCTTCGCCTGAGACGGCTGCGGGCGGCGGCGAAACCCCCGCCCCGGGCCGTCGGGGCCGTACCAATCCTCGTTCCGGGTCAGGATGATGGTCAGGGTCAGCGCCGCGAAGGCCAGCGTCGCCCCGGCCAGCAAAGCCAGGTCGGTCGAGCGCAGGATCAGGTAGAGCACAGCGTAGAGCACGACCAGCAACGCCCCCAGCACCCAGGTCCGCGTCCCCAGCTTCAGCCCGATCCATCCGAACAGCGTCAGCAGGCCGATCGTGGCCGCCGCCGATCCGACATAGGCGGGCGTGAAACCGACCTGTTCGGCATAGCCGACCATCAGCAGGATGAAGACCGACTGCGCCAAGCCGATCAGGATGTACTGCACCGGATGCGTCGGCCGGTCCTTCCGATCGAGCAGCAGGACCGTCAGGAATGTCAACGCGATGAACAGGATGCCGTAACGCGCAGCCCGCCAGGCCTTCTGGTAGAAGTCGTTGACCTGCACGAACGCGGTGCCGAAGGCCGAGTTGGCGTCCACGAGGCCGTCGCCGCGCGACACCTGCGGCAAGGTCCGCGCCAGATGCGGGACCGACCAACGGGCAGCGAACCCCTCGGGCCCGACCTCGTGCGCGTCCGGCAGGAACGCCCCGGTGAACCCCGGATCGGGCCAATCTCCCGACATGGTGACATCATTGTCCCGGCCCACGGGCACGACGAGGATCTCCTGCGCGCCGTTCAGCTGTAGCGCGATGGTGAAGTCGGCCGTGCCGGTCAGCGCACCGGTCGCCCCCTGGATGCCGCCCGCGCCGGCATCGCCATAGGGTTCGAGCTCGAGCGCGCCGTCCGGGCCGGCCACCCGCGCCTCGCCGCGCAGGCCGGCATTGCCCGTCAGACCCAGACGCAGAACGGCCGCCGCGGGCAGCAGACGCTCCCCCGATCGCAGCGCATCCTCGACGCGCGACAGGTCGAACCGCATCTCGATATCGATATCGGCGGAATAGACCGGAACCTCGAATATGCCGCGCCGACGTATATCCGTCCGCGTGTCCGCCCCGAGGCGCAGCATGTCGGGCAGCAGCAGGACAGACGAGACGCGCCCCCGTTCGCGCAGGGTGACGGTCTCCACCGTGATCTCGCCCGTCGCCGGATCGGTCCTCTGCCGTCGCTCCTGCCGCGTGACGTCGCCCTCGACGGGAATTACCAGATAGGGTCCGGTCAGTGTCTGCGGCCCGCCCCATTCGCGTCCGACACTCAGCCGGGTCTGTTCGGCATGGAAGTTCCGCTCCTGCACGATGCTGCCCGCGAAGAAGAGCGGGACGAACATCAGCAACGTCAGCAGACCGACGACAAGAAACCGGAACCCGGCAGACCGCATGAACACACCCCCCCGCTTTGGACGGAAGGGTGCCAGTTTCGCAGGCGATCTCCTAGAGGTGACGCAGGGTCAGATGACGACGCAGTCCAGCGGCGGGAAGCCGTTGAACCCGACCGAGGAATAGGTCGAGGTGTAGGCCCCGCAATTGCGGATCACGATCTTGTCGCCGGCCCGCAGCGAAAGCGGCAGCTGGATCGGGCGCTTCTCGTAGAGCACGTCGGCGCTGTCGCAGGACGGGCCGGCCAGAACGCAGGCGCCCGTCTCCTCGCCGTCGCGCGGCGTGCCGATCTGATAGCGGATCGCCTCGCCCTCGGTCTCGGCCAGGCCCGAGAAGCGGCCGATGTCGAGATAGACCCACCGGTGCAGGTCCAGCTCCGACTTGCGCGACACCAGCAGCACCTCGGCGGCGATGGCCCCGCATTCGGCGACCAGGCCACGGCCCGGTTCGGCCATAATCTGCGGCACGTCGCCGAAACGGTCGGCGATCAGGTCCATCACCGATGCGGCATAGACCGTCGGATGCTGGATCGCCTCGCCGTAGTAGGCCGGGAAGCCACCGCCGATGTTCAGAAGCTGCAGGTCGAAGCCCGCGTCCCGGGCGCGGTGCCAGATCGCAGCCACCTGATCCAGCGTGCCGGTCCACATCCGCGCCTCGCGGGTCTGGCTGCCGACGTGGAAGGACAGGCCATGCGGGACGAGGCCAAGTTCGCGGGTCAGCGACAGCAGGTTCAGCACTTTGTCGCTGGCGCAACCGAACTTGCGCGACAGCGGCCAGTCGGCCTCGGGGTTGTCGACGATTACGCGGATATAGACGCGCGCACCCGGCGCGTTCTCGGCGATCTTGACCAGCTCCTCCTCGGCATCGGCGGCGAAGAGGGTCACGCCGGCCTGATGCGCGAAACGGATATCGGACGCCTTCTTGATGGTGTTGCCGAAGGAGACCTGATCGACGTCCGCACCCTGGCCCAGCACCAACTCGATCTCGCCGCGCGAAGCCGCGTCGAAGCCGGAGCCGAGCCGGACCAGGCGCTCGATGATGGCAGGATGCGGGTTCGCCTTGACGGCATAGTGGACATGCGCGCGGCCCAGACCGGACGACAGGGCACGGAACTGACGCTCGACCGCGTCGACGTCGATCACCAACGTCGGATGGGCGAAGTCGTGGTTCGCGATATAGGACTCGACGCGGGACGGCGTGACGAATTCCGGACGGCCGAGGCCGGTTACTGCGTTCATGGGTCATCTCCGATCAGACCCGGCCATACCGGATGTCCCGGCGAAGACCGCTCAGTTCCAAGGGAGACGTTACCGTCGCTACGTAACCGTGCGTGAGCCGTGCCAGAGGCGCGTGCGTTGGCGTCTATGCGCGGCCACATGGGGCCAATCGACGAGTCGGTCAAGATGGAATCTTGCGAAATCGCCGCCGATCGGATGCGTCAGGGAACTTCGACGGCTCCCGCCCGGTTGTCGAGACGATAGCCAAGAACGGAGATAGCCGATGTCCCTGCCCCTCAAGATGCTCACCGCCCTGCCCCTGATCGCCCTCACGGCCGGTTGCGTGGCCGGCGGCAACGACCGCGTCGACACCCTCAGCGAGATCGAGGCCACGACGGATGACGACATCGACGGCGACGGCACCGTCCCGCAGGGCGGCGTCGAGGTCGCGGCCTCCGACTGACGCCTTCGGCACTCAGAGCTGCCGCTCGACCATCATCTTCTTGATGTTCTGGATCGCGCGCGCCGGGTTCAGGCCCTTGGGGCAGGTCTTGGCGCAGTTCATGATCGTGTGGCAGCGATAGAGCTTGAATGGATCCTCCAGATCGTCCAGCCGCTCGCCTGTCGCCTCGTCACGCGAATCGATGATCCACCGATAGGCATGCAGCAGCGCCGCGGGGCCGAGGTAGCGGTCGCCGTTCCACCAATAGCTCGGGCAGGCGGTCGAGCAGGACGCGCACATGATGCATTCGTAGAGGCCGTCGAGCTTTTCGCGATCGGCGATCGACTGGCGCCATTCCTTGGCCGGCGTGTTCGACTTCGTTTCGAGCCAGGGCATGACGCTGGCATGCTGCGCATAGAAATGCGTCAGGTCCGGTATCAGGTCCTTGATGACCGGCATGTGCGGCAGCGGGTAGATCTTCACGTCGCCGCGAACCTCGTCGATGCCCCAGGTGCAGGCCAGCGTGTTCACCCCGTCGATGTTCATCGCGCAAGATCCGCAGATCCCCTCGCGGCAGGAGCGGCGGAAGGTCAGCGTCGGGTCGATCTCGTTCTTGATCTTGATGAGACCGTCCAGGATCATCGGGCCGCAGGTGTCGAGGTCGACCCAGTAGGTGTCGAGCCGCGGGTTCTTTCCGTCTTCGGGGTTCCAGCGGTAGATCTGGAACTTGCGCAGGTTATTCGCCCCCTCCGGTTTGGGCCAGGTCTTGCCCACGGTGATCTTGGAGTTCTTCGGCAGGGTGAATTGAACCATGGGGTCCTCCTAGAGGGTGTTCAGCAGCACCGGCAGACCTGTCGTCGCGATGCAGTCTATGGTGGCGGGACGGCCGGCGATGTCCAGCACGATCCGGGTGGCGGCATCGGATGCGCCGCCGGCGGACGTGGCGAGGGTCACGATCTCGGACGCGGTGGCGTTGTCGATGATGCAGTTCGTCGCGGGCTCCAGCGGGACACCGGGGAACCGCTGCGCGATGATGGGGTTCACCGCCGCCTTTGCCGCGCCGCGCGCGACCTCGTCGGCCAACGGCGTGTTGCACGCGGCAAGCGCCAGGGTAAGGGCCAGGGGTTCAGGCCGCATCGCGGATCTCCTTCAGCCAGGCGGTCGGGTGGCTCTCATAACCCAACGATACCAGCGCATCGCCGTGGCGTTCGGCATAGGCCCGCGCCACGGAACGCGGCAGCAGCCGACGCCATTGCGACGGGGCGCCATCCGTGACGTGTCCTCTCCGTGCGGGGTCGTCCGCCTTCGCCAAGCCGCCGAACAGGGCATTGCGCCAGAAGGCGCGCGCGCCCTCCTCAACCTCGGGCTCGGTCAGGCCGAGGTCGCGCAGATGTTCCCGGAAGGTCCGGCCGTCGGTATCGGCGATCAGCGTCTCGTAACGCGCCTCGATCGTGTTCGGCCGGTCGTAGGGCCAAGCCAGCATCTCGGCCAGGGTGCCGGCATGCTTGCCGGACATCTCGAACATCAGGCGTTCCTCGGGACCGTCCAGCGCCCGCAGATGCTGTTGATATGTCCGGCCGTCCAGATCGTCGCGGGGTTCGTGCAGGAATGCCTCCTCCGCCCGCGTGGTGGTCAGATGGTACCGCATGCCCGACAGAAGCACGTCGCGTGGATCGCGGATCAGGTGCAGGAAGCGCGCGTCGGGGCGGTCGTGCAGCGCCGGCTGGAAGGCCGAGGACCAGCTGACCAGGAAGGCCCGGTCGCGGTCGGGCACGAGGTGCAGGCCCGACCTGGCGAAGGCCGGGTAAAGGGCCACGCCGATCACGTCGGCCAATTGCCGGAACACGGCGCGCATCCACAGCGTGCCGGTCTTGTGATGCGTCCCGATGCAGAAGATACGCGGCGCGATCAATTCCATGTCAGCGACTCGCCCGGTCGGAGGTGCAGGCGAGGAGTCCGGCGATCTCGGCCTCGCTCATGGGGGCATCGGGGTCGGCGGCCACGTCCGGCCTGCCGATCGATGCGAGGCAGGAGGCGAGCCCCGGCGTGACCCCTTCACCGGCGACCAAGGCGCGCCCGCCGGGCTGGCAGCCCGTCAGGAGGACGAGCGAGAGGCATGTCGCCACCGCCTTCATCGGCGCGAGTCCCCGAGCGATATTCCGAAGGTGGTGGGCGCCGGGCGACCCGCGGTCCGCCGCGCGATGCAATCGGCCAGGAAATCCTCGGGCGCCTGCGGGTTCAGAACGCGGTTCGTGATCGTGATGTTGCCGGTCGCAACCGGACCGTCATTCGAAACGCCCGCCCCGACATTGCCCGAGATGCCGTCGGCCTGCCGCACCTCGGCCTGGCAGGCGCGCGCGGCCCGGTCGGGCGTCATCGGCGAGGGGTCGCAGGCCGCCAACAGCGGCAGGAGGGCGAGCCGGCGGATCATCGCGGCAGCGCCTCACACGCGTCGAGCCGGCGCAGATCGGCCGCGGACCGGCTGACGATGGTCCCGTCCCGAACGGTCACGCCCTGGTCGCGCGCGCAATCCAGATAGGCCGCGCGGCGCGCCTCGGGCCCCGCGGGCACGCAGGTCGCCAGCGCCGCGAGCGTCGCGGCACCGCCGGCCCATCGCAGGATCGCACGGCCCCCGATCATCAGTAGACGCGCGCCTTCGGTGCGATCTTCTTGAGGTCGATGCCGCCGTCGTTATGGCTGGTCAGCGGGTTCATGTGCACGCCGCGATAACCCAGATCGGCCGTCATCGCATCGCCCTTGAACCAGGTCAGCGAATGCTTGCGCCAGTTCTCGTCATCACGGTCGGGGAAGTCCTCATGCGCATGCGCGCCGCGGCTTTCCCTGCGGGCCTCGGCGGCGACGACGGTGGCGACGGCGTTCGGCATAAGGTTCGCCAGCTCCAGCGTCTCCATCAGGTCGGAGTTCCAGATCAGCGTGTTGTCGGTCACCTGCAGGTCGTCGAGCTTGCCGGCGATCCCCTCCATCTTCTCCTTGCCCTGGGCCAGCGTCTCGGAGGTGCGGAAGACGGCGGCGTCGTCTTGCATCGTCTTCTGCATCTCGAGGCGCAGCTCCGCCGTGGCGACCTGGCCGCGCGCATGGCGCAGCCCGTCGAACCGGGCGAGCGCCATCTCGACGGAGCGCATGTTGGGGCTGGGCACGGCGGCGTCGGGATCCACGATCTCGCCCGCGCGGATGGCCGCGGCGCGACCGAACACCACGAGGTCGATCAGCGAGTTGGAGCCGAGGCGGTTGGCCCCGTGCACCGATGCGCAACCCGCCTCGCCCACGGCCATCAGGCCCGGCGCCACGTGGTCGTCGTCGCCGGGCTTCGGCGCCAACACCTCGCCCCAGTAATTCGTCGGGATGCCGCCCATGTTGTAATGCACCGTCGGCAGGACGGGCACCGGCTCCTTCGTGACGTCGACGCCCGAAAAGATACGCGCGCTCTCGGAGATGCCAGGCAGGCGCAGGGCCAGCGTCTCGGGCGGCAAGTGGCTGAGATTGAGGTGGATGTGGTCGCCGTCCTTGCCGACGCCGCGGCCTTCGCGGATCTCCATCGTCATGCAGCGGCTGACGACGTCGCGGCTGGCCAGGTCCTTGTAGGTGGGGGCGTAGCGTTCCATGAACCGCTCGCCCTCGGAATTGGTCAAGTAGCCGCCCTCGCCCCGCGCGCCTTCGGTGATCAGGCAGCCGGCGCCGTAGATGCCGGTCGGGTGGAACTGCACGAATTCCATGTCCTGCAGCGGCAGGCCCGCGCGGGCCACCATGCCGTTGCCGTCGCCGGTGCAGGTATGGGCGGACGTGGCCGAGAAGTAGGCGCGGCCGTAGCCACCCGTCGCCAGCACCGTCATCTTGGCGCTGAACAGGTGCAGCGTGCCGTCGTCGAGCTTCCAGCAAAGCACGCCCTGACACACGCCGTCTTCGGACATGATGAGGTCGATGGCGAAGTATTCGATGAAGAACTGGGCTTGCTGCTTCAGCGACTGGCCGTAGAGCGTGTGCAGGATCGCATGGCCGGTGCGATCGGCTGCGGCACAGGTGCGCTGTACCGGCGGGCCCTCGCCGAACTCGGTCGTGTGGCCGCCGAAGGGGCGTTGATAGATCTTGCCCTCCTCGGTCCGGCTGAACGGCACGCCGTAATGTTCGAGTTCGTAGACCGCCTTGGGTGCCTCGCGGGCGAGGTATTCCATCGCATCCGTATCGCCCAGCCAGTCCGAACCCTTGACGGTGTCGTACATATGCCATTGCCAGCTGTCGGGGCCCATGTTCCCCAGGCTGGCGGCGATGCCGCCCTGTGCGGCGACCGTGTGCGAGCGGGTCGGAAACACCTTCGTCACGCAGGCCGTGCGCAACCCCTGTTCGGCCATTCCGAGGGTCGCGCGCAGGCCTGCCCCGCCGGCGCCGACCACGACGACGTCGTATTCGTGAGTCTCGTATTCATAGGCAGCCATAGCGGTTCTCCGAAGCTTACAGGGCCAGGCGGGCGAGCGCGTAGAGACAGGCGGCCGCCGCGGCGTAGCTGATGATATGCGTGACGACGATCAGGACCTTGCGGGTCATCCCGCGCGAATAGTCGGTGATCAGGACATGGACGCCCTTGGCGAAGTGCCACCAGCCGACGGCCAGCGTCAGCGCGGCCACGATCGCCGGGAAGGGCCGGGAGTAATAGGCCACGACCTCGGGCCAGGGCTCGCCCAGGGCGGCGCCGAAGGTAAACACAAAAAGCGGGACGAGGATGACCAGCGCCACCGAGGAGATCGTCACCCGCCAGTGCTGCGCGGTGCCGGTATGGGCCGAGCCGTAGAGGTCGACACGCTTACGGTCGGTCAGGAAAGTCTGTGCGGCGGATTTCATCTGTCGCCCCCTACAGCAGGATGACGGTCAGGACCGTCAGCAGGATCGAGCCGCCGATGCAGGCCCAGCCGAGCTTTTCGGCCGTTCCGATGTCGAGGCCGTGGCCGGTGTCCCAGATCAGGTGCCGGATGCCGGCCAGCGTGTGATACCACAACGCCCAGATCGAGCCGAGGAACACCAGCTTGCCGAACCAGGAGGTCAGCACCGCATCTGCGGTCGCGAACGCGTCGGGCCCGGCGGCGGCGGCCACGAACCACCACGTCACCATCAGGCCCGCCACCACCAGCGCGTTGCCGGAGATCCGCGTCAGGATCGAGGTGATGGAGGTGAGCTGCGGTCGATAGACCTGCAGATGCGGGCTGAGGGGGCGGTCCCCCCGGTTCACGTCGGCCATGCGGCGTCCTTCTTCTCTCGGCGTTCCGGAAGGGTTCTAGCGGTTTTGACGGCGGTGTCACGGGGTCGCGGGGTCGCAGCGCGCCGCCTCCCCTACCTTCGCAGGACCCGCCACGGCGTGTCGCGCCCCGTGCCCTCGCAAGGGCCGGCGCGGGGCGCACCGCGTGCGGGATCGCGGAACCCATGGGAAAATCACGGGTTCACCTCATCGAAGGACCGCACGAACGTCCTCGCCACGCGAGATCCGGAGAACACGATGATCGACCACGTAAGACATGACAGCCGCCAGGAGGCCGTCGCCCATGCCCGCGACCTGACCCATGACGGGATCGAACGGCTCTACGACAGTCGCGGGCGTGCCTCCTGGGGGGCGATCCTTGCCGGGACGGTCGTCGCGCTCGGCGTGTTCGTCCTGCTCAGCCTCGTGGGAATCGGCCTGGGCCTGTCCATCTTCGAGGCCGACGAGGCCACGCCGATGAACGGCAGCCTGACCACCACCGCCATCTGGCAGTTCCTGAGCCAGTTGATCGCGCTGGGCGCTGGGGGCTTCACGGCCGGACGCCTGGCCGGCGTGCTGCATTCCACCGGGACGATGCTGCACGGCGCGACCGTCTGGGCGCTGACGACGCTGGCCGCGGTCTGGCTGGCCACGCAAGCCACGATGGGCATCGTCAACGTCGCGGGCTCGGCGGTGACGTCGCTGGCAAGCGGGACGGCATCGGCGGCGCGCGCGGCGATCCCCGACGACTTCTCGCTGCCGGATCTGTCGCTCGGCTCCATCTCGCTCGACGATCTGCCCGAGGGCGTGCAGCAGACCCTACGCGAGAACGGCATCACGCCCGAGAACTTCCGCGCCGAGGCGCGCGAGGCGTTCCGCGCCGTCATCTCGCAGCAGGAGCAGGCCCGCATCCGCCGTCAGGCGAGTTCGACCGCACAGGACATCCTGTCCAATCCGACCGATGCCATGCAGGAGGCGGACCAGTTCGTCGAACAGGTGTTCGGCCGCGGCGGCGTGCTGGGCGAGGAAGACCGGGCCGAGGCCATCGCGGTGATGGAGGACCGGTTCGGGCTGAGCGCCGCGCAGGCCGAGGAATACGTCACCTATGTCCAGACCCGCGCCGAGGAGCTGCAACAGGAGGCCGCGGCCGCGATCGACGAGGCGCAGCAGGCCGCCGTGGACGCCGCGGATGCGGCCGCCGACGCCGTCGCGACCGCCGCCTGGCTGGCCGCGCTGGCCTCGCTGATCGGGCTGGGCGCCGCCGTGGCCGGGGCCGCCGCCGGACGTCCCGCCCGGGCCTGACCGGGCATCGCCACATCGGTCCGGGCGGTCCCGTCCCGCCCGGACACGAAATCTTCACCCGGTCCGTCGAAAGGAATCCCGCATGTCGAAATCACACGATCAGATCTGGGAGGAGTGGGGCGACCTGGTCAACATGGCCCCGAAGGAGCTGGAGGACTGGCTCGAGACCGAGGAGAGCAAGTCGGTCGGCGCGGATTCCGGCGACGGCGAGTCGAAGGGTCACAAGTCCGGCGAGCGCATCATCGAGATCAAGCGCACCAACAAGGACGACCTGAGCGACGATGACTGGGACCACATGGCGAAGGTCGTGGGCTACATCAAGCGCCACAAGGCGCAGGGCGGCCCGGATGACGACATGGAACATTCGGACTGGCGCTATTCGCTGATGAACTGGGGCCACGACCCCAAGAAGGACTGACGCTCAGCGACGCGCGCGGGCGCCCCGCATCAGGGCGTCGACCATCTCGTCGCAGATCACCATGCGGTCGTCGTAGTGGTAGTAGAAGGCGTTGTCCTCGCCACAGGCCTCGACCGTCAACGGGGTCCGACGCGGCAGGGCAATCATTCGGTTGAGGCGGTCGATATCCGGCGCCAACAGGTGCAGCGCCTTGCCGGCGCCCCGGACACGCAGCGTGGCCGAATCGGCCTCACTCGGCTTCAATCGTTCCAGGACCGGCGCCCAGGCCCGCCGCAGGCTGCGCGCGCTCGCCGCGCAGGTCCGTGCCACGAACGGGGGCATGCCGAGGGCGCGGGCCAGATCGCCCCGATGGGCCGGGGCCAGCCCGTACCACAGGCAGATCGCCCGGGCCGTGCGTTGCGCACCGGGCATGTACTCGGCCCAGGGGTCGAAGATCTCGGCCGCCGCCTCGTCGCGCCCCAGGAGCGTCACGTCGCGGATGATCCGGTCCATCTCCGCGTCGGAATGAAGCCGATCGGCCAAGAGCAGTGCGAACCCGTCCGCCGCCGTCTCCTCGGTGCTCATCAAGGGAACATCCGCCTGATCGATCACCGCGTGCCCCATTTCGTGATAGAGGGTCATGCGCAGGTTGTTCAACACGAACTCCGCCGCCGCCGGCGAGGCGGCGAGACAGGCGATGAGCAGGGTCGCGAGGCGAAGCATGCCCCATCTGACCCGGTGCGGGCAGGGCTGGCAAGGCCGCCCGGCGGCGGGTCACCCGGGCATCAGCACCCAGTAGTCGAGGTCCAGCAGGACGTCCGGCAGATAGGCACCGGCGTCATCACGCAGCGCGAAGGCCGCGCCCCGGGTCGCAACCGTGCGCAGCCGCAGCGCCCCGATCCCGTCGCGGAGCCGGGCCACGTCCAGCACCTCGGACCAGGCGCGCACGGTGTCGCCGGCAAAACACGGGTTGGCATGCGCGCCGGCATTTATCGCCGCGACGAACTGCGCGTTGGCCAGCCCGTTGAACGACAGCGCGCGCGCCAGGCTGATGATGTGACCGCCATAGATCAGGCGGCGGCCGTCGGCGCGATGGGTGGCGTCGAAATGCACCTTGGCCGTGTTCTGCCACAGACGGGTGGCCAGCATGTGCTCGGCCTCCTCGACGGTGACGGCGTCGACGTGGTCGATACGCTCGCCGATGGCATAGTCCGACACCCGGTGCGGCTCGCCGGCCAATGTGAAATCGTAGCCGTCGAAATCCAGGCCCTCGGGCACGCAGAGCGCATCGGCGGGCACGGCATCGCCGAGACCGGGGATCACCGTTTCGGGCGCGGGGGCGTCGATGTCCCGCTTGCGGACCATGACCCAGCGGACATAGCTCAGCACCGGGTCGCCCGTCTGGTTCAGCCCGGTCGTGCGCACCCAGACGACGCCCGATCTGCCGTTGGAGTTCTGCTTCAGCCCGATCACCTCGGACTCGGCGCGCAGCGTGTCGCCCGGCCAGACCGACCGCAGGAAACGCCCCTCGGCATAGCCCAGATTGGCCACCGCGTTCAGCGAGATGTCCGGAACGGTCTTGCCGAACACGGTGTGGAACACCGCGAGGTCGTCCATCGGGCTGCCGTCCAGCCCGCAATCCAACGCGAAGGCGTCCGAGGACTGCACTGCGAACCGCTGCGGATAGAGCGCGGCATAGAGCGCGCGCTCCCCCTCGGCGATGGTGCGCGGCACGGCATGGCGGATCGTCTCGCCCAGGCGGTAGTCCTCGAAGAAGCGGCCGGGGTTCGTCTTGCTCACTGTGCGCCCAGCTTCATGTCGGGGGCGTAGTCGGCATCGACATCCTTGGTCACGGCCTGCGCGCAACGCATCACGCCCGCCGCATGGTCCCAGGCATAGGCGGGCGAGCCATGCAGGACCCAACCCCTGGCCAGCGCCTCCGACACCTTGTGGCAGAAGGCGGACGTGTCCTCGGCGGTCAGCAGACGATAGAGCGTGGTCATCGGTTCCTCCGGTTCGGGTGTCAGATGCCGGCCGGCGACGGCCCGATCCAGCCATGGATCAGGAACACGACGACGAACAGCGCGACCGACGCGACGACGGCCGTGATCTCCTTGCGGATCGGCGGCGGATGGGCCGGGGTCCAGGCGGGCTGGACCCGGTTCAGCACCACGATCTCGGCCATGGCCCAGACCAGCAGGCCGCCGAACAGCAGGATCGACGCGACATCGCCGTTTGCCAACAGATGGGCCGCGGCCCAGACGATCACGGCGGTCAACTGCGGATGGCGAACCACCCGCGTCACCCGCGTCTTGGCACCACTGGCCGCGAACAGGTAGAACGCCCCCAGCACCGCCAGGTTGTTGACCGGATAGACCCAGGCCCCGAACGCCCAGACCGGGTCGTAGGGTGCCCATCGGTATCCGAAGATCATCACCAGGATCGACAGCAGCAGCAGACCCGTTACCAACCCCTTGCCCGCATCGCCCATCCGGGCGCGGATGTCGGGGGCCGCGCGCTTGAAGAAATGTGCGCCCGACCAGAGCGCGATGCCCAGCACGATCAGCAGATATCCCATCTCAGCCCTCCAGCGCCGCGATCGCGTCCATCCTTGCCAGCACCCGGCGGGCGCTGTCCACATGCAGGTTCTCGACGATGCGCCCGTCCAGCACGGCGACGCCCTGCCCTTCGGCCACCGCGGCGTCGTATGCGGCGATGCGGCGGCGGGCCAGGTCGACTTCCTCGGGGGTGGGGGCGAACACGGCGTTCGCGATTTCGACCTGTGCGGGGTGGATCAGGGTCTTGCCGTCCATCCCCAGGTCGCGGCCCTGCTCGCATTCCGCGCGCAAACCGTCCGCATCCTTAAAGGCGTTGAACACCCCGTCGATGCAGGGGATGCCGGCCGCCCGCGCCGCCAGCAGGCAGGTCTGCAGCGCCGTCATCAGCGGCAGCCGGTCGGCGCGGTCGCGGCAGCCGAGGTCCTTGGCCAGATCGTTCGTGCCCAGCACCAGTCCGCCCGTTCCCGGGGCGTGTGCGATGCGCGCGGCGTCGAGGATGCCCTGCGGCGTCTCCATCATCGCCCAGATCTGCGTGTTGTCCGACACGGCGCTCGCGGCGGCGGCGATGTCGTCGGGCCCGTTCACCTTGGGCAGCAGGATCGCGTCGGGCGCCAGCGGCGCGATGGCCGCCAGATCATCCGCGCCCCAGGTCGTGTCGGCACCGTTGATCCGCACGATGCGGAAGCGCGGTCCGTACTCGGCATGTCGCAGGGTCTCGGCCAGCGTCTCGCGGGCCTCTGCCTTCTCGTCGGGCGCGACCGCGTCTTCCAGGTCGAAGATGATCGCATCCACCGGAAGGGTCGCCGCCTTCGCCAGCGCGCGCGGCTTGGAGCCGGGGATATAGAGGACGGATCGAAAGGGGCGGTCGGCGGAATGCATCGGGGTCCTCCAGTCTGGCCGCTTGCAAGCATGCCGCGCAACGGATGGCAAGCGGAACGGCGGATGACGCATCTATGTTGCGGCGGCACCTGCTGCGATGCGGCAGGGGGGCCGGGCAGCGTTAACCAATTCTTCGGATTTCGACGTCAGGAGGTTCCGAGAAATTCCAACCACCGGAGGACCGTGTCCTTGACCCCGAACTCGATCCGCTTCGCCACGCTTGCCGCGATTGCCGGGGCCTGCCTCGTCACGCTTCCGGCAGTTGCCGGGGCCGATGACGCCTGCGGGCCGCGCGGGGGCATCGTCGAGCGTCTCGCCCGCCAGTTCGGAGAGACGCGCCGGGGCACGCGCCCGCGTGGCGATGGACAGATGGTGGAGCTCTTCGCCTCCGACGCCACGGGAACCTGGACGATGGCCGTGACCGCGTCCGATGGCCGGATGTGTCTTCTGGCCTCGGGCCGCGCCTGGGACGCGTCGTTGGCCGATGCGGCCGGGTCGGTCGAGGTTCGGACCTGAGGGCCGACGCCGCATCGAACCGCCTGCCGACGCCATCCCCGCCTGCCCCTTGCGCCCGGCCCTGCGCCCGCGATACCCCCGGCGAGGACAACCGACGGACATATCGGAGACGGAAATGGCCCGACCCAAGATCGCCCTCATCGGCGCAGGACAGATCGGCGGCACGCTCGCCCACCTCGCCGCCATCAAGGAACTGGGGGACGTCGTCCTCTTCGACATCAGCGAGGGCATTCCGCAGGGCAAGGCGCTCGACATCGCCGAGAGCGGACCGGTCGAGAAGTTCGATGTCAAGCTGAAGGGCACCAACGACTATTCCGACATCGCCGGGGCCGACGTCTGCATCGTCACCGCCGGCGTCCCCCGCAAGCCCGGCATGAGCCGCGACGACCTGCTGGGGATCAACCTCAAGGTCATGAAGGCCGTGGGCGAGGGGATCCGCGACAATGCCCCCGACGCCTTCGTCATCTGCATCACCAACCCGCTCGACGCGATGGTCTGGGCGCTGCGCGAGTTCTCCGGCTTGCCGCACCAGAAGGTCGTGGGCATGGCCGGCGTCCTGGACAGCGCGCGTTTCCGCCACTTCCTGGCCGAGGAGTTCGAGGTGTCGATGCGCGACGTTTCGGCCTTCGTACTGGGCGGGCATGGCGACACGATGGTGCCGCTCACGCGCTATTCGACCGTCGGCGGCATTCCCCTGCCCGACCTAGTCGAGATGGGCTGGACCAGCCAGGAAAACCTCGACGCCATCGTCCAGCGCACCCGCGACGGCGGTGCCGAGATCGTGGGCCTGCTCAAGACCGGTAGCGCGTTCTATGCCCCGGCCTCCTCGGCGATCGAGATGGCCGAGGCCTATCTGAAGGATCAGCGTCGGCTGCTGCCGGCCGCGGCCTGGGTCGACGGCGCGCTGGGCCTCAAGGGCATGTATGTCGGCGTGCCGACGGTCATCGGCGCAGGCGGCGTCGAGCGGATCGTCGACATCAAGCTGAACCGCGACGAGCAGGGCATGTTCGACAAGTCCGTCGACGCCGTGAAAGGTCTGGTCGAAGCCTGCCGCAGCATCGACAGCTCGCTCGGCTGATGCCCCGGACATCGCGCCCCGCCCCTCTCGGCGGGACGCGACACCCTCATGCGGGGGTGGATGCCCGCATAATGTGATCACGCCGCGTGAAAGCGTGATCACACCGCCTTGATTTCCTGTTTCAATCGTTCAAATCCGGGCATTTCCTGTTCCCAACCCGCCTGTCGTCATGCCAAGCCCGAGGGCGATCCATAACGAACCGAAGCGGGGCGCGACCCATGAACATCCACGAATATCAGGCCAAGGCCCTTCTGCGTGACTACGGCGCCCCGGTCAGCGACGGCGTCGCGGTGACGCGCGCGGCCGATGCCAAGGACGCGGCCAACCAGCTCGACGGCCCGCTCTGGGTGGTCAAGGCGCAGATCCATGCCGGTGGCCGCGGCAAGGGGTCCTTCAAGGAGGCCGACGCGGGCGAAAAGGGCGGCGTGCGCCTGGCCAAGTCCGTTGAGGAGGCCGCCGACGAGGCCAAGCGGATGCTGGGCCGCACGCTGGTCACCCATCAGACCGGCCCCGCGGGCAAGCAGGTCAACCGCGTCTATATCGAGGACGGCTCCGATATCGCGCGCGAGCTGTATCTCGCCTTGCTTGTCGATCGGCAGACCAGCCGCATCGGCTTCGTCTGCTCAACCGAGGGCGGCATGGATATCGAGGAGGTGGCGGCGAGCACGCCCGAGAAGATCGTCAGCTTCGACGTCGATCCCGCCACCGGCTTCCAGCCCTATCATGGCCGCCGCGTCGCCTTCGCGCTGGGGCTGGAAGGCGCGCAGGTCAAGCAATGCGTCGCCCTGATGGGCAAGCTCTATGCCGCCTTCACCGAAAAGGACATGGAGATGCTGGAGATCAATCCGCTGATCGTGACCGACAGCGGCGACCTGAAGGTGCTGGACGCCAAGGTCGGGTTCGACGGCAACGCGATCTACCGCCACAAGGACATCGCCGAGCTGCGCGACGAGACCGAGGAGGATCCAAAGGAACTGGCGGCCTCGAAATACGACCTGAACTACATTGCGCTCGACGGCGAGATCGGCTGCATGGTCAACGGCGCGGGCTTGGCGATGGCGACGATGGACATCATCAAGCTCTATGGCGCGGAACCGGCGAACTTCCTCGATGTCGGCGGCGGCGCGACGAAGGAGAAGGTGACCGAGGCGTTCAAGATCATCACTTCGGACCCGAACGTCAAAGGCATCCTGGTGAACATCTTCGGCGGCATCATGCGCTGCGACGTCATCGCCGAGGGCGTGGTGGCCGCGGTCAAGGAAGTCGGCCTGAAGGTCCCGCTCGTCGTCCGGCTGGAAGGCACGAATGTCGAGAAGGGCAAGGCGATCATCAACGAAAGCGGCCTCGACGTGGTTGCCGCCGACGACCTGAAGGACGGCGCGCAGAAGATCGTGAAGGCGGTGAAGGGCTAGGAAGATGGGGTTCAAGGACGCATTCGAGGCGCTGGGCTACACCCTCTCGAACCACCAGACGGACTGGTCCGCCGAGAACGCGGACGGCGTCTGCATCACGATATGGAAATGCGAGCTCAGCGAAGCGGCGAAGCCACATCTGGTCTACGATTTCGGCTTCGACGGAACGCCGCCGGATTGGACGAACAAGGTGGGACACACCAAGCGTCGCAAACACGTCGCCCGAGCGGTCGACGAGTTCGGCGGCAAGGTGGATGTCGTATTGCTTGACGGGCCGTCCGGCGGGCCGCAGACGGGTGCCCACCCCTGGATCAAGGAGACCCGCGGCAAGGGTTGGCGGATCACGCGCTTCAACGACATGGATCGCAGGCACGGATCGTTTCGGGCCGAGATCGACATGAGCCATGACCATGGGTGATCTGCCCGGAAGATCTCGCTATCTGGGCCTGGCCGCCGCGCTGGCGGCAATGGGACACGGGGTCCAGGCCGAGTCATCGGAGAAAGCGGCGCTTTCGGCCTTCGCCGACAACTGTCTTTCGCCGCACCTCACCGCGCGCGCAGCGAACGAAGCATTCGCCGGCCCGGAAATTCGCCACGACTTCTACGACCTCGACCCATTCTCCGCTCCCGCCCCTTCGCCGGCGGCCGGCATGCCCACCCCCGGCACCGACCGTCGCTGCGAAGTGACCTTCGACGGCGACCAGGGCGCGCAGGCGGCCGAGACTGCGCGGGCGGCGCTGGCAGCCGAGGGCATCACGACCGAAGCTCCGCTGCCCGCCACCCATACCGGTGCCCACCGGCCCGGCACGACGTTGCTGGCGGCGCGCGCGTTGAACCCGGGGCGCGTCGCGGTCGTTCACACCGGAACCCGCCCGGGCCCGAACGGCCCCGAGACATTCCTGCGCGTCGAACGCCTGACCCCCGAAGCCAGCCGCGAGGCCCTGAAATGATCCGCCTCCTTCCCGTGCTGCTGGCCCTCGCCGCCTGCGTGCCGGCCACCCAGGGCGGCTTCGGGCCCGGCGTCGCCGACATCGCCGCGCAACGGATGCGCTTCGCCGCCGAGGCGGTGTGCCTGAACAACCGGACCCGCGCCGGACAGGACCGTGCCGCCCGCGCGCTGAACTTCCCGGTTCGCGAACGCGACGGAGACGCGACCATCTACGCCAATCCCGGCACGCTGACCTTCGTTCGCATCGGCCCCGCCCCGGTGCAGACCTTCACTGACGACCAGGGCCGCCGGCAGGCCGTGGGCGGCGACGGCTGTTCCGTCGGCTCGCCCGCGGTGGGCACCGAACGGGCCAACCGCCTGGCCGGCGAAATCCTGGCGCCACGGCTGGTCGACGGCTCCGACACGCTGCTGGCGCCGCGGGGCGCGGGGCGCAACGTAGATGGCGGCGTCGGCTTCTTCTTCGACAACCTGTCCGTCACGCTGCCCGTGGCACGCACGACCTTCACCAATCCCGAAACCGGCGAGGGCGCGGCCTTCGACCATCCCGTCATCCTGATCGTCCACCGCTAGGGCGATCCGGCCCCGCGCGGGCCGCGACATCACACGACCAACGGAGGGGCCGATGGCCATTCTCATCGACGAAGAAACCAAGGTGATCTGCCAGGGCCTGACCGGGTCGCAGGGTACGTTCCACACCGAGCAGGCCATCGCCTACGGCACGAAGATGGTCGGCGGCGTGACGCCCGGGAAGGGCGGGCAGACGCATCTGGACCTGCCGGTCTTCGACAGCTGCCACGAGGCGGTGGCGAAGACCGGGGCGAACGCGTCGGTGATCTACGTCCCGCCGCCCTTCGCCGCGGATTCCATCCTGGAGGCGATCGACGCAGAGATACCGCTGGTGGTCTGCATCACCGAGGGCATCCCCGTCCTCGACATGATGAAGGTCAAGCGCGCGCTGGACGGATCGAAGACGCGTCTGATCGGGCCGAACTGCCCCGGCGTGATCACGCCCGACGCCTGCAAGATCGGCATCATGCCGGGCCATATCCACAAGCGCGGCAGCGTGGGCGTGGTGTCGCGGTCGGGCACGCTTACCTATGAGGCGGTCAAGCAGACCACCGACTTGGGGCTGGGCCAGTCGACGGCGGTGGGCATCGGCGGCGACCCGATCAAGGGCACCGAGCATATCGACGTCCTCGAGATGTTCCTGGCCGACGACGAGACGCAATCGATCATCATGATCGGCGAGATCGGCGGCACCGCCGAGGAAGAGGCGGCGCAGTTCCTTGCCGACGAGAAGAAGCGCGGCCGCTGGAAGCCCACCGCCGGTTTCATCGCCGGCCGAACCGCCCCCCCGGGCCGCCGCATGGGCCATGCCGGCGCCATCGTCGCGGGCGGCAAGGGCGATGCGGAGTCGAAGATCGAGGCGATGCGGTCCGCGGGGATCGTGGTGGCCGACAGCCCGGCGACGCTGGGCGAGGCGGTGAAGGAGGCGATTGGCTAGGGATGGGACCGCGCAAGGCAATCCTGACCGGGCTTCGCAGAACGTTTGACTTTACCGGTCGTTCGTCGCGATCGGAGTACCTATGGTTCGTCCTTATCATGACGGTCACGCTCGTGATTGCGATCGCCTTCTGTCATCTCTTCCTGGTGGGACCCTCGGCTTGGATCGGGACGGCCATCGTTGTGGCCCTGCTCTATGTTCCCGTCACATCGGCAGGGGTGAGACGCCTTCACGATGCGGGCTTTCGCGGTACTCTGATGCTTGATCCGCTCGTTCCAACGGCGAAACTTGCGATCGTCGTCGGCGTGCTTGCTCTCGTACCACCACTCTCGTGGTTAACAGGGGCTATATTCGGTTGGTCCATGGGTCTCGCCGTTGTTTTTCCGTTGCCGATCCTCGTGCTAGCGATCGGGATAGGGATTGGGCTGGCGATCACGGCAATCGGTACGCTCGTCGCTTTCACGAATACCGCCGCACATCTCCTGCTTCCCTCCAGGCGGACGCCGACATGATCCGCTCCGCTATGGCAACGGTTGTTCTCGTCACGGCAGCCACCCCCGCCCTCGCCGACCTCCCCGCGGCCTGCACCCAGGCCCCGACCTTCGCCGCCGCCCTCGCCCAGCTCGAAGCGGGCGGCTGGCAGACCCAGCCCCGCGACGCGACCTTCACCCAGGCCCAGACCGACGCGCTCGCATGGACGTTGATGACCCGCTACGTCGGCACCGATACCGGCGGCGAGGAGATCGCCACCCTCCTCGACCTGCAACGCGCCGCCGTCCCCGGCCTTCTCGCCCGCGTCGACGGCGACACGACTCTTTCTCGCGTCCTGCTCAACGGCGACGACGCCCTCACGATAACCCAGACGCGCACCGCGCCCGGCCGGATCGAACGCTCCTGTCGGCTGGCCTCCGCCGGGCCGGCGCCGGCAGGGCTCGACCTCATCGACACCAGCGGCATAGAGGGCGCGCCCGCGACGCTCGCCGAAACGCTCACCATCCTCCCCGAGGAATGATCCCATGACCGACCAGACTCCCAACGACGCCTTCCGCTCCACTTCCTTCATGCAGGGGCACAACGCGGAATATCTCGAACGGATGTATGCCCGCTATGCCGCCGACCCGTCCGCGGTCGACGAAAGCTGGGCGCAGTTCTTCGCGGCGCTTGAGGATGACGCCGCCGATGCGAAGGCCGAGGCGGCGGGGCCGTCCTGGGCACGCGCCGACTGGCCGCCGATGCCCGAGGGCGAGCTGACCGCGGCGCTGACCGGCGAGTGGCCGGCCGCGCCCGTCGACCCCAAGGAGGCACGCGCCGCCGGCGACAAGATCCGCACCAAGGCCGAGGAGACCGGGGCCGCCATCACCGACGAGCAGGTCCGCCGCGCCGTGCTCGACTCGATCCGCGCGATCATGCTGATCCGCGCCTACCGCATCCGGGGCCACCTTGCCGCCGACCTGGACCCGCTGGGACTGCGCGAACAGACCGACCATCCGGAGCTGGACCCCCGTTCCTACGGCTTCTCGGAGGAAGATCTCGATCGCCCGATCTTCATCGACAACGTGCTGGGACTGGAGGTGGCGACGCTCAACCAGATCGTCTCGATCCTGCGGCGCACCTATTGCGGGACCTTCGCGCTGCAATACATGCACATCTCCGACCCCGAGCAATCCGCCTGGCTGAAGGAGCGGATCGAGGGTCTGGGCAAGGAGATCACCTTCACCCAGAACGGCCGCCGCGCCATCCTCAACAAGCTGGTGGAGGCCGAGGGCTTCGAGAAGTACCTGCACGTCAAGTACATGGGCACCAAACGTTTCGGCCTCGACGGCGGCGAGGCGCTGATCCCGGCGATGGAACAGATCATCAAGCGCGGCGGACAGCTGGGCCTGCGCGACATCGTCATCGGCATGCCCCATCGCGGCCGGCTGTCGGTTCTGGCGAACGTGATGGGCAAGCCCTACAAGGCCATCTTCAACGAGTTCCAGGGCGGCAGCTTCAAGCCCGAGGACGTGGATGGATCGGGCGACGTGAAGTATCACCTCGGCGCGTCGTCCGACCGGGAGTTCGACGGCAACGTCGTCCACCTGTCGCTGACGGCGAACCCCTCGCATCTGGAGGCGGTGAATCCGGTCGTCCTCGGCAAAACCCGGGCCAAGCAGGATCAGCTGGGCGACCGCAACCGCACGCAGGTCGCGTCGATCCTGCTGCATGGCGACGCGGCCTTCGCGGGCCAGGGCGTGGTGGCCGAGTGCTTCGCGCTGTCGGGCGTGCGCGGTCACCGCACCGGGGGCACGATCCATATCGTCGTGAACAACCAGATCGGGTTCACCACGGCGCCGCATTTCTCGCGCTCCAGCCCCTATCCGACCGACAACGCGCTGGTGGTTGAGGCGCCCATCTTCCACGTCAACGGCGACGACCCCGAAGCGGTCGTGCACGCCGCCCGCGTGGCGACCGAGTTCCGTCAGAAGTTCGGCAAGGACGTCGTGCTCGATATCTTCTGCTATCGCCGCTTCGGCCATAACGAGGGCGACGAGCCGATGTTCACCAACCCGATGATGTACAAGCACATCAAGGGTCACAAGACGACGCTGTCGCTCTATACCGAACGCCTGGTCAAGGACGGCCTGATCCCCGAAGGCGAGATCGAGGACATGAAGGCCGCCTTCCAGGAGCGCATGGCCGAGGAGTTCGAGGCCGGGCGCGACTACAAGCCCAACAAGGCCGACTGGCTCGACGGGCGCTGGTCGCATCTGGACCGCCGCAACGAGGACGACTACGTCCGCGGCGAGACGGCCATCGCCCGCGACACGTTCGACGAGGTCGGACGCGCGCTGACC
Source organism: Jannaschia sp. S6380 (assembly GCF_023015695.1). Lineage (NCBI taxonomy): Bacteria > Pseudomonadati > Pseudomonadota > Alphaproteobacteria > Rhodobacterales > Roseobacteraceae > Jannaschia > Jannaschia sp. S6380. The sequence continues at coordinate 2,200,419 of NZ_JALKAS010000001.1, forward strand.
GCTGCCCCCGAAGGATTCCCGCTGCACAAGACCGTGGGCCGTCTGCTGGATGCCAAGCGCAAGATGTTCGAGACCGGCGAGGGCTTCGACTGGGCCACGGCCGAGGCGCTGGCTTTCGGCTCCCTCCTGACGGAGGGATACAAAGTCCGACTGGCCGGGCAGGACAGCACGCGCGGCACGTTCAGCCAGCGCCACTCCGCCTTCGTCAGCCAGCAGGACGAGGATCGCTACTATCCGCTCAACCACATTCGCGAAGGCCAGGCCCAGTACGAGGTGATCGACAGCGCCCTGTCGGAATACGCCGTCCTCGGCTTCGAATACGGCTATTCGCTGGCCGAACCGAACGCCCTGACCATGTGGGAGGCACAGTTCGGCGACTTCGCCAACGGCGCGCAGATCATGTTCGACCAGTTCATCTCCTCGGGCGAGAGCAAGTGGCTGCGCATGTCGGGCCTCGTCTGCCTGTTGCCGCATGGCTATGAGGGCCAGGGACCGGAACATTCCTCGGCGCGGCTGGAGCGGTTCCTGCAGATGTGCGGCTCCGACAACTGGATCGTCGCCAACTGCACGACGCCTGCGAACTATTTCCACATCCTGCGCCGTCAGCTGCACCGCGACTTCCGCAAGCCGCTGATCCTGATGACGCCGAAATCGTTGCTGCGCCACAAGCTGGCCGTGTCGACGACCGAGGAGTTCACCACCGGGTCCAGCTTCCACCGGGTGCTGTGGGACGACGCCCAGCAGGGCAATTCCGACACCAAGCTCGTACCCGACGACGAGATCAAGCGCGTCGTCATCTGTTCAGGCAAGGTCTACTACGACCTGCTGGAGGAGCGCGACGCCCGCGGCATCGACGACGTCTACATCCTGCGGCTGGAGCAATTCTACCCGTTTCCCGCGCTGTCGATGGTCAACGAGTTGGGGCGCTTCAAGCAGGCCCAGATCGTCTGGTGCCAGGAGGAACCCAAGAATCAGGGCGCCTGGACCTTCGTGGAACCCAACATCGAATGGGTCCTGACCCGGATCGGCGCGACCCATACGCGGGCCGTCTATGTCGGGCGCGCGGCGGCCGCCTCTCCGGCCACGGGCCTCGCCAGCCAGCACAAGTCACAACAAGCAGCGCTCGTGAACGAAGCGCTGAGCACGGAGTAATCCCATGACCGTCGACGTCAAAGTGCCCACCCTGGGCGAATCCGTCACCGAGGCCACCGTCGCCACCTGGTTCAAGCAGCCCGGCGATGCGGTCGCCACCGACGAGATGCTGTGCGAGTTGGAGACCGACAAGGTCACCGTCGAGGTGCCCAGCCCCGCCACCGGCACCCTGGGCGAGATCGTCGCGAACGAGGGCGATACCGTGGGCGTCGACGCGCTGCTGGCCACGATCCAGGAAGGCGCCGGCGCGCCCGCCTCCGACGAAGCGCCTGCGGCCGTGGCCGAACCCGGCTCCTCCGGCGACGCCGAAGACGGCGCGCCCACCGATGGCGGCGACGGCGAAACCGTCGACGTCATGGTCCCCGCCCTGGGCGAATCCGTGACCGAGGCCACGGTCGCCACCTGGTTCAAATCCGCGGGCGACAGCGTCGCGGCCGACGAGATGCTTTGCGAACTGGAGACCGACAAGGTCTCGGTCGAGGTGCCTGCCCCCGCCGCCGGCACCCTGACCGAAATCATCGCGAAGGAGGGCGAGACCGTCGCCGCCGGCGGCAAGCTGGCCGTCCTGACCGCGGGCGCCGGCGCCAAGCCCGCCGCGCCCAAGGCCGTCGATCCGACGCCCAACCCCGATGCCGGAAAGGCCGAAATTGAGGAGGCCAAGTCCAACGTGGCCGCGAAGGGCGATGTCGAGGACGCGCCTTCGGCCAGGAAGATGATGGCCGAGAAGGGGCTCTCCGCCGATCAGGTCACAGGCACCGGCCGCGACGGCCGCATCATGAAGGAGGACGTGCTGAAGGCCGCCTCCGCCGCGAAGGACGCCGTCGCGAGCCCGGCCCCCCGCGCGCCCAGCCCCGCCGGTGATGCCGACCGGGAGGAGCGGGTGAAGATGACCCGCCTGCGCCAGACCATCGCCCGCCGCCTGAAGGACGCGCAGAACACCGCCGCCATGCTGACCACCTACAACGAGGTCGACATGGGCGCGGTCATGGACCTGCGCGCCGAGTACAAGGACCTGTTCCTCAAGAAGCACGGCGTGAAGCTGGGCTTCATGTCCTTCTTCACCAAGGCCTGCGTCCATGCCCTGCGCGAGGTGCCCGAGGTCAATGCCGAGATCGACGGCACCGACGTCGTCTACAAGCACTTCGTCCATATGGGCATCGCCGTCGGCACGCCCACCGGCCTCGTCGTGCCGGTGATCCGCGACGCCGACGCCATGGGCTTTGCCGAGATCGAGAAGGCGATCAACGACATGGGCGCCAAGGCCCGCGACGGCAAGCTGTCGATGGCCGACATGCAGGGCGGCACGTTCACCATCTCGAACGGCGGCGTCTACGGCTCGCTCATGTCCTCGCCGATCCTGAACCCGCCGCAATCGGGCATCCTCGGCATGCACAAGATCCAGGACCGCCCCATGGTCGTCGGCGGCGAGATCGTCATCCGCCCGATGATGTATCTCGCGCTGAGCTACGACCACCGGATCGTGGACGGAAAGGGCGCGGTGACGTTCCTGGTGCGGGTGAAGGAGGCGCTGGAGGACCCGCGGCGGCTGTTGATGGATTTGTGAACACGCGAAAGGCCCCGTAAGAGCGGGCCCCACGAGGCTGGCCTGCAACTTGAAGTCGTCGCGACGGCCAGCCGCCCTGGTTAGGGTCTTAATGGGATACCGAAGCATTGCCCTGACATGCGAACAGATGGGCTGATATAGTCGTCATGTCAACGGCGGATCTCCAAGGCTGCACATGATACAAGTCACAATTTGGTTCAGATGAGCCTTGGAAAGCGTTGACGTCTGATATCTGCGCTTACCATTTTCGTCCTTTTTTCAAACGCAAGAGATCGAGCCTGTGAAATCCAACCGCGCAGATCATGTCGGCTTTCACCCTTCGGGGACGGTTTCCCCATGGCTCTGGAACGGGAAATGGGACATTTAACATGTAATGATAGCCCATGACTGGGTCAGGGGCCGTCGTACTCAAGGGAACGACAGTGCACAAACCAGCACGAACCTTTATCGGGCGGGAAACGACGATACAGAGACGGCGTTTCACCATCTCGGGGGCCTTGAAGCCTTGATCGAAATTGGCACACAGAATTGTTCCGCGTTTTGGGTGATATCTTATCGCCACGTAGGCTTTCCGTACTCTTCAGGATACCTTGCAAAGACCGGATAGGGAAACATCCCACCAACCTCAACGGACTTTGCCCCCATGAACCTCCTCACCCATCACACGCCCGCCTCCTACGACGCATGGAAAGCCGACTTCGATGCCCACACGGAGACCCGCATGAACGCGGGCCTCACCCTCCTTCAACTCTGGCGCGACATTGACGGCCCGGGCGTCACCGCGCTCTATGAGGTCAACGACCGCGGCAAGGCCGAAGGCTGGCTGGACCGCGAGGCCGCCACGGACGGGCCTATCGACGCCCGGTTCATGCGTACCGCCTGACCCTTCCGTCCGCCGCCCGCGCGGCCTAGATTGGGGCCATGCGCCTCGTCCTAGCCCTCTGCCTGGCCCTGCTGCCCGGACCCGCGCCGGCCGGGCCGCCCGACCTGGTGCCGCAGGACGCGCGGGCCGACCTGATCCGCGTCGACAAGTCCGGCCGGCGGATGGACCTGCTGCGCAAAGGGATGGTGATCGCGACCTATCCGATCCGGCTGGGCGAGGACGGCGATGACGGCCACAAGATGCGACAGGGCGACGAGCGCACGCCCGAGGGCAGATACACCGTCGACTGGCGCAACCCCGGATCGCGTTTCCACCTGTCGCTGCACATCTCCTATCCGAACGCCGCGGACCGGGCGCGCGCCGCCGCCGCGGGCGAGGATCCGGGCGGCGACATCATGATCCACGGCTTTCCCAACGGCTGGGGCCTGCTGGCCTGGCCGCTGCATCTTATGGGCGACTGGACCGACGGCTGCATCGCCGTCAGCGACGCCCAGATGCGCGAGATCTGGTCGCTGGTGCCCGACGGCACCCCGATCGAAATCCGCGCCTGATCGCCCACGACTCCACCCCGACAGATCGCCGCACTGGCACATGGTACCCCGAGCGGGCAAAAGGGGCCACGAAGACGATCGCCACAGGATGAAGACCGCGCCATGACACCCACGACCCGTGCCCTCGCCTTCTGGCTCGTCCGCGTCGGGATCGCCGTCGTGCTCGTCCTCGCGATCCGCGCCTGGCGCGGTCCGGACCCGATGCTGTGGTGGCTGGCGGGGGGCTATGCCCTGATCTCGCTCTTCACGACCTGGATGATGATCCGGGCGCGCCGATGACGCCCGAACTGACCGTCCTCGCGCTGGCGATCCTGCTGCAGGCCGTGCAGTTCGTGGCCTATGCCATCGGCGCCAACCGCGAATTGGGGCCCGGCTACACGATGTCGGCCCGCGACAGCGAGCCCAGCCGGTCGATGTCGCCCGCCACCGCCCGCCTGGGCCGCGCGTTCGGCAATCATTTCGAGGGGCTGATCCTGTTCACCGGCGCCGTCGTCCTCGTCACGCTGTCGGGGCAGGCGACGGGCTTCACCGCCGCCTGCGCCTGGATCTACCTCGCGGCGCGAGTCGTCTACGTGCCGGCCTATGCGTTCGGGTGGCGGCCGTGGCGGTCCTACATCTGGATCGTGGGGTTCCTCGCGACGGTCGCAATGGTTATCTCGACCCTGATCTGACCCGCTTCGCGTCCGCCGGGCGCAAAACGCAGACGATACGGGATTAATACGCGGCAGATACGCCGGCACCATTTCGGAGGCATCATGGCCCAATACGACGTCATCATCATCGGCAGCGGCCCCGGCGGCTATGTCTGCGCCATCCGCTGCGCGCAGCTGGGCCTGAAGACGGCGGTGGCCGAGGGGCGCGACACGTTGGGCGGCACCTGCCTCAACATCGGCTGCATCCCGTCCAAGGCGCTGCTGCATGCCAGCCATCAACTGCACGAGGCGGAACATAATTTCGCGAAGATGGGCCTCAAGGGCAAGACGCCATCGGTCGACTGGAAGCAGATGCAGTCCTACAAGCAGGACGTCATCGAACAGAACACCAAGGGCATCGAATTCCTGTTCAAGAAGAACAAGATCGACTGGCTGAAAGGCTGGGCCTCGATCCCGGCGGCGGGCAAGGTGCAGGTCGGCGACGAGACCCACGAGGCCAAGCACGTCATCATCGCCAGCGGCTCGGACGTGGCCCCCGTCCCAGGCGCCGATATCGAGGTCGACGGCAAGGTCGTGGTCGACAGCGAAGGCGCGCTGAGCCTGCCCAAGATCCCCGGCAGCATGGTCGTGGTCGGCGGCGGGGTCATCGGGCTGGAGCTTGGCAGCGTCTATGCCCGCCTGGGCGCCGAGGTCACGGTGATCGAATATCTCGACGCGATCACGCCGGGGCAGGACGCCGAGGTCGCCAAGCAGTTCCAGAAGCTTCTGCAGAAGCAGGGCCTCAAGTTCATCACCGGCGCCGCGGTGTCGAAGGTCGATACCAAGGGCGGAAAGGCCGCGGTGTCCTACAAGCTGCGCAAGGACGAGTCCGAGCACGACCTGAAGGCCGATATCGTCCTCGTCGCCACCGGTCGCAAGCCGCATACCGAGGGGCTGGGCCTCGACGCGCTCGGCGTCAAGCTGACCGGCCGCGGTCAGATCGCGGTCGATGACGACTACCGGACCTCGGTCGACGGGATCTATGCCATCGGCGACGTGATCGAGGGGCCGATGCTGGCCCACAAGGCCGAGGACGAGGGCATGGCCATCGCCGAAATCCTGGCCGGCCAGGCCGGGCACGTGAACTACGACGTAATTCCCGGCGTCATCTACACCCATCCCGAGGTCGCCAGCGTCGGCCTGACCGAGGAGCAGTTGAAAGAGGAGGGGCGGCCCTACAAGGTCGGCAAGTTCAGCTTCATGGGCAACGGTCGCGCCAAGGCCAATTTCGCCGCGGAGGGTTTCGTCAAGCTTCTGGCCGATAAGCAGACGGACCGCATCCTGGGCTGCCACGTCATCGGTCCCATGGCCGGCGACCTGATCCACGAGGTCTGCGTCGCCATGGAGTTCGGCGCCGCCGCCGAGGACCTGGCCCGGACATGCCACGCCCATCCGACCTATTCGGAGGCCATGCGCGAGGCCGCGCTGGCCTGCGGCGACGGCCCGATCCACGCCTGATCGGCCGGCCGAACGGGGGCGGGATTGCGGCGGCGCCGTCGCGTAAACCCCGGAAGAAAGTCATATTCGAGCGGCAGGTCTTCCCCGGTCCTGCCGCTTTCCCGTGACAGATATCCCGGATTGCCCAACACCACATCCATTTCCCGGATTACCCTTTGTACCGTCTGCCATTCCTCCTTTTCTCGCTGGCCGTGTTGCCGGCCGGACCGGCGTTCCCGCAGGGCGCCTGGGTTCCGCCCGATCTCGGTCGGCTGCCGGCCCCGGTCGCGGAATCCCTCCGTTCGATCCCGGTCGTCCCGATCCTTCTGGTCGTCCTGTTCGCGGCGGCCCTGGCCGTTGCCATCCGGCACAAGCTGCGCCTCCGGCGTCGCCAGATGCGGCAGAAGATCCTCGGCCTTCCGATCGGTCCGCGCTTCCTTGTCGTGGACGCGATGTGCCACGCATTGATACGATCGGGCCGGGTCGACCCCGACCATCTGGCGCGGGCGCATCAGATCGCGCGGGATACCACCGGGATGGATTTCACCAAAGATCATCTGCGCGAGGCGGCGCACCGGGCCGATCGCGTCCTGCTGCCGATGGATTTCCGCTGGATGCGCGCCGGTCTGACCCGCGAGGAAAAGCTGGTGATCTTCAATGCGACCGCCTCGGTCCTGCTGGTCGACGGGCCGTTGAAGCGGTCCGACCGTCGCTTCCTGCGGGTGCTGGTTCGCGGCCTCGGCGTCGGACGGCGCGAACTGCGTCGTCTCAGCCGCATGATCGACGACTGACGTCCGCGACCGCTCAGCCGGCGATCAGGCGCAGGCCCTGCGTCACGTCGGCCCGGACCGCCAGGCGCAATCCGGGTTCGTCGCCCGCACGCAGGGCCGCCACGATGAGGCGATGGTTCTTGGGCAGCTCGGTGCGGTTCAACCGCCCATAGAGCGCGCGCATCGTCGGGCCAAGTTGCAGCCAGACCGTTTCGGCCATGGCTAGCATCGCCGGCGCCTGCGCGCGCAGGTAGAGCGTGCGGTGAAACTCCAGATTGGTCCGGATGTATCCCGAGGCGTCGTGGCGCGCGATCTGTTCGGCGATGGCGCGGTTGATCGTCTCCATCCGGTCGACCAGCGCCAGATGGGCCCGAGGAAGCGCGCGCACCGCCAGCTCCGGCTCCAGCAGCGACCGAAGGGCGGCAAGTTCCTCAATCCGCTCGTTCGACAAGGCCGGCGTGGTCACCCGGCCCGAGGCCGAAAGCGACAGCGCCCCTTCGGCGACCAGCCGCCGCAGCGCCTCGCGCACGGGGGTCATGCTGACGCCGTAGTCGCGCCCGATCCCCCGCAGCGTCAACGCCGCGCCGGGTGCGAGTTCGCCATGCATGATACGGCTGCGGAGCGACCGGTACAGACGCTCATGCGCCGCCCCCGGCCCATCGGTCAACGTGTTCAGCATCATCGCGCCACCATGGCCCTAGCGCCCCCCGAAATCCACCGCATGCAGCGCCGCGCCCTCGCGCCGCAGCCAGTCACGCCGCACCGCGTAATCGGGCAGCAACGCCGCGACCTGCGCCCAGAATCGCACCGAATGATCCATATGCGCCAGATGCGCGACCTCATGCGCGGCGACGTAGTCCAGCACCTCCGGCGGGGCCATCAGCAGGCGCCAGCTGAACATCAGCTCTCCGCGCATCGAACACGACCCCCAGCGCGAGCGCGTGTCGCGCAGCGTCATGCGCGACGGCTCTCGCCCCAGAGCCGCGGCGTGCCGGTCGACCGCCGCGCGCAGATGGGTCTGGGCCATGGTCCGCATCAGCGCCCGCACGCGCGGACCGGCCCGGTCGTCATCCGCCACCGCGATCGCCGCGCCGGTATAGCGCGCCGATCGGCCGGGGCCCGCGATCACCGGGACCTCCCGCCCCAACAACGGCAGCGTACCACCTACCCGCACCATGCGCGGCGCGGGCGCGGCGGCCACGTTGCGACGGATCCAGTCCGCCTGCGTGGCCACGAAGGCCCGCGCCTCTGCGAGCGATGCGCAGGGCGGCAGCGTCAGGGTGACGCGCCCGTCCGAGCGGCCGACCCGCAGCGACAGTCGCCGGGCCCGCGCCGTCCTGCGAAGGATCACGGCGATTTCAGGTGCGCCGGGCACCGCGAGCGTGTCGGACATGCGCCCCTCCCTCGGGGCTTGCCACCCCTTGCGCGCTGTGGCATCCGCCCCCAATTCCCGGAACCCGGGGCGCACGGCGCGGCCGCGCCTGGACGAGATGAAGGAACCGACATGCCGAAGGAAGAATGGGGCGTCAAGCGGGTCTGCCCGACGACCGGCAAGCGCTTCTACGATATGAACCGTTCGCCCGTCGTCAGCCCCTATACGGGCGAGGCAGTCAACGTCGACACCGGAACCAAGACCCGGATCCTGGTCGCCGACAAGGATGACGCCGACAGCAAGAAGGCCAAGGCCGACGACGATCTGCTGCTCGATGACGACGATGTCGAGCTGGAGGAGGACGACACCGAGGAGGACGATACGGACGTCGTTCTCGACGATGATGACGACAGCGATACCGTCTCGCTGGACGAGATCGCCGATGTCGGCGGGGACGACGACGACGAGTGATCGCCGCCGCGCGATGACGGCGGCGGGGGCGGATTTTCCGCTTGCGCAGCCACCGGGCCTGTCCTAGATCGCAGGCCGGTCAGGGGCCTTAGCTCAGTTGGTAGAGCGCTTGCATGGCATGCAAGAGGTCAGGGGTTCGACTCCCCTAGGCTCCACCATCCTGCATTTTGATGATACGTGCCGGATAGTCTACGACTTCTGGCCATCGCGATCGTCTTCCAACCGTGTGGTGAACTTGACAGAACTGACGCGAACGGCGCCGCTCGTTACGTCTCAAGAGCGGTCGTTGGCAGAAAATGCGGCGAAGGTCTGCTTCGAGCCCAGATAGACCGATGCTGCGCCGAGAATGAACGTCCGGTTACGGCGTTGTCACACTTTGTCCGCCTTCCGATTGCCCGTAATTTGTCAGCGCTGCCAACCTTCCGTTGCCATAATGTCCTGTGCTTCACCTGAAACGAGAAAATCCACAAACTGTTGCGCCTCTGGATCGGCGTTCGGTGAAATGACGATGCTGACATCGCGATAAATAACGCGTTCTTCCGACATTTCGATCATCTCGAGATCGTCTTTCGTGATTGGCCAGTTTGGCCATGTAATCCAAGCATCAGCATCTTGATCGACAAACTGTTGATAACTCGCGCCCGAACCGAGCGCGTAGGCCACGATATTGCTGCGAAACTTCGCAATATCGTCCAGTCTGCCAAGGCGACCAGCAACGTCTTCCCAGACGCCGGTACCGGACGTGTTGTATACGCCAGCCCCTTCGGTCACGATGATCTTGACATCATCGGCTAGCAAATCTTCAAACCCATCGATCCCCAACGGGTTTCCGGCTTTCACGGCGATGACAGCGGGCCGCAGATAGATCGGCTCGACGTTGTCATGATCGAAGGCTGGATAGGTGAGCAAAAACGCGGTCATCGCCTGCTCGGCGGTGCCCCACAGAATGTCTGCATCGGCTTGCGCATCTGCCGTCCATGCCGCTTCAGGGCCAGCGACCACTTCCACGGTGTTGCCTGTCATCTCTTCCCAGACATCGGCCACTTGACGAAATGCCGTATGCGGTCCACCCGCGCCATACAGCTTGACGACACCATCGTTTGGAGCGTGCTCGATTGAAGCATCATGCAACTCGGTTTGACCCAATCTGTCAGCGAAAACATCTGCCTGTGCAGCGAGTGGGAGGACAAACGAAAGCGTCAGGGCAATCGGGAACGTGTTCGGTTTGAGAAGCATTGAAGTATCCTTGGTTCGAGAAAAGACCGTGATCGCTTCAATCTGAAATCGAGCGGGGAAGTCCGATATATTGGCAAACTCCCGGTTGGTCGCTTTGGTTCAAAACAATCAATGTCGTAGGCGCCCAGTTTACGGGAGAGCACAGGGACTTGAGCCCTGTTTCCGAGTTCTATTGGTCGATCCAAAGCAGTCATTCGAAACCAGATCGTCAACGACCGCTTCGTCCGCCTTGCGGACCTCTGCCTATGCCCCTCAATACGTCCGCTTTCGGCAGAAGTCGCAGTAAGGCATACAATCGGCAACGCCACAGCGGCGCAACTGATGGCCCATCTGGACACGGACCGCCCCGACATCCGCGCTGCCCTCGACGAGGGGCGGACAGGTCCGCTGCGCGAGGCTTTGTCCGACCTCGTCTGGCGCCATGGCCGCTCTCGCAGCCAGGTGGGGATCTTGGCGGGCATCGGCCGGGACCCGCGCGACCCGGGCGCGTACCTGACCTATCCGGGCACCAAGTTCGCCGGATAAGGGAAGCGTGGGGTCACGGGGCATGTGATCGGCATTCCGTCGTCTGTCGCCGGAGTCGATGCTGCCAGGGGGTCATGGGCAGGACGTCGAGGAACCGCGCCACGCCGCGTCATGGTGCATTTCTGATCTCGGGCCTCAAGAACGTCGATTTGTCCCGGAAGCCGGCGGACGGCGCTCGTCCATCCCGCGGTACGACCGAGGTCTCCCCTTGACGTGAGCGTCACGTTCGACAAGCTGAACCAATACGAAATTGGTTCGCAGGCAAATTCGTCGATCGGGGGCGGGGTGAGGGAAGGCTGGCAGACATCGAGACCGACCTGAATACGAAGAACCAGCCGCTCCTGTCGCTGGAAGGGCTGTCGCTGCGCTTCCGTGGGCAGGCGGCCGATGTGGTGGACGGCGTGTCGCTCGCGGTCGGGCGTGGCGAAGTCCTCGCGGTCGTGGGCGAGAGCGGGTGCGGCAAGAGCGTAACCGCCATGGCGCTGATGGGGCTTCTGCCCAAGGAGGCCGCGCGAATTTCCTCGGGCGCGCTGACGCTGGCGGAGGCGCGGTTCGATCTGAAGAGCGAGACGCTGCCGCGGGCGATGCGCGGCGACCGCATGGCGATGATCTTCCAGGAACCTATGACCTCGCTCAACCCGGTGTTTCGCATCGGGGACCAGATCGCGGAAGTGGTGCTTCGCCATCGCGGCGGCACCCGCGCCGCGGCCATGGACCGCGCGCGCAAGATGCTGGACCGCGTCGGGATCGCAGATCCCGGCCAGCGTCTGAACGAGTATCCGCACCAATCCTCGGGCGGCATGCGACAGCGCGTGATGATCGCGATGGCGCTGGCCAACGACCCCGAGATCCTGATCGCTGACGAGCCGACGACGGCGCTGGACGTCACCATCCAGGCGCAGATCCTCGACCTGATCCGCGACCTGCGCGACGACACCGGCATGGGCACGATCATGATCACCCACGATCTGGGCGTCGTCGCCGAGATCGCGGACACGGTGGCGGTGATGTACGGGGGCCAGGTCGTCGAGCGCGGACCGGTGGTGCGCGTCTTCGACGACCCGCAGCATCCCTATACGATCGGCCTGATGAGCGCGATGCCGCAACTCGACCGACCCGGCGGACGACTGGCCATCGTGCCGGGCACGGTGCCCACGATCGCGACCATGCCCGGGGGCTGCCGGTTCCGCACGCGCTGCGCCTTCGCCACGAAGACCTGCGCGGTGCGGCCCGCGCTGTCACGGACGGGGGCTGGCCACGAGGTCGCGTGCCACTACGCCCCGCTCGAGCACCACGTGTCCGTGGCGGAGGTCGCGACGTGACGGGGGAAATCATCCTCGAGGCGCGGGGCGTCACCAAGCATTTCGGCGGCGGAAGCTGGCTGCAGCCCGCGCCCCTGGTGCGCGCGGTGGATGACGTGTCGCTGCGGGTGCGGCGGGGCGAAACCTTCGCCATCGTGGGCGAAAGCGGTTGCGGAAAGTCCACGCTGGCGCGCGTGCTCATGCGCCTGACCGATCCGACGGATGGCAGCGTCACCTTCGAGGGGCGCGACGTGGGCGGCGCCTCGGGTGCCGATCTGCGCGCGCTGCGCGGCGAGATGCAGTTCATCTTCCAGGACCCGTTCTCCAGTCTCAATCCGCGCATGACCGTCGCGGCGCTCGTGGGGGAGCCGCTGGAAGTTCACGCACCGGGGATGTCGATCCGGGCCCGGCGCGACCGGGTCGCCGAGTTGCTGCGCCAGGTGGGTCTGCGCCCCGAGCATGGCGACCGCTATCCCCACGAGTTCAGCGGCGGTCAGCGGCAGCGTATCGGCATCGCCCGCGCGCTGGCTTCGGGGCCCAAGCTGATCGTGGGGGATGAGCCGGTCTCCGCGCTCGACGTGTCAGTGCAGGCGCAGGTTATCAACCTACTGGGCGATCTGTCGCGCGATCTGGGCCTGACGCTGATCGTGATCGCGCACGACCTGGGCGTGATCCGCCACATGAGCGATCGCGTGGCCGTGATGTATCTGGGCCGCATCGTCGAGAGCGGGACCACCGAAGAGGTCTATGCCAACCCGCGTCATCCTTACACGCAGGCGCTGCTGGCTTCGATCCCTTCGATGGCGGGCCGGACGGCGGACCACCGCGCGACCGTCATGGGCGAGATGCCCAGCCCGTCGGCGCCGCCGCCCGGCTGCCGCTTCCACACCCGCTGTCCGCACGCGCGCGACCGTTGCCGCAACGAGGTGCCCGATCTGGGGGATGACCCGGACGCGCACGGCACCGCCTGTCATTTCTGGCCCGAGATCGCGTTCGAGGCACCGCCTGCGGGCGGCGTGCGCCGGAGCCCCGCCGCCGAGGCGCGCCTTGCGCTGTGGCGCGCGGCGACCGAGGGCGCCCCCGTCACCCACCATCGGCTTATCCCAAGCGAGAGGACCTGACCCATGCCACATCTCAACACAGCCCTGATCGCGGCGCTGCTCGGCGCGACCGCGCTGAGCGCGACGCCCGCGATCGCCAAGGACCTTCGGATCGCGCTGCAATCCGATGCCGACGTGCTGGACCCCGATCAGTCGCGCACCTTCGTGGGGCGGATCGTCTACGCGTCGCTCTGCGACAAGCTGGTGGACATCACCCCCGACCTCGAGATCGTGCCGCAATTGGCCACCTCCTGGAGCACGTCCGAGGACGGCCTGCGCGTCACGATGCAGCTGCGCGAGGACGTGCTGTTCCATGACGGCACCCCCTTTGACGCGGACGCGGTCGCGCGCAACATCGAACGCTCGCAGACCCTCGAGGAATCGCGCCGCAAGTCCGAATTGGCCTCGATCACCGGCACCGAAGTGCTGGGTGAGTACGAGATCGCGCTCGACCTCGCGGGCCCCGACGCCACGCTGATGGCGCAGCTCGCCGACCGCGCCGGCATGATCATGTCGCCCAGCGCATTCGACGAGACGGGCGTCGACTTTGGCCTGAACCCCATTTGCTCGGGTCCGTTCGCCTTCGAAGAGCGCGTCGCGCAGGACCGGATCGTGCTGACGAAGTTCGACGACTACTGGAACGCGGATGCCATCCATTTCGATAGCGTCACCTTCCTTCCCATCCCGGACACGACCGTGCGTCTGGCCAACCTGCAGTCGGGCGATATCGACATGCTGGAGCGCCTGGCCGCCACCGATCTGGCGCAGGCCGAGGCCGATGACGGCATCGTCGTCGATAGCGCGGTGTCGTTGGGCTATCAGGGGATCACGTTCAATCTCGGCAATGGCGAACGAGGCGACAACCCCTGGGGCAACGACGCGCGGCTGCGTCAGGCGCTGAGCTATGCGATCGACCGCGAGGCGATCAACCAGGTCGTGTTCGACGGCGCCTTCGCGCCGGGCAACCAGTCCTTCCCGCCGACCTCGCCGTGGTACAATTCGGACCTGCCGGTCGAGGGTCGCGACGTGGAGCGCGCGCGCGAGTTGCTCGCCGAGGCGGGCTATCCCGACGGCCTCGAGCTGGAGGTGCAGGTCCCCAACACGACCGTGCCGCTGCAACTGATGCAGGTGGTCCAGGCGATGGCCGCCGAGGCGGGGATCGACATCTCGATCGTGTCCAAGGAGTTCGCGACACTGCTGGCCGACCAGTCCGCCGGTGACTACACCGCCAGCCAGGTCGGTTGGTCGGGCCGGGTCGATCCCGACGGGAACAACCACCAGTTCGCCACCACCGACGGGGGCATCAACGACTCGAGGTTTTCCGATCCGCGTGTCGACGAGCTTCTGAACGCAGCCCGTGTCGGCACGACCTTCGAGGCGCGCAAGGCCGCCTATGACGACGCGATGGCGATCATGCTCGAGGAGTTGCCGCGGCTGTTTCTCTACCACCAGACCTGGATCTGGGCCTATGACGACGCGTTGCAGGGCTTCGTGCCCTATCCGGACGGCATGATCCGCCTGGAAGGCGTCACCTGGGAGGAGTGATCCCCGCCCCCCGCGCCGGTCACGGCGCGGGGGTTCCCGTTCCTGCGTTCGGTGTCGCCCATGCTGCTGTTTCTGTTGCGCCGCATCCTGATCGCGGTGCCGACCATCTTCCTGATCTCGATATTCGTGTTCCTGCTGCAGAAGCTGCTGCCGGGCGATCCGCTGCTCGTGTTGGCGGGCGAGGAGCGGGACCCCGAGGTGCTGGAATTCCTGCGCGAGAAGTATCGCCTGAACGATCCGATCTGGCGGCAATACCTCGCCTGGATCGGCAATGCGCTGCAGGGCGATCTGGGCATCTCGCTTCGCACCAATCAGCCGGTGACCGAACTGATGGCCGAAAAGCTGCCGGTTACGATCCAGCTGGCGGTGATGTCGATGATCTTCGCGCTGACCATTGGGATTCCGGCAGGCATCCTGTCGGCGGTCAAGAAGGGCACGGCCACCGACTACGTCGCCAACGTCGTGGCGTTGTCGGGCCTGTCGATCCCGAATTTCTGGCTGGGCATCATGCTGATCCTGCTGGTGTCGGTGAAATGGCAGCTGCTGCCCGCGTCGGGCTACGTGCCGCTCTCGGAAGATTTCGGCCAGTCGATCCGCACCATGATCATGCCGGCCTTCGTGCTGGGCACGGCGTTGGCGGCGACGCTGATGCGGCATACGCGATCTTCCATGCTCTCGGTGCTCTCGGCCGATTACGTCCGCACCGCGCGGGCCAAGGGCCTGACCGAGCGGGTGGTCGTGCTGCGCCATGCGTTCCGCAACGCGCTGACGCCGATCGTGACGTTGACGGCGCTCCTCTTCGGAGAGCTGGTGGCGGGCGCGGTCCTGACCGAGCAGATCTTCACCATCCCGGGCTTCGGCAAGCTGGTGGTCGATGCGGTGTTCAACCGCGACTACGCCGTGGTCCAGGGCATCGTGCTGGTGACGGCGGTGGGGTTCATCGCGATGAACCTTGTGGCCGACATGCTCTATTTCGTGCTCAACCCGCGCCTGAGGGGGCAATGACATGACCGATGCCGCCACGCCCTCCACGATCACCGGCGCGACCGATCCCGTCCTCGCCGCCAAACCCGAGAACCGCGTCTGGAAGAAGTTCCGCCGCCACCGAAGCGCGCTGTTCGGCGGCGGCCTGGTGGTGTTCTTCGTTGCCATCGCGCTGCTGGCGCCGATTTTGCCGATCCCGGACCCGGCGGCAACCGATTGGTCCGCCGTCCGCCAGGCGCCCGGCTGGGATCACTGGATGGGGACCGACGAGATCGGGCGCGACGTGATGTCCCGCATGATCTGGGGCGCACAGGCGTCGCTGCTGGCCGGTGTGGTGTCGGTGGGCATCGCGGTGATGCTGGGGGTGCCGCTGGGCCTTGTGGCAGGGTATTTCGGCGGTTGGACGGATGCCGTCATCTCGCGTTGCACCGAGGCGCTCCTGGCGGCGCCGTTCCTCATCCTCGCCATTGCGCTGGCGGCGTTCCTCGGGCCGTCCCTGACGAATGCGATGATCGCCATCGGCATATCGGCCACGCCGATCTTTATCCGGCTGACCCGCGGGCAGGTTATCGCCGTCGCCTCCGAGGACTATGTCGAGAGCGCGCGGGCCATCGGGCTGCCCGTGCCGCGTATCCTGTCGCGCTACATCCTGCCCAACGTCCTGCCGCCGATCCTGGTGCAGGCGACGCTGACCATCGCGACGGCCATCATCGCCGAGGCGTCGCTGTCCTTCCTGGGCTTGGGGCAACAACCGCCGGCGCCGTCCTGGGGGTCGATGCTGAACACGGCCAAGAACTTTCTCAACCAGGCGCCGTGGATGGCACTCTGGCCCGGCGTCTCAATCTTCTTCGTCGTACTGGGATTCAACCTTCTGGGCGACGGGCTGCGCGATGCGCTAGACCCGCGCGAACATTGAACCGAGGCAAGGATGAGCGATTTCACCACCCGACCCGAGATACGCGGCACGTTCGGCGTCGCTACGTCGACGCACTGGATCGCCTCGGCCGTGGGCATGGGCATCCTAGAGCGCGGGGGCAACGCCTTCGACGCCGCCGTGGCCACGGCCCTGACGCTGCAGGTCGTCGAGCCCCATCTCAACGGCCCGGCAGGCGACATGCCCGCGATCTTCCATTCCGCCAAAACGGGGCGGACCGAGGTGCTCTGCGCGCAGGGGCCCGCCCCCGCGGCCGCCACGATCGAGCATTACCGTGCCGAAGGGTTGTCGCTGATCCCCGGATCGGGCCTTCTGGCAACGGTCGTGCCCGGCGCGTTCGACGGCTGGATGCTGATGCTGCGCGATCACGGCATCATGGAGATCTCGGACGTGATGCGCCCGGCCATCGACTACGCGCGCGACGGGCATCCCGTGCTGCCGCGCGTGGCGAACACGATCCAGGGGCTTGCCGGTTTCTTCGCGGAACACTGGCCCAGCTCGGCCGAAGTCTGGACCCCCGGCGGCGCGGTGCCCGAACCCCACGCCCTGTTCCGCAACCCCGACCTCGCGGCAACCTACGACCGTCTCGCATCCTCGGACGGCGACACCCGCGAGGCCCGCATCGACGAGGCGCGGCGGCAATGGCGTGAAGGGTTCGTGGCCGAGGCGATCTTCGACTATCTCGCGGATGCCGAGGTCCTGGATGTCTCCGACGCGAAACACCGGGCTGTCCTTGCCCCGGCCGACATGGCCGACTGGCGCGCCACCTACGAGGAGACGCTGACGCTCGAGTATCACGGCTGGACCGTCCACAAGACGCAGGCCTGGTCGCAGGGGCCGGTCCTGTTGCAGGCGCTGGCTATCCTGCGGGGCGTCGATCTCGGGGCGATGGACCCCAACGGCGCCGAGTTCGTCCACACCGTGATCGAGGCCGTCAAGCTCGCCTATGCCGACCGCGAGACCTACTATGGCGATCCCGACCACAGCAACATCCCGATGGATGAACTTCTGTCGGAAGATTACGCCGCCGCGCGCCGCGCCCTGATCGGGACGCAGGCCTCGACGGAGCAGCGGCCCGGCCGTATCCCCGGCTTCGAGGCGCAGGCGGATGCCTATCTCGACCGTGCGACCCGCGATTTCGGCGTGGGCCGCGTGGCCGCCCAGGAACCCACCATGTCGCACCTCACCGAAAAGCGCGGCGATACGGTCCATCTCGACATCATCGACCGCTGGGGCAACATGGTCGCCTCGACGCCTTCGGGCGGGTGGCTGCAGTCGAACCCGGTGATCCCCGGTCTCGGATTTCCGTTGAACTCGCGCGCGCAGATGTTCTGGCTGGACGAGGGGCTGCCCACTTCGTTGGCCCCGGGCCGCCGCCCGCGCACGACGCTGACGCCCAGCCTTGCCGAGAAGGACGGCCGGCGCCTCGTGTTCGGAACCCCCGGCGGCGACCAGCAGGACCAATGGCAGCTGATCTGGTTCCTCCGCTTTGTCCATCATGGGCTGGGCCTGCAGGAGGGGATGGATCAGCCGCTCTTCCATTCGATGCATTTTCAGGGCTCGTTCTTCCCGCGCGAAGTGCGCCCCGGCGAGATGATGATCGAGCCGGCCGTGGGCGAGGCGGTCATCGACGAGCTGCGTGCACGGGGCCATATCGTCACCGTGGCCGAGCCGTGGACCGTCGGCCGCCTGACGGCCGCCCTGCGCGAGGCGGACGGCACCCTTCGCGCCGCCGCGACGCCCCGGTTGATGCAAGCCTATGCGGTGGGCCGATGACCTTCTCCCTGATCGGACGCGACGACGACGGTGCCATCGGCCTGATCGTCGCCAGCAAGTTCTTCGCCTGCGGCGCCGTCGTCCCTTGCCTCTCGGGGCGGGTCGCGGTGGCCTCCCAGGCGTTCTGCAATCCGGTCTGGGGCACCGAAGGCCGCGCGCGGATGGAGGCCGGCGAGGGGGCCGAGGCCGTGCTGGCCGACCTCGTGGCCCGCGACGAGGGCCGGGCGATCCGGCAGGCCCATCTGATGGATGCCGAAGGCCGCTTCGCCGCCCATACCGGTGCCGACTGCGTCGACTGGGCCGGCCACCTCATCCGCGAGGATCATTCCGTGGCGGGCAACATGCTGACCGGTCCGAACGTGATCGAAGCGACCTCCGAGGCGTATGCGGCCGGCGGGGGCAAGCCTTTCCCCGAACGGCTGCTGTTCGCGATGCGCGCGGGCGAAGCGGCGGGCGGCGACAGGCGGGGACGCCAGGCGGCGGGCCTCACGATCCATCGGGGGGAGGCGCATGCCTGGCTGGACCTGCGCGCGGACGACGACGCCGACCCACTGTCCGAGCTGGGACGCCTATGGGACGTGGCGCAGGAGCGTTACGTACCGTTCTCCGAGGGCATGCCGACGGAGGATCGCTTTTCCGGCCACCCGATCCGCGAGGGCATCGACGCGGCCATCGCCGCCGCGGAGGCGCGGCGAAAGGCCGAGGGCCGGCCCAGCCGGTCGCGAGCGGTCGAGTACGAGTGAAGGACGGCGGCGACAGCACGGAGGCCGGCCTACGCGCCCGCCTGCTGGAGCTGATCGCCTCCGGCGGAGGCCTGGGCGAAGGCGGGCGTCTGCCCACCGAACGGGAGTTGGCGGAGCGGTTTGGCGTGGGCCGCCGCTCGGTGCGCCACGCGCTCGACACGCTGGAAGACGAGGGCCTCGTCTGGCGGCAGCAGGGCCGCGGGACCTTCGCCGGCCAGCCCGACGATCCGCTGAGCGATCTGGCGGCCGCCGTCATGACCGAGACGAACGCGCTCGAGGTGATGGAGGCGCGGTTGTGCATCGAGCCGGAGCTGGCCGCCCTCTGCGCGCAGCGCATGCAGCCGGGCGAGACGCTTCGCCTGCGCGCGCTGGCACAGCGGCGGCTGGAGGCCGACGACGCGGCGGCGATCGAGCTCTGGGACGGGTCGCTGCATCGCCTCATCGCGCGATGCGCCCGCAACCGGCCGCTGCTGACGGCGTTCTCGTTGCTGGATCGCATTCGCTCCGACCCCGATTGGATCGCCTTGCGCGCGCGCGGGCGGGATGAGGCCTCGATGCGGGCCTCCCATGCCGAACACATGACCATCATCGCCGCCATCGAGGCGCGCGATGCGGACGGCGCCCGCGCGGCGATGCGCGCGCATCTCGACACCCGGGCCGGTGCGCTGCGCAGCGGCGGGGCGCCGACCGGGGCCTGACATCCACCTGACGCTTCGGACCGTCGCCATGAGAAAATCGTTGACAAACACATCTCGGACTCACGACGATCAAGGCTAGTGAAACGTTTCAAACCCGGACGGGGGGCCAGGTTGCAGCCGTGATGCCGAAACTGTCCATGCGGGGTATCGTCAAGCGGTTCGGCGGTGTCGTCGCACTGGACGGCGTCGACTTCGACGTCCGGCCCGGTGAAGTCATGGCGCTCGTGGGGGACAACGGCGCAGGCAAGTCGACCCTCATCAAGACCTTGGCCGGCGCACACATGCCCGACGAGGGCGTGATCGAGATCGACGGCGCCCCCGTGCGGTTCACCTCGCCGCAGGACGCCTGGACGCGGGGCGTCGCCACCATCTTCCAGGAGCTTGCGCTGGCGGGAAAGATGACCATAGCCGACAATATCTTCCTAGGGCGGGAAATCACGCGCCGCATCGCGGGGGTGGAATTCCTCGACCGTCGCGCCATGCGCGACCGGGCGCATGCGCTGCTCAACGAACTCGACGTCGTGGTCCCCGACATCCACACTTGGGTCGAACATCTCTCCGGCGGGCAGCGGCAAGGCGTGGCCATCGCCCGCGCCCTCAATATCGACGCCGAGGTCATCATCATGGACGAACCGACCGCCGCGCTGGCCGTGGCGGAGGTCCGCAAGGTGCTGAACTTCGTCCGTACGCTGCGCGAGCAGGGCAAGTCCGTGATCCTGATCTCACACAACGTAGGCGACGTCCTAGAGGTCTCGGACCGCATTACCGTGCTCCGGCGCGGGCGGAGGACGGGGCTTCTGGAGACCGCGCGCACCACCCCAGAAGAGGTGGTGGCCCATATCACCGGCGCGGTGGTGAGCGAAGAGCGGGTCGAACCGGCCCCCTCCCCCTGAACCAGACCCAACAGGAGAGAGACCATGTCACTGAGAGCAACCATCGCGGGCGGCGTCGCCCTGACCCTGGCGGCCCTGCCGGTCGCCGCACAGGACGATACGACCCAGATCGCCTTCATCCCGCAGATCGCGGGCATTCCCTACTACATCGCCATGGAGGAGGGCGCCCAGCGCGCCGCCGAGGCTCTGGGCGTGGAATACGTGCAGGAAGGTCCGACCAGCACCAACGCCGCCGATCAGCTCCGGATCTTCGAAAGCTTCGTCAACCAGGGTTTCGACGTGATCGCCATCTCGCCGCTGGACGAGGAGACGCTGAAGCCCGCCATCTCCCGCGCCATCGAGGCGGGGATCGTCGTGCTGACTTCCGACGCCGACGCGCCCGGCAGCGACCGGCAGTTCTTCGTGGCCCAGGCGCTGGACCAGGATCTGGGCGAGACGCTGCTGAACGAGGCCGCGGACCGCATCGGCGAGAGCGGCAAGATCGCCATCGTCTCCGATTCACCCACGATCTCCTCGATGCAGAACTGGATCGCCGCGATCGAGGCGCGCGCCGCCGAGGCCTATCCCGACATCGAGATCGTATCGGTCGATCATACCGACGGTACGGCGCAGCGCGCCTATCAGTTCGCCACCGACGCCATGACACGCAACCCCGATCTCAAGGCGGTTCTCGGCATGGCGTCCACCACCTGCCCCGGCATCGCGCAGGCGGTCGAGGCGGCGGGCATGACGGGCGAGGTCCTGACCGCGGGCTTCTGTTCGCCCAACACCGCCCGCGACTACATCAAGTCGGGCGCGATGCCGTTCTCGGTGCTGTGGAACCCGGCCGATCTGGGCTACCTTACCGTCTGGGTCGGCAACCAGCTGGCCTCGGGCGGCACCATCGACGGCGACCTGACGGTCGAGGGGCTGGACGATCCCGTCCGCTTCCTGCCCGAGAACGACATCATCCTGCTGGGGCCGCCGGCGGTCTTCACCGCCGAGAACGTCGACGAATTTGACTTCTGAGGTCGCCCCCACGTCGAAGCGCCCCTCCCGCCCGGTTCGCATCGGGCGAGAGGGGCTCTTGCTGGTGGCGCTGGTCGTGCTGATCGCGGTCTTCGCCAGCCAGTCCGAATTCTTCCTGACCGAACGCAACCTGACGACGATCCTGCGAAACTCCGTCGATCTGGCGGTGATCTGCGCGGGCATGACCATCGTCATCATCCTGGGCGGAATCGACGTCAGCGTGGGGGGCATCCTCGCGGTGTCGGCGGTCCTGATCGGACGCGCCTACCAGATGGGGATGCCGGACTGGATCGTGGTGCCCGTGGGCCTCGCGGCGGGCGCCGCGCTGGGGGCGATGAACGGCGCGGTGATCGCGCGCACCCGGGTGCCGCCCATCGTGGCGACGCTGGGCACGATGTATATCTTCATCGCCGTCCTGTTCCTCGTGATCGGGGGCGTCTGGATCAGCGGCCTGCCCAACACCCTGTCGTTCCTGGTGCTGGGCGACGTGTTCGGCGTCCCGTCGGGGGTATTCATCATCGCGGGCGTCTACCTTGTGGCATGGGCGTTGCTTCGGCGGATGCCCTGGGGACAGCGGGTCGTGGCGATCGGCTGCGACGAGGGCGCGGCCCGTCTGGTCGGGATCCGCGTGGACCGCACCAAGATCGAGGCGTACGCGCTGCTCGGCCTTTTCGCGGGCCTGGCCGCCATCCTTTATGTCGCGCGTCTGCGCAACGTCGAGGTCAATATCGGCACCAACATCGCACTCGAAGCCATAGCCGCCACCATCCTGGGCGGCGCAAACATCCGCGGCGGCACAGGGTCGCTGCTGGGCGCGCTGATGGGCGTTGTCTTCATCAAGATGACCCAGAACGGCCTCGTCCAGATCGGCGTCTCGTCCCTGTGGGAAACCGTCGTCATCGGCGGCCTTCTGATCGTCGTACTGGTGCTGGACGCCATCGAGGAAAGGCGCGCCGGATGAGCGACCCTCTGAACCAGCGCCTTCTGTTCCTCGCCGGCCTTCTCGTCGCCGTCGCGGCCCTGGGCTCCGTGTTGTCGCCGTCCTTCCTTCAGGCTTCGACGGTGGGATACCTGCTGCAATACGTCCCCGTCCTGGGCGTTCTGGGCCTTGCACAGACCCTTGTCATGCTGTCAGGCGGGCCGGGGATCGACCTGTCCATCGGCGCGATCATGTCGCTCGTCGGGCTGGCCATCGCGGCGATGTTCGGCGCGGGCGTTCCGTTGTTGCTGGCCTGCCTGCTGGGCCTCGGGCTCGGCACGATCCTGGGCGCGGTGAACGCCGTGCTGGTTTGCGTGCTGGGCGTGCCGTCTCTCATGGGCACGTTGGCCACCTTCTTCGCCTATTCCGGGCTGGCGCTGGCCCTGACCGGCGGCGCGCCCATCGGCGGCATTCCCGACTGGTTCGGTACGCTGGCGCAGGGTCGGCTGATCGGCGTGCCGATCCACGTCTGGGCGGTGTTCATCCCGCTGGCGATCGCGCTGCATGTCCTGTTGTCGCACACCCGCACCGGGAGTCACATCTACGCTGCCGGAAACGACGAACGCGCGGCCTTCCTGTCGGGCGTCGCGGTCTGGCGGCTCCGATTCGGCCTGTATTGCCTTAGCGGGGCCATCGCGGGGCTTGCCGCGATCATGACCCTGTCCTGGTTCCAGGCCGCCCGTCCCGACGCGGGCGAGGGGATGGAGCTGCTTTCCGTGACCATCGCCGTGCTGGGCGGAGCGCATATCTTCGGCGGAATCGGGCGCATTTCCGGCACGGTACTGGCGATCCTGATCATCACGACGCTTCAGGTGGCACTGCAACTGGCGAACATATCCCAGGCGTGGCAGCTCGCCGCCATCGGTATCCTGCTCATCGGCAGCGTCGTCGCCGACAATGCCGTGGGCGACCGACTGCGCGCGCGCGCCCGACGCGCCTAGCCCTGCCAGCCGAACCAGTCGCGCTGCACCTCGGCCGCCGCCGTCCCCCGCCCGGGGTCGGTCACGTCCAGATCCAGCCGCTCGGCCACGGCGAGGCACAGCGCCTGACAGGCCAGCCCGGCGTCGAGCGCGGCCAGGAGCGGGTGGCCGTCGTCGAAGCCGGCCGCCCCCACCGTCACGCCCAGCCGCTCCAACCCGTGGCGCAGCGCCAGCGTCCGCGCATCGCCAGGGCCGCCATCGCCGCACAGCATGACGTGATCCCCCGGGCGCAGCATGAATTGGGCGCCATGGGCCACGTTCTCGCCCTCGAACGCCCAGGCGGGCAGGCCGCCGGCCTCGTGCATCTTGGCCGCCCCGTATTCCGCCGAGCCGAGCGCCGCGCCGCAGCCCAGGAAGACGAAGCGCGGCGCATCCGGCAGCCCCGCCGCCACTGCCCGCGCCGTGTCCAGGTGGGCGGACGTGCGCGCCGCGATTATCGTGCCGATGGCATCCGCATCCAAATCGCCCGCGAGCGCCGCGAGCGCGAGCACCGTCACGTGGTAGTCCAGCCCATGGGGGATTGCCCGGCTGATCGGTTCGTAGTCCAGTGGCAGCACCGCGTCCGCCACCTGCGCCAGTGCGCTGTCGGACTTCATCGTCACCGCCAGCGTCCGCGCGCCCGTCCGGGCGGCGGCCTGCACCGCGTCGACCGTGCGCCGGGTCGAACCGGAGATGGAGATCCCCACGACGAGGTCGCGTGCCGTAATCGGCGCATCCCATAGCATTTCCGCTGCGCTGGCAGGCCGGAGGTCGAGGCCCTGCCCCCGCCACAACCGCGCCACCGCGCGCGCCGCGAACAAGCTGTCGCCGCAGCCGCCAGACCAGACGGTCGTGCCGGGCGCGGGGCGCAGATCGCGCACGGCTCCGGTCAGGCGGGCGGCGATGGCGGGCAGAAGCTCCGGCTGCGCGTCCAGTTCGCGCTGCATCAAGGCATGGCTTTCCGTCGGGGTCATGGGCGGCTCCGGGTCAGGCATCGGGGCACAGGGCGGCCAGACCGTCGGGCGCCACCGGCCCGCGCTCCGTCAGGATCGAGGTGATCAGGGCGGGCGGCACGACTTCCAGTTCCGGCGCCTCGGTCGAGGCAACCTCGCCCGCGCGCAGCAGACCGTCGTAGCGGCGCGCCGCGGGCGACGGCAGGTCGGTGGCGTCCCGGTCGCCCACCTTGAACAGGTCCGCCGCCCCATGCACCGCCACGCCATGCGCCCGCGCCGTCCGCGCGGTCATGATCGAGCCGATCGTGTTCACGATGCCGCCGTCCCGCGACACGCTTTCCGCGCCCAGCAGCACCGCATCCGACCGGGCCATCGCATGGTCGATGGCCGCATCCGGCAGGAACAGGATCGGCACGTCCAGATCGGCCAGCGCGGTCATGTAGCGGCGCCCCCCGTCGATGGCGCGGCTTTCGGGAATGACGATCCGGTCCAGCCGCGCGGCAGAGGCGCGCACAAGATCGGCCACGGTACTGGAATAGTCGAAGATCAACGGTGCGCGCATCCCGGACAGCGCCCGTGCCCCGGCCGCAATCAGATCGCGGCGGCGGGTGGCGGCGGCCACGTCCCATTCGGCGGCCCGTGTGCGCAGCAGGTTGGCGGCGGCGGACGGGTTCATCCCATCCGCGCCCGCGATCTGCCACGACAGGGCGTTCGCCACGATAGGTGCCCCCTGCCCCCGCGTCTCCGCGATGAACCGCGCCAGCGAAAGTGCCTCGTCCCGCGCGGTCGCCCGCTCCATCGCGGCCAGCCGCGCCACCAGAGGTAGCGCCAGCGCGACATGGTTCGACGCGCCCAGCGTCCCCTCGTCGACGATATCCAGTAGCCCCTGCATCGTCTCCGCGTCGGGTGCGGGATGGCCCCGCGCCTGCGCCTGCGCGACGTAGTCGAACCGTCTGTCAGGCATCCCGCACCCCGTCCACATCGAGAAACGCCGCCATCTCGGCGGCGGTGGGCGCGCCTGCCTGCGCGCCGTAAGCCCGCGTGGAAAGGGCCGCCGCCGCGTTGGCCCGGCACAGGGCCGTGGCGTCGTCCGCGCCGTCCAGCATCGCCGACAGGAACGCACCCGCGAAGGCGTCGCCCGCGCCGGACGTATCTGTCACGGGGACGCGGTGGCCCGGGATCTGCGTGCGGGTGCCGCTCCGCTCCAGCATGGCGCCCTGGCGCCCGCGCGTCGTAATCACGGCCCGCCCCTCGGAGGTCAGCGGGCCCAGCACCGGCTCCACCGCCGCGCGGCTCCGGTCGCTGACGAACAACAGGTCGACGCTCGCCAGCAGGTCCGCCAGCGCGCCGCCCCCCTGCGGCAGGTCGGCAGGCAGGTCTGCGGCCTCGAGGTCCAGCGACAGCGTGGCCCCCGCAGCCCGCGCCATCGCCGCGACCGCCAGACCCGGATCGGCCCGCGCCACCGTCAGGTGGACATGGGCCACGCCCGCGAAAGCCGCTGCCATGATCTCGTCGGCGCGCGGCAGGAAGGCCGGGCTCATCACCTTGACCAGCGACTTCTCCCCCTCGTCGTCCACGAGGATCACGCAGAAGAACGTCGCCTCGCCGTGCCGCGTTGCCACATGGCTCAGATCCAGACCCTCGGACGTCAGCGCCGCCAGCGCTTCGCGTCCCAACGCGTCGTCGCCCACCGCCCCCAGAAGCCGCGTCCGCGTGCCAAGCCGCCGCGCGGCCACCGCAACGTTCGCGGCCATACCGCCGGGCGTCTGGGCGATCCGCCGCCCGTCCACCTTACCGTCGCGCGACGGCGGGGCCGGCACGCGTACGATCAGGTCCATGTCGATGTCGCCCACGCACAGGAGGCGGGCCGTCGCGTCCGCATCCATCCTAGACCCCCGCCGCGGCAGCCGCCGAAGCCCGCGTGCCCGTCAACGCCCCCTGCGCGCCCATCGTGGCGAGCGAGGCGCTGGCGCCCCGAACCGCCCGCGACAATGCGTCCTCCCCCATGTCCCCTGCCAGCCAGCCGGCGAGAAAAAGCCCCGTGAACGCGTCACCTGCCCCCGTCGCATCCACGACCTCCACCGGCGGGGCCGGACAATTCACCGGCGCCGCGCCGGGCCGAAGCAGCGTGGCCCCCTCCGCGCCCCGCGTCAGCACCAGCATCCCGCAGCAGGGATGGCCACCAGGCGGGCCGAAGGCGCGGCCGGGGTCGGCGGCGAGGTCGGGGGCGCGGGCGGTCATGGCCTCGAAGCTCTCACGGTTGAGCATCAGCACGTCGCAGAACCCCATCAAGGCGCGCAGCCCGTCAAGCGTCAGCCAGTCCGACGACAGCCCCGCCGAATGAACCGAGATACGGTGCCCCGCCGCGCGGAGCGATGGCTCCGCAGATTGCGCGATGTCGGCGTGGAACCCGTCGAAATGCACCACGACGGGCAACTCGCCGGGGGGGCGGCGGGCCAGATGGTCGACCAGCGTGTCGGCGCGGACCTGAAAAGGTTCGTTGATGATGGTGCGGCGGCCGCCCGGCTCCACCATGACGATACACCGCGAAAGGCGCGTCCCCGGCGCCTGCAGCGCGCCGCTCGGGTCGACGCCCCGTTCGGACAGCTGCTCCAGCGCCCAAAGGCTGTCGTCGTCGCGCCCGAGCTGGGTGACCATCTCGACGCCGATGCGTGCGGGGGGGTCTCCGGCTGCGGCGAAGGCGGCGACGTTCGCCGCGGGCCCGCCCAGCATCTTGGTAATGCCGTCGGAGGTGACGCGCTCGCCGGACTGGGGCGCGTTGCCCAGCATCACCATGTAGTCGATGGAAATGTATCCCACCGAGATCAGCCGTGGCAGGTCGGCCCGGGCCGGACGCCCGGGGACGGCGCGCCGCGAGATCAGGGAGCGTGCCATCGTGTTGGGCCGATATCCCAGGTCATCCGCCGCACAAGTCACCGCGCGCCGCGTGCCGTCAGACACGGCCTTGCTGCCATTGAGAACATGGGAAACGGTGCCCACGGACACGCCGGCCCGGCGGGCCACGTCCCGTATCGTGACGCGACGGGCGAACGGTTTGGGATCCGGTTCTGTCATGCCCAGCAAGCACCATGGCCTTTCGCGGACGCCACCCGTCCATCCGGTGAAACGGTTCACCAATCACGGGCCCATGTCAACGCCGCCGCGGCGCCTCGCAGGCTGGCCACCGTTGATGGCCGTGACGGCATCAGTTCCACGGCAATGGAGGGCGTCATCCTTCGTGCCAGGGCGTACCGGGGTCGGCGCCCTGAGGTGCGTGGTCGCCGCTGCCTCGTTCCCACCTCCGGAATACGTAGTCTTGCTTCCAAACGGGGGCATCGCCACGCCGCAATGCATCCATCTGGCCGCGACCTGCGTGCAACGCCCTTGTCTGGCCACGGGGGGGGCGATGGTCGCGGTCGAATGCAACGCGCCCGCCCCATCCGCGCCAGGCGCTCGGCCGAGCCGGCCCCGTGGATCTTCAGTCACGGCTGCGCCCCTGGATGAACGCGCGTGACACCGACGCCGATCCGGTCGGCGTGCCGGACGACACCTGCGCGGGTCAGACGCCGATCGATCAGGTTCGACAGGATGCCAAGCAGGGGCCGCGCCCGTCCAGTCCGCCGGGACCGACGCCACCTGTTCCGCCATGGAATTTATCGCTTCGGCACTCGTGACGTCCCGCGCGTCGGACTATCCGATGCCGATCACGTCCCCGCACCGAGGTGGTTGGTACCGTTCCGCTTCCGGGTCGACGTGGGGCTTGCCGCGATGCGGCGGCAGGGGCACGCGCTGGCCTGAAATACCTACCGGGACGCCTTCTGTAATAGCCCGATCAGCTCGTCGAACTTGGCGCGTTGTTCTTCGGGGTCTCCGCTCGCAATCGCGGACTCGACACAATGCTCGGCGTGGTTCTCCAGAACGAGCCTTTCGACGCCGAGTACGGCGGATCGTATCGCGGCCGTCTGCGCCAGGATGTCCATGCAGTAACGGTCGCTTTCGACCATCTTGGCGACACCGCGCACCTGTCCTTCGAGCCGTGACAGGCGATCCAGCGCCCTTTGCTTGTTGGCCTTCATGCGGCGGCACTCCTTTTTCGCGAAACCTTCGGGTGACATCTTGGCTATATACCCTATGCGGGTATATTGAAGTGACGGCAATGGCACAGCAGAACGACGCTACAATGGTCTTCAAAGCGCAGGTCATCACAGTGGCAGCGGCCAAGGCCGGTTCTTTGCGATGATCGGCGCCTCGACCTTGGTGATGCATGGCCCGATCCATCTCGATACCTACGCGCAGGACCACGTCCTTTTCTTGCAGACGCGGGCCCGGATGTCGCTCCACATGGGCGGCGTGCTGACGATCATCCAGGCGCGGCGAGATCGCGGAGATTGAAGCAGTCGGCGATGCAGCCCCCGGCACAGCCCGAACCGAACCCTGAGACGAAAGAGACCCATCATGCCCAAGGACACCCGAGACGTCGCCGATGTGACAACGGATCCCGCCACCGCCGCGACCGGCAAGACGGCCGTCCTCTACCGCATGGCCCTCCCGAACCATCTGTGCCCATCGGGCCAAAAGGCGCGCTGGCTCTTGAACCGCGAGGGCTTCGAGGTCGACGACCGCCTGTTCCGAGACCGCTCGGAGGTCGATGCATTCAAGAAGGAACACGACGTCTCCACGACGCCGCAGGTCTGGATCGAGGGCGAGCGGGTCGGTGGCTACGATGCCCTGCGCGCGCGTCTTACCGACCACGACCCGAACGCTAAGACCTACAGACCGGTGATCTACCTCTTCGCCGTGGCCGCCGCGACCGCGCTCACGCTGTCCATCGGTTTTCTCGGCGCCGTCACATGGCAGACGCTCGGGTGGTTCATCTCAGTCGCGATGATCCTGCTGGGGATGCAGAAGCTCCGCGATATCGAAGGCTTTACCACGATGTTCCTCAACTACGACCTGCTGGCGCGGAAATGGGTGCCCTATGCCTATATTTATCCCTGGGTCGAGACCGGGGCGGGCATTCTGATGACGGGCATGCTGCTGACCTGGCTTGCCGCCCCCGCGGCGCTCTTCATCGCCACGGTCGGCGCGATCAGCGTGTTCAAGGCGGTCTATGTCGACAGGCGAGAGCTGAAATGCGCCTGTGTGGGCGGCAACTCGAACGTGCCGCTCGGCTTCGTGAGCCTGACCGAGAACCTGATGATGATGGGGATGGCCATCGTCATGCTGATACTGATTGTCGTTTAAAGGGAGTGGCGGCAAACAGGGTTGCCGGTGACGGTGCGCGCGAAATGCGGCACGTCATATATCTCGACGAAGTTGCGGGAGCCGTCGCCTTCTACGCTGAGTATTCCGGTGTCCGCCCGCCACTTTCAGGGGCTATGTCGACCGCCAATCGATTGTGTACAAAACCGTCAGTCTGACGATCCTGCGGCACGACTAGAGATGGTTCCTGGCAAGGGACGTTGACGCGTTGCACAAGCGGAGAACAGGCAGCGCCGGCGAACGCGTAGCGGGCTACGCGTCGCGGAACGTATCACGGGCCGGCTCGCGACCTGCGCTTGTCACTCCACCTGAGAGTTCTCCTGCGCCGGCGCTGGTCCGGAAAGGCGTGGCCTATCCGGTGGTCGTGTAAGTCATGCCTCGGCTCCGTGAGGTCGCCTGAACTATGCCCTTAGGCAAGATAACTTGCATCTAAATGCCATACATGAAAGTATGCTTGCAGTTATTCCCGAGCCATCATGTCCCTCCTGCAGAAAATTTCCGGCCAGGCCCCGACCCTGACGCCCAGCGAGCGGCGACTGGTGGAGAACGTGATCGAGAGCCCCACGGCCGCGGCCCTTGGCACCGCGGGCGAACTGGCGCGCGCCGTGGGCGTACACGAGGCGACCGCGTCGCGACTGGCGAAGAAGCTGGGCTACGACAGCTATGCCGCCTTCCGCGACGCGCTGCGCGACGAGTTCATCGCCACGCGCGAGACCGCGACGCGGTTCGAGAAGACTATTGCGGAAGCCGGGTCCGACACGGTTCTCGGCAAGCTCGCGCGCGACGAGATGCAGGCCCTCGGCCGGATCGAGGAATTCATCACCCCCGACCGGATCACCGAAATCGCGGCCCTCCTGATGCGCGCCAACCGCATCTTCATCTACGGCTACGGCAATGCCGAGGTTCTCGCCCTGATGATGGTCAAACGGTTCCGACGCTTCGGCAAGGACGTCCAGCAACTCGACACCGACCCGAGGGGGTTGGCCGAACAGATGCTCGGCCTCGCGGCGGGCGACGTCGTGCTCAGCTTCGCCTTCCGCCGACCGCCGCGCGGCTATGCCGCCCTGATAGAGACGGCGCGCGAAATCGGTGCCGAAACGATCATCGTATCGGGCAAATCGGGCGCGCTTCTTTCGCCGCCCCCCGATCACATCCTGACCGCGCCCCGCTCCGGCGACCAGGATGCGTTCCAGACCCTGACCGTGCCGATGACGGTGTGCAACGCGCTCGTCATCGCCGCCGGCCTCACCGCGAAGGACGAGTCGCTCAAGAAACTCGACCGCCTGGGGCAATTGATCGAGCGCTTCGACTAGGAAAACGAGGATTCAAGGGAGGATCACATGACGTCCCGCAACGCAACGCGCCTCGGCGCGATCGGTATTCTGTTGTCTTCGGCCGCGCTGGCCGATGGCCATCTGGATGAAATGGGGCCGGAGGAGTTGCTGCCGCTGGCGCAGGAGGAAGGGACCGTGACGGTCTATTCCTTCACCAGCCGCATCGGCCGCGTGGAGACGGCCTTCGAGGAGGCCTATCCCGGCATCGACCTGCAGGGCTTCGACATCTCGTCGACCGAACAGATCGCCCGGCTTCGGGCCGAGGCGCAGGCCGGCGTGACCAACGCGGATGTCGTTTATACCTCGGACACGCCGGTTGTCCTGGGCGAGCTCCTGGAGACCGGCATTGTCAGGCCCTATGTTCCGCCGCGCGTCGCCGAGCGCGTGCCGCAGAACTACCGCGAACCCCTTCTCGCGCAACGCCTGTCCACCAAGGTCCTGATGTATAACGAGGAGGCCCATCCCGACGGCGCCCCCGTCACCAACCTGTGGCAATTGACGACGGAGGATTGGCGCGGGCGCGTCGTGATGGTCGATCCGCTGCAGCGGGGCGACTACCTCGACCTGATGACCGAGATCGTGCTGCGCGCCGACGAGATGGCCGGGGCCTACGAGGCGCAGTTCGGCAAGGCGCTCGCGCTGGATGGCGCGACCAATGCGGGCGAGCAATTCATCGTGGACCTGTTCGCCAACAACGTGATCCTGGTCGGGTCCACCGATGACGTGAACGTGGCCGTCGGCGCGACGGGGCAGGAGGCCCCGCCCGTGGGCTTCACCAGCTATTCCGACCGCTGCGACAACGAGGACGAGGGCTGGGCCCTGCAGGTCGCCAACGAAGTGGAGCCCGCGCCGGGCATCATCTTCCCCGCCGTTTTGGCCCTGGCGGCCGAACCCAACAACCCCGCCGCCGCGCGGCTCGTCATCGACTTCCTGATGGGCGACGAGAGCGAGACCGGCGGCCCCGGCCTCGCGCCCTTCTACGTCGCCGGGGACTACGTGACGCGGACGGACATTCCGCCGCATCCCGATGCGGTCCCGCTCGACACGTTCAACGCCTGGCGGATCGCACCGGCCGAGACGGCGACGATCCGGGCCGAGATCGGCGACCTGATCCTGACCCTGCAATAGCGGATCCCGCACCGGGGATGGCATTGGGTCCGCCCCCGTGCCGTTCTCGACCCACTGAACAGGGGTGATCTCGATGGCCAATGCTGCCGCGCGCCGACAGGGCCGCCGGGTGATCTTCCGGCAGGGCACCATTCTCAAGGCGGGCGTCCTGGCGATCCTGATCGCACTGATCGTCCTGCCGCTCCTGCGCACGGTGCTGTTCACGCTGCAGCCCGACACCATCCGCGCGTGGTCGGACGTGCTCACGGGGCGGCTTTCGACGAACCTGTTCTACAAGCCCCTGGGCAACACCCTGCTGATCGGCGTGGTGGTATCGACGGGCTGCGTGTTGCTGGGCGGGTTCCTCGCCTGGCTCGTGGTGATGACCAATGTGCCCTATCGCCGGATCATCGGCGTGATGGCCACCCTGCCCTTCATGATCCCGTCCTTCGCCGCCGCCCTGGCCTGGGGCGCGCTGTTCCGCAACGACCGCGTGGGAGGACAGGTCGGCTGGCTGCAGGGACAGGGACTCGACATCCCGGATTGGCTGGCCTGGGGCCTGGTACCGACGCTGATCGTGCTGACGCTGCACTATTTCAGCCTGGCCTTCACCATCATCGCCGCGGCGCTGGCCACCGTGAACTCCGATTTGGTCGAGGCGGCGCAGATCGCGGGCGTCAGGGGGCGGCGCATCCTGCTGGGCATTATCCTGCCGGTGACGATGCCCGCCCTGGTGGCCGCCGGATCGCTCTGCTTCGCGGGCGCGGTCTCGAATTTCGCCACGCCGGCGCTGCTGGGATTGCCGGTGCGGATGCAGACGCTGTCGACCCGTCTGTTCGGCATGATCGAGGTGGGACAGGTCGGGCGCGGCTACGTCATCGGCATCCTGCTGGTGCTGATCTCGGGGGCCTTTCTGTGGGCGGGCAACCGCATCGTCTCGGGGCGTCGCTCCTATGCCACGATTACGGGGAAGGGCGGGCGGGCCAAACGCTTCGACCTGCGCGGCGCACGCTGGCCGCTTTTCGGCGCGGCGATGGCCGTGCTGCTCGCTTCGACCGTGGTGCCGGTCATCGTACTGACCGCGTCCAGCCTCGCGCCCTCCTCGGCCAACCTCTTTTCGGGCTGGACCCTGCACTACTGGACCGGGCGGAGCGACCCGTCCTTCGCGCAGGGCATTCCCGGCATCGCTCATAACGAGGATATCGTGCGCGCGCTGACGGTCACGCTGGCACTCGGGCTCTGCGTGGCCATTACCGGCATGATCGTGGGGCTGCTTGCGTCCTACACAACGGCGCGGTTCCGCGAGGGCTGGATGTCGGCGGCCATCACGCAGATCAGCTTCCTGCCGCTCTTGGTGCCGGGCATCGCGTTCGGCGCGGCCTATATCGCCTATCTCGGGGCGCCCATCGGGCCGTTCCCCGCACTCTACGGCACCTTCGCGCTCCTGGTGATCGCGGGCACGGCCTACCTGCTGCCGTTCTCGGTCCAGACCGGGCGGGCCGTCATCCAGCAGGTCGGCGGCGAGCTGGAGGAGAGCGCGCGCATCACCGGGGCGGGCTTCGTGCGCAGGCTGGCCGCGATCACCGTGCCGCTTGCGATCCGCGGATTGACGGCAGGCGGCATCCTGATTTTCGTCAAGATCATCCGCGACCTGTCGTTGGTCGTGCTGCTCTTCACGCCGACGATGCCGGTCCTGTCGGTGCTGGCGTATCGCTATGCCTCCGAAGGGTTCGGCCAGTTCGCCAACGCGATCACGGTGGTGATCCTGTTCCTCTCGCTCGCCGCCACGCTGATCGCCAACCGCCTGCAATCGAAATCCCAGCCCTGGCTGCAAAACTGAAGGGACCCCATGCTTGAAATCCGACACCTCACCAAGCGTTTCGGCGATTTCGCGGCGGTCCGCGATGTCTCGATTTCGGTGCCCGGCGGCGCGTTCCTCGTCCTGCTGGGCCCCTCGGGCTGCGGCAAGACCACACTTCTCCGGATGCTGGCGGGACTGGAGTTGCCCAGCGAAGGGCAGATCGTGTTCGACGGTCAGACCGTGTCGGACGGCGACCGCGACTGGTCCGTCGATCCGGCCCGGCGCAATTCGGGGCTGGTGTTCCAGTCTTACGCGCTCTGGCCGCACATGTCGGTGCGCGGCAATGTCGAATGGCCGCTCAAGGTCATGCGGATGCCGAAGGCCAG